>JBFJXW010000031.1:0-26080 GCA_041622895.1 Desulfobulbus sp. | reverse complement strand
CCCCCAGTGTCAGGGAAGTTGTCGCATGAACTAAAGGCCGTTATAAGAGGGGGCAGGAGGTTCATGCATGCGATATTCACCAGAACGAAAAGAAGCGGTGTTGAAAAAGATGATGCCACCGCACAATCGGTCGATTAGCCAATTGGCCCAAAAGGAAGGTATCAGCGAAGCGACGCTGTACAACTGGCGTAATGAGGCCAGAACAAAAGGCATCCTGCTGCCGGATGGAGATACCGGCCCGGAAGGCTGGACTGCCCGTGACAAGTTTGCAGCTGTTATGGAAACAGCGTCCCTGAATGAAGAGGAAACCGCTGAATACTGTCGGCGCAAGGGCATTTACCCGGACCAGATCAAAGTTTGGCGCAAAGCCTGTGAGGCCGCCAACGATTGGGATAAGCAGGCCGGTATCAAGCTGAAGTGCGAACAGAAAACCAACCGCAAGCGTATCAAAGATCTGGAAAAAGAACTGCAGCGCAAGGAGAAAGCCCTTGCTGAAGCCGCAGCTTTGCTGGTGTTGCAAAAAAAGGTGCAGGCGATCTGGGAGGAGGACCCCGAGGACGAATGATCAGCACCCCTGATCGCCGGAGAATAGTTATGTTGATCGATAATGCGCGCCGGGATGGAGCTCGTCTTGCCCCAGCCTGCAAAGTGGCACGAATCGACGTTCGCACTTACCAGCGTTGGACCAAAGATGGCGGAATCAAACCGGACAAGCGGCCACTGGTCTTGCGACCGGAACCGGCGAACAAATTGACACCGGAAGAAAAGCAAAATGTACTGGATATTTGCCATACCCCTGCATATGCCAGCATGCCGCCCGGGCAGATAGTTCCTCTACTCGCCGATGCGGGGTGCTATATTGCCTCAGAATCAAGCTTTTACCGCATTCTCCATGAAGCAGATGAACAACATCATCGTGGTCGAAATGCTAAACCGCGGCGGCAAAGCCCGCCGCAGGGATATTGTGCGACGAGTCCCAGGCAGGTGTGGAGTTGGGATATTACCTGGCTGCCATCGCCGATCCGGGGCCTGTATTTTTATCTGTATATGATTGTTGATATCTACAGCCGCAAAGTCGTTGGCTGGGAAGTTCATCCAGTAGAGAGTGCTGATTTCGCGGCGAACCTCTTGCATAAGGCAATCTTGGCTGAGGGTTGCCTGCTCGATCCGCCGGTACTGCATGCGGACAACGGCGGCCCGCAAAAAGGCTTTACCATGAAAGCGAAGCTGGAGGCCCTGGGAGTAACTCCGTCATACAGTCGGCCACGGGTCAGCAATGATAATCCATATTCAGAGTCCCTTTTTCGCACCTGCAAATACCGACCGGAATACCCGGTGAAAGGTTTTGACAGCATCGATGGTGCCAGAAAATGGGTCCGGAAGTTCGTGTGGTGGTACAATGAGGAGCATCTTCATAGCGCGATCCGCTATGTGACTCCGGCGCAACGTCATCGAGGGGAAGACTCGATTCTGCTGGCCAAGCGCCACAGGGTTTATCAGCAGGCGAAACAAAAGCAGCCCAATCGGTGGAGCGGCGAGAGTCGTAACTGGCAACCGGTGCAGGAGGTATGGCTCAACTGTCCAAAAGACAGCGAAACCAAGTCGATGCCACTTCTGCAGGTCGCGTGATAATGAGCTCGATGTCAAAGAACAAATAAAAATCGAGATGATTTTTTTAAATCATCTCGTGTTAGCTCTATCAGCCGGAAGCATCGGCAGTGTCAAGGGCGCGCAGCTTGCGGAGCGTTTATCTTGCCCTTGACATTGCCGATGCTTCCGGCTCCCCCCGGTCTTGATGTACGGGAATTATAATTGTCGTTGAATAGTAGAGTTGTTTGATGAAAAAAATGCGGCAACTATCCTGAAAAATAGCGCAAACGTCCGGGCAAGCTTGATCCGTATGCAGGATACCTGAAGGGACGGGTCAAATCGGCACGGCCTCATCGCCTTCCTGCACCGGTGCTGTTTCGCGAGATTCAAGAGCTTGGATACAGCGGATCCTTGCGGTTGCTGAGGTCGTATCTCAGTGGTCTGTATCCTGTTCCGGCCGCCGAACCGGTGGTGCGTTTTGAAACCTTGCCGGGCCGGCAGATGCAAGTGGACTGGTGTGAACTTCGAGGCGGCAGGCAACCGCTTTCCGCCTTTGTAGCCACTTTGGGATTCAGCAGGGCATCGTTTGTGAAGTTTGTAACCAGCGAACGATTTGAGGTACTCCGGGACTGCCATGAAGAAGCGTTTGCCTTTTTCGGAGGAGTACCCCGAGAAGTACTCTATGATTATGTTCCGCGGAACATAATCATAGTTATGTGGCCGTTCGGAATATGTAGCTTTAAGAAAGGCAACCCAAGGCTGAATAGACAACAATACTTTTTGAAGGGCACATAATTTTTCTTGTCCATTGACGTTCTGAAAGACAACCTTTTGGGAACTTTCACAATCACCCAAGGGAGGTTGCCTATGCTCGAACGTTATTTTCTAAAACCCGACACTGTAGATCGTTATCGCGCATCCTGGATTTGTGAGCCGATTGAGCGCTATGCACTATGGCTTGCCGAACACGGCTATGCTACTCGAAATTTTTACCGCCGGTTACCGATTCTCAGACGATTCGGGGAATTTGCCAAAGAACAGGGTGCCAAAAGTTTCAAAGATCTGCCTGCTTTTGTTGAGCCATTTGTCTCGCAATGGGTCTGTGAGCATGGGAGTCATTACCAGGAAATCCCCAACTGGATCGCGAAGGACGCTCGTACCCCTGTGGAACAAATGCTGCGTTTGCTCTTGCCCAGTTTTAAAGGCAAGGGTCGTTCACGACGAACAGACATCCCTTTCAACAACCAAGCTTCCGGATTTTTGCTTTTTCTTCGCCAGGAACGAGGTCTACGGGAGGGTTCTCTCCTGCATTACGGTCATTATTTACGGCTTTTCGAAGCCTATTTGAGTCAAATCGGCCTCACCAGTCTTGCTGATATCTCCCCAACTATCCTGAGTGCCTTTCTTGTCAATGAATGCCCTCGTCTGAGCAAATCCTCGGTAACCGGACTGTGTTGTTCACTACGTGTATTTCTCCGCTATCTTCATTGCGAGGGAAAAATAACGAAGGATCTTAGTGGTGCTATTGAAGCCCCAAGAAGGTACCAGCTCTCCAATCTGCCGCGCGCTATCTCCTGGGATGAGGTGCAACAGATGCTCGAAGCGGTCGACCGACGTACACCCCGGGGTAAACGCGATTTCGCGATTCTTCTGCTTCTCGTAACTTATGGGCTTCGCGGTTGTGAAGTGGCGGGCCTGAAACTCGACGATATTGACTGGAGTCGGGAACGGCTGCTTATCTCTGAACGAAAGGCAGGTCATAATACCGCCTACCCACTCTCGGGTATTGTAGGTGATGCAATTGTTGATTATCTCAAATGTGGACGGCCGGAGGTCGTCGAACGCCATCTTTTTTTTACCGTTATGGCTCCACGCAAACCGATGACCGCCAGTTCGGTTTCGCAGCGAGTGACCCACTATCTGCACAAGGCCGGCATTAAAGTCGGCAGACCCGGTTCACATACCTTACGTCACACCTGCGTGCAACGACTTGTCGATGCAGAATTCTCCTTCAAGACCATTGGCGATTACGTGGGACACGCCTCACCTTCTTCCACCCAAGTCTACACCAAGGTCGCAGTGGAAGCTTTGCGCGAAGTTGCCCAGGGGCACGGGGAGAAACTATGATGAGTATCCGTACTCCTCTTAACAGCCTCCTTGCCGGGGACATTCAGCTTTACCTCGATTGCAAAAGGGCAACCGGTCGCAAATTCGTTACAGAGGAATCGGTATTGCGCCTCTTTGATCGCTTTCTTGCCAACTATCCGGTGATTGATCAGGATGGTCTAACACCTCCGTTAATCGAAGCTTTTATGGCCTCCAGGCCACGAACCAGACCTCGTAGCTTCAATCACCTTTTGGGAGTATTGCGCGGCTTCTTCGCTTGGATGGTTGTTCAAGGTCGATCAGCTCATTCTCCGGTGCAAGCGCGACCTCGGCCCGCCACCTCACGACTCCTTCCCTTCCTTTTCGAACTTGAACAGGTCCAGCACATTTTGGAAATAGCGGCACGCTTGCCGGATACCCCTAATGCCACCCATCGTAAAGAGGTATATCCACTGATCTTCAGGTTGTTGTACGGGCTCGGCTTGAGGGTTGGTGAGATTGTCCGGCTTTGCCATAAGGACGTGGACCAGCGGCGTCAGTTGCTTGTGATTCGAGAAACCAAATTCGGCAAAAGTCGGCTCGTGCCCTTTGGCCCCAAACTGGGATGCCATATAGAAACGTATCTGCTGCAACGCATAGGTTGGTACGGCCAATGGCAACCTGACGATCCACTTTTCTCATTTAATCGGCGAAAACCACTGCGCCCGGAAACCATCAGTCAGCTCTTCCATCGTCTATTGCCTCAAATCGAACTCACCATTGCACCTGGAACTGCACATCCCTGTTTACACTGCCTTCGCCACTCCTTCGCGGTACAAAATCTGTTGCGGTGGTATCGAATGGGGATCGATCCCGGGCAGAGATTATTTCATCTCTCCACCTTTATGGGCCATGCTGATCCGGCTTCAACAAGTTGGTACTTAACGGTTACCGATGAACTATTTGCTGAAGCCGGCCGGAGGTTTGAGCGACTGGTTGGTTCCTTGAGCCAGGAGGTGGGCCTATGAGCAACTCTCAACTTGGTCCTCTTATCCATGCCTTTTTTGAGGATGAACTGAAATGCCAAAAAGGACTGCGATCAGCCAGCATTAGGAGCTACAAAGACGCACTGCGACTCTTTCTGCTGTTCGTCGCCGATGATACCAAACGTAAACTTACTCGCCTCAATTTGACAGATCTGACAAGTGAACAGGTAAGGCGCTTTCTAATTTTTCTTGAAGAGAAGAGGCACAACCAAGTGCGGAGCCGAAATCATCGTCTGGCAGCCATCAGGGGCTTTTTCGAGTATCTCGCTAGGTGCGAGCCAACGATGTTGGTAGAGGCGCAAAAGGTAGCCTGCATTTCGATAAAGCGCACATCGCCTCCACAGACTCTCTATCTGGAACACGATGAGATTGAGGATCTTTTCTCGGCTATGCCAACAAAGGGCCCTTTTTCCTTACGTGATCATGCCCTTTTGCTTTTCCTCTATAATACTGGAGCGCGAGCGCAGGAGGTAGCTGATCTGCGTGTAGCTCATCTCGATCTTACCTCGAAGCATCGAGCCCGCCTTCATGGAAAAGGCGATAAATGGCGACTCTGCCCGCTGTGGGTCAAAACGGCAGTTCTTCTCCAACGGTTAATAAAAAAGCAAACCTCTCAACCTTCGCCCGATAGTCCAGTTTTTACTTCGCGCAATGGCAATCCGCTTACCCGTTTTGGAATCTACAAGATCGTTCGCCGACATACCGTAAACGTGCTGAAAAAAGATGCAAGTGGAAAACCTCGGAAGGTCTCTCCTCACATCTTTCGTCATACAACAGCCGTTCACCTGCTGGAGGCCGGGGTCGAGGTCAACGTCATACGTGCTTGGCTTGGGCATGTCAGTTTGGAAACCACCAATCGCTATGCCGAAGTAACTTTGCGGATGAAGGCCGAGGCTTTAGAAGTTTGCGAGCCACCTGTGAATATTTCGGAGGAATCCCACCGTAAGCCAGTATGGCGGGACGACCAAGACCTTCTGAATTGGCTTAAATCTTTGTGACTATTATGTTGCCCTCGTTCGAGGGCTCCACCTGTTAACGATAGCATTTTTGACAACAGGGCCACATATTCCGAACGGCCACATAACTATGACAACATGAAGACCGTGGTGCAGGACCGCAACGCCTACGGCGAAGGCAAGCATCGTTTCCATCCCGGTCTGTGGGACATGGCGCGTCATTTTGGTTTTCTGCCAAGACTGTGCAGCCCGTACAGAGCGCAGACCAAAGGGAAAGTGGAGCGGTTTAATCGCTATTTGCGCTACAGTTTTTACGTCCCGCTGCAATCACGACTCAGTCAAGCCGGTCTTCGCCTTGATGCGGCCACGGCCAATGCCGAGGTGCTCAAGTGGCTGCGGGAAGTGGCCAACTGCCGGATTCATGGAGAAACCGGCAAGAAGCCATGGGAACAGCTTGTCATTGAGCGAAGCGCGTTGTTACCCCTGCCGCAGCGATTGCCGGTGCTTCCGTGCAAAGAGCCTACGGCATCCACTCCGTGGCCGATGGATACGCTCCAACGATCGCCGCAAATATACGAGCAGTTCGTGCAGGAGGGGTGCTGATGACCCAACATGAACGGATTGTTCATCTTTGCGAGCAACTCAAACTTCAGGCCGTGGCCACCTCCTATCCGGATCTGGCCGACGTGGCGGCAAGCAAGGATGCCAGTTTTTTTGATTACCTGGAAGAGGTGCTGAAAGCAGAACAAGAGGCCCGGCAGAACCGTTCCCGCCATATACTGGCCAAGATGGCAGGGTTCCCTGCCATAAAAACCCTTGAGGGGTATGATTTCGATTTTGCCGGTGGTGCTCCCCGACAACGGCTCCTGGAGCTATCCGGCCTGGCGTTTCTTGAACGAAAGGAGAATGTCATCTTCCTGGGACCGAGCGGCACCGGAAAGACGCATCTGGCGATTGCCTTAGGATACAGGGCGACTCAGTGCGGCTGCAAGGTTCGTTTCCTGTCGGCAGCCGACCTAATTCTTTTGTTGGAAAGCGCCCAAAGACAGGGCCGGTATCAAGAGGTATTGCGTAGAAGTGTGCTTGGCCCCAGACTCCTGATCATCGATGAAATCGGGTATCTGCCTTTCAATGCAACCCAGGCCAACCTCTTGTTCCAGGTTGTCGCCAAACGATATGAAACCGGATCAGTCATTCTGACCTCCAATTTGAGTTTCGGGGAATGGGAACAATCTTTCGGCGGCAACACGGCACTCACTTCAGCCATGCTTGATAGGTTGCTCCACCATGCCCATGTCATCCAAATCAGGGGGGACAGTTATCGTCTGAAAGACAAACGCAAATCAGGGATTATCGGACAACAGTTGACTCCAATAAAAAAAGATAATTGACGTAAGGGTGGGTCACATTTCAATTGCCGATCAATAGCAAAAGTGGGTCAATTTTCAGTTGCCGTTAACAATAATGCGACATTGACGGTAATTTAACCGTCCTGGAGCAGCATCAATGATGGGTATTGCCGGTGGTACCACAAGTGTACCTGGCCACCGGTAATACCTATATGCGAAAGTCTATTATCACTCTCTCCATGGAGGTATCGTAATGGAGGGATCAGGATATGTTGCCAGCTTTTTTAGCTTTTCGAAACTGTGAGCAGGACATTTTGAAGCCACTTAACGGGATTGCAAGGCCTATCGTGGCCCTAGGGGAGAGAAATGTGACCGGTTATAGAGAACTGGAAACGGTGGCCAGATACGGCAGAGCGACTCACGGCACTACGTTGGTTGGGGTGGACGGGTTGTCGAGGGTTCAGTCAATGCCTACTGTGCTCCGGCGCTGCACTATCACAGAAAAAACAATTAAGAAGCAGGCAGTTAGATCTATTTGAGTTAATTTTCCAACTATCTGAGAGAATGTTCTTCAAATGCGCTGTGCCCTCCGTCTTTAAAATATAAATATACCTCAAACAAAAAAAAGCCGCCCATGAAAGGGCGGCTTATGAAAACAAAACGGACTGTGTGTAAATTACTTTCTTAGTGGCGAGCCATTTCTGCTGCTCTGAGTCGTGCCATGGCACGCTGCAAGGCTGCTTCAGCACGCGTTCTATTTATTTTTTCGGTTGCTTGCTGTGCTTGCGCTAATCGTTTTTCAGCACGTTCTTTTGCACGCAAAGCGCGATCTACATCAATATCATTGCCAAACTCGGCGTTTTCCACCAGAAAGGTGATTTTATTGTTTGATACCTCAGTAAACCCACCAGTTACCATAAGATATTTGGTTTGTTTGTCTTTTTTGAAGGTCAGCGTTCCTGTTTTAACCGTGCTCAAAAAAGGGGCATGATTGGCAAGAACACCAAACTCTCCACTGACACCGGGAGCAGTAACAATATCTACTTGTTCACTGACAACCGATCCGCTTGGTGTTACGACTTCCAAATTAATTTGTGCCATTTACTCTTTCCTCGCTTCAGCGTAAAAGGAATCAGGCTTTAGCTCGTTGTGCAGCGGCTTTCTCAACAGCTTCATCAATGCCACCGACCATGTAAAAAGCGGTCTCAGGCAAGTCATCATGTTTGCCTTCGAGAATTTCTTTAAAACCACGAACAGTATCTTCAACCTTGCAATATTTGCCTGGGAAACCAGTAAAGACCTCCGCAACATGAAACGGTTGAGACAAGAAACGTTGAACTTTACGTGCGCGGGAAACCGTCAGCTGATCTTCTTCTGAAAGCTCATCCATACCAAGGATAGCGATAATATCCTGCAGTTCTTTGTACTTCTGCAAAGATACCTGTACCCCACGAGCAGTAAGATAATGTTCTTGACCAACAACGTTGGGATCAAGAATACGTGAGGTGGAGTCCAACGGATCAACAGCTGGATAAATACCCAATTCTGCAATCTGACGGGAAAGAACAACAGTACCGTCCAAGTGAGCAAAAGTAGTAGCTGGTGCCGGGTCGGTCAAGTCGTCTGCAGGTACATATACGCACTGTACAGCGGTGATCGATCCTTTGGTCGTAGAGGTAATGCGTTCCTGCAATGCACCAAGGTCAGTCGCCAGCGTCGGTTGGTAACCAACCGCCGAAGGAATACGTCCGAGCAGAGCAGAAACCTCGGAACCTGCTTGGGTAAAGCGGAAGATATTATCAACAAAGAACAGTACGTCCTGTCCTTCTTCATCACGGAAATATTCAGCGGCAGTCAGACCGGTCAGAGCTACACGCGAACGGGCTCCAGGAGGTTCTGTCATCTGCCCGTAAACAAGAGCGGCCTTCGGTAATACGCCCGACTCTTTCATCTCGTTGTACAGATCGTTACCTTCACGGGTACGCTCACCAACACCGCAGAATACCGAAATACCACCGTGTTGCATAGCGATATTGTTAACCATCTCCATCATGATAACGGTCTTTCCACAGCCGGCACCACCAAAAAGGCCCATTTTACCACCTCGTGGAAACGGGACCAGCAGATCGATTACTTTGATACCGGTTTCAAGAACGTTAACCTCGGTATCCTGCTCGGTAAAAAGTGGTGCAGGGCGATGAATGGACATGGTCTTATCAGAAGCAATAGGACCGAGACCATCAACCGGTCGCCCGACTACATTCATGATACGTCCGAGTGCAGGTGCGCCTACCGGGATAGAAATGGGAGCCTCGCTATCACGGGCAGCCATACCGCGAACAAGACCATCGGTCTGGTCCATGGCGACGGTACGAACTACGTTGTCGCCCAGATGTTGTGCAACCTCGCAAACCAGATTGTCTGGTTCGTCATTGATTGCAGGGTTTGTAATGAAAAGTGCGTTCATAATATCAGGAAGATTGCCCGGTTCAAACTCCACATCCACTACCGGTCCAATAACCTGTATAATTTTTCCAACTCGTGACTCACCCATTTGAAATGGCCTCCTCTAAACTAGTAAAATACCCTGTGGTATCGTATTATCCTCTAAGTGCCTCAGCGCCACCGACAATATCCATCAATTCATTGGTAACAGCAGCCTGTCGGGCTTTATTATATAACTGAGTCAGTTCCTTGATCATATCCTTGCACGCATTGGTGGCATTGTCCATTGCGGTCATACGAGCCGCATGTTCGCTGGCACCGACTTCCAGCATGGCATGATAAATCTGAACGTTTAAAAAGAGAGGAAGCAAAACTTCCATTATTTCTCCGGGGTCGGGTTCATAAGTGTACGATCCGGAAACATCTCCCTTGTTCGACGTATCTTCGCCTTCAGCAATTACAGGTTTAATTGGCAACAATTCTTCCGTAACCGGACGTTGGACAGCTACAGAATAGAATTTACCATAAATGATATCAACTTGGTCGCTCTCACCGGTGAGAAAGGCCTCGGTGATATTCTGGGAAATTTCACGGGCATTGAACATCTGAAAAGAGCCCATAATATCGTTGTAAGAAGCCCGCAGCTTTCCAGTTTTTCTGAAAGTACGTGTTCCTTTTTTCCCTACAGTTACAAAAGTTACCTTCTTACCGGCTGACTCGTACTGTTGTTGAAGCTTTTCCGCCTTTTTAATAATATTTGCGTTAAAACTGCCGCACAACCCTCGGTCGGAGGTGACAACAACGATCTCTACCGATTTTACCTCTCGAACTTCCATCAGCGGGAGGTCTCCGCTTTCAATTCCACCGGAGAGATCGCGCATTGCTTCGGCGAATTTGCCCGCATAGGGACGGAAAGACTCCATCTTTTCTTGGGCACCGCGCAGTTTAGCCGAGGCGACCATGTTCATAGCCTTGGTAATCTGTGCAGTCTTCTTTACACCGCTTATTTTATCTTTGACATCCTTTAATCCAGGCATGAGTGTCTACCTTTGCGCTTAGTTCAGGCCCTTTGTAGCCTTGAAGGTTTCACCAAAGGAGACCAGTGTCTTTTTCATCTTCTCTTCCAGTTCCGGAGAAATAACTTGTTTCTCCTGAAGTTCGGCGAAAATGCTGGGTTCGTTGGCCTCAATGTAGGTGTAGAGTTCCTGTTCGTAATCGGCAAGTGTATCGACGGGGAACTTGTCAAGGTATCCCTTGGTACCGGCAAAGATAATCGTAACCTGCTTTTCCATAGGCAGCGGCTGGTACTGCGGCTGCTTCAGGATCTCGACCAGTCGTTCACCACGAGTCAACTGAGCCTGGGTTGCAGCATCTAGATCAGAACCAAAACCGGCAAAGGCTGCAAGTTCGCGATACTGAGCAAGGTCCAAGCGAAGTGTACCGGCAACCTGCTTCATCGCTTTTACTTGTGCGGCACCACCTACACGGGAAACGGAGAGGCCGACGTTAATAGCAGGACGAACACCAGCAAAAAACAGACTCGGTTCAAGGTATACCTGACCGTCGGTAATGGAGATAACGTTGGTCGGAATAAAGGCTGAAACGTCACCAGCCTGGGTTTCGATGATCGGCAAAGCAGTCAAGGAACCTGCACCCAATTCATCACTTAACTTGGCTGCACGCTCCAATAACCGAGAGTGGTTAAAGAAAATATCACCAGGGTAGGCCTCACGTCCAGGAGGACGACGAAGCAGCAGGGAAAGTTCACGATATGAAACAGCCTGCTTGGAAAGGTCATCATAAATGATCAAGGCATGTTGACCATTGTCACGAAAATACTCGCCCATGGCGCATCCGGCAAAAGCGGAGACATACTGCATCGGCGCTGGATCGGAGGCGCATGCGGCAACAACTGTGGTGTACTCCATGGCGCCATGTTTACGCAGGTTTTCAACAACCAGAGCAACCGTTGATTTCTTCTGGCCGATGGCAACATAAATACAGTGAACGTCGGTGTTTTTCTGCGCAATGATAGCATCAACGCAGAGCGCTGTTTTACCGATCTGGCGGTCGCCGATAACCAACTCACGCTGGCCCTTCCCTACCGGAGTCATGGCATCAACGGCCTTCGCACCAGTGTAACACGGTTCGTGCACACCTTTTCTCGCGATAACACCGGGAGCAATAACCTCCATTTTTCGAGTTTCTTTGGCGTTAATCGGTCCCTTACCATCGATAGGCTGGCCAATACCGTCGACAACGCGCCCTTCCATCTCAGGGCCAACTGGCACCATAGCGATTTTACCGGTCCGTTTAACGATATCGCCTTCTTTAATGTCTCGAACATCACCCAGAACAGCGCAACCTACGTTATCTTCTTCAAGGTTCAGAGCCAGTCCAAAAATGTTCCCAGGGAATTCGAGCAACTCCATGGCCTGACAGTTTTCCACACCATAAACACGTGCAATACCGTCACCAACGGAAAGAACAGTTCCGGTTTCCTTCAGGTCGATATCTTTTTTATAGCCAGCGATTTGATCCTTAATAATCTGGCTAATTTCTTCGGCTTTGATCTGCATTGACTATTCTCTCCCCTTGATAGATTCCTTTAATCCATTAAGTTGCGTCTTTATACTTCCGTCCAGCACCAAGTCACCAACCTTGGCAATTATACCGCCTAAAATGGACGGATCAACCTGGGTTTCAAGTATAACTCTATTACCTGTTAATTTTTCCAATGTAGCCTGAATCTTATCCTGCAACACAGTGTCAAGCTCAAAGGCAGAAACAATCGAACCATGGCTGATGTTCTGATCTTTATCCACCATTAGTTGCATTTCACGTGCAATGTCGGGCAAAATATCGGCTCTTTTTTTCTCGATCAAAAGGTTGAGGAAACTGGTCACAATAGCATCAGCCTGCACAGACTCTGCAATCTTCGCCATCACTTTCTGTCGAACATCAAGTGGATACAATGGATTGGTAACGGCATCACCTACACCTGCCGCACTGTCATCGTACAATCCGCCAATGCCATTGAGCATTTCGCTGTATTCTTCCGTTTTTCCCTGCTCTTTCCCGAGAGAAAAGAGCGCTTTTGCATATCGACGAGCTAGTATTGTATGTTTCACTGTACCGCACCCACTCTTTCAAGATACTGTTCAGTAATCGCTACCTGATCCGCAGGGGTCAGATTTTTCACGATTAACTCTTCAGCCATTGCCGCCGCCTGATCAGCCATTTCTTCCCGGAGGATCCTTTTGGCATCTTCCAATTCCGCTTGAATAGCTGCCTCAGCCTGACGCTTAATATCTTCCGCGGCTTTTTCAGCATCCGCCAGAATTCGTTCTTTTTCGTTGTGCGCTTGGGCTATAGCTTTCTCTACGACCAGCTCCATCTCTTTTTCCATGCCGGCGAGTTTGACTTCGAATTCCTTATAGGATTGCTCTGCTTCATCACGCCGCAAGGTAAGTGATTCCAGGTCCTCTTTTACCTGCTGCTGGCGGCCACGCAACCCGGTAACAATGGGTTTCGCTCCAAATTTCACCAGTATGATAACCAAGGCGAGAAAATTGACTACCCGCCAAAACAAATCTTTCAATTTAGCGGGAGCCAAGGACCCACCACCATGCGCTTCGCCATGCCCCCCTTCGGCGGCTACTTCGTGACCGGCTGCAGGGGCCCCATGGGCTGCCGTTGCCGCATCAGCATGCGTGGCTTGCGCATGAGTATCGACTACCGCCTCTTGGGTGGTCGATGCCGGTGCTTCAGTCGCTGAAGCAAACTCAGGCGGCAATACACCGATCAGAATCGCCAGAAATACCAGCCGTAAAAGTGAAGTGATACAAGCTCTCATGCGTCCAGACTCCTTCCAAGTATCTTTCCTGCCATTGCCTGAGCAAAGCCCTCGGCGTTTCCCTGAAGCTCTTTCCTGGCCACCTCGATCTGGGATCTGAGCTCAGCCAATTGCGTTTCCTTTACACTGTCTGACTCCTTGCGGATGGTTGCCAGTTTTTCAGCACCTGCAGCCTGTGCTTGGGCGCGCGCGCCATCCAGTGCTTTTTTAGCCTTGTTGCTGGCTTCTCGCAATTTGTTATCCACTTCGGCCTGACGCTGACGGGCATTTTGCTCAAACTGAGCGACTTCGCCATCCAGGGATTGGATTTTTTGTGCTCTTTTTTCCATCATCCCGAGCACAGGCTTGTACAGAATTGCATTGAGAACAAGCATCAATACAAGCATGTTGATAATGTGCATTAATAGTGTAACATCAATCGAAATCATACCAACTACCCCTTATCACTAGAAATATGGCAATTACCCGCCAAAACAAGTGAATGGCGGTTCATCTTCCGCTCCGGATAACTACTGAAAAATGTATCTACTGTCAAATCTTTTTAAATAAAATTTATATGATTTTTCAGTTATGCTTGTTGCTCGCCTCAAAAAAAGCACGTCACAGACAAACTTTTAGTGCGGAAACGAAAGCTGCTCGTGTTATTCGTTCCGACGTTTTGCACTGAAGTGGCGGCAAAATAACGCACCCAAAATAAATTTCCAAACAATTTTTCAACTATTTGCTGACTTGTCAGTCATGCAACCAACCGATCAGCCTGTCCATCCCGGCAGCAGTTGACACTTTCGGTTTATATCCAAGCACTGACTCAGCCTTTTTATGACTGAACCAATGGGATTGAGCCAGTTGATGGGCGACAAAACGAGTCATTTTAGGTTCCGTCCGCAGACGAAAAAGGGTGTATACCAGTTCCATTCCTCCCCCCACAACCAAGGCTGCGGCAAAAGATATTTTTTTCTGCACCGGTTCAATACCCATCCTGCTAAACAGGGTATTGATCCATTGCCAGAGATTGACCGGCTCTTCCTGGCCGATGAAAAAGGCCTGGCCGGCTCCGCTTCTCTCCGCACACAAATTCTTCGCCGCAAGCATATGTGCCTGGACCACATTGTCGATATAGGTGATATCCACCCAATTCTCACCTGTGCCGACTATTTTCAACGCATTAGCCCTGCCCCGTTCCAGCAATCGCGGTACGAGATGATGGTCCCCAGGACCCCAGACAAGATGGGGCCGGATAGCAATGGTTTGCAACTCGGGAGAATGAGCCCGCAATACGGCTTTTTCGGCCTCAATTTTACTGGCAGCGTAATGACACAGGGGCCTGGTCGCATACGGAGTTGATTCATCGCCCCCTTCAAGACTGCTTCGGTTAAAGACTACCGAGGGTGTTGACGTGTAGACAAGACGGGATACGGAATTTTTCCGGCAGGCAGCCAAGACATTTTTCGTGCCATCCAGATTAATCGAATAGTATTCCTGTCGAGAGCCCCAGATACCAGCTTTGGCAGCGATATGAAAAACGGTGTCGCAACCGGTTAAGGCATGCTCAAGAAAATCGAGGTCACGGATATCACCGCGCAGGCATTGAACACCCAATGCGGCCAACTCTGGATACTCATTGCGTCCGACTACCGATACTTCGATTCCACTCCGGACGAGCTCTCGTACCAAGGCACCACCGATAAAACCGCCACCCCCGGTCACTAGTACCTTCTTCATTCTTTGCATCCTGTTCCCATTCTCATATCGTTGCCCGTCAATGGCCTTTAACGCTGCTGCTATTCATTGCCTCCCCTCCGGACCGGATGGTAAAATCGTCTATCACCCGCATGGCAGTTGCAACCTTTTTTCGGCCCAATCAGCTAATTTTTCACGAAAAATTTTTGCATTATGACGAATATCGACAGGGAATGCAGGATGTATCAGAAAGTGCTCGATATCTTTCGTCATGGTATTGTTCAGGGCCAGCCGACGGAGTTCAGCGATAAAAACTTCCTGATCGCCGACCGATGCATTCGTTTCAACAATGATTGCCGGCACCTTTACCTCACATCCACCTAGGCCAACCAATGCGGACCGCCGCACTAGGGGATGTTCATTGAAAATCGCCTCGCAGGGAATCGTGTACATCATCCCCTGTTTGGCAGGAACACGGTGTGCTTTGCGGCCGCAGAACCATAGCCGCCCCTGTTCATCTATATACCCGACGTCGCCCATACGGTGCCAGAACGCTAAGCCATCGGCAATCTTGGCCTGCCGGGTTTCCTGGTCATTGTTGGCATAAGCCTTGGTTACCACCGGGCCACGAACTACAATCTCACCGATGCTTCCCGGTTGCAGCTCGCGCACGTCCTTCCAGGCGGCGATGGGGCCTTCCACGGGTTCTATGATGCGGATACTGATTCCCGGCAGGGGGCGTCCAACACAGGTACCGTGGCCGGATCGAGTCATCGGCCAGGTCGCATTCACGATTTCATCACCCTCAATAGATGCCACCGGCAGACTCTCGGTGGCGCCATACGGTGTAAAGATTTGACTCCCCGATGGCAATATTCGACGAACACACTCTACCAGTTCTCCCGATACCGGAGCTCCGGCCATCAACACTTTTTGTACCGGCAATGTGATTTGGTGATCCAGGCAGTAGCTACTCACCACATTCCATATGGCCGGCGACCCAAACGAATAGGTCACTTGATATTCCAACAGGGTGCGGACAAATTTTTTCGCATCGACCCGAGCCGGCCGAGTTGGATCCATATCAGGGATTACCGCCTTGGCGCCAAGCGCGGTGGCGAACAGCCCAAAGAGCGGAAACCCAGGCTGGTCGACATCACCCGGACCGATTCCGTAATAATCACGAATAAGCTGCAACTGAGTATGAAAAATACCATGGGTGTACTGCACGCCCTTGGGGGGACCCGTGGAACCGGTGGTAAAGATGATGGCGGCTGGATCGTTTTCCCCTGCATGGTAGCGCGGCGGACACGGAGTATTCTGCAGCAGCTCAAGCCGACCGGCCAGCCATCCCAGGGAACGACCGGTACAAAAACGCTTGCGGACGGTACTAAAAGGAGTGCGAAAAATATAACTGAATAAAATAGCCTGGGGAATGCCAATCAAGATATCCGGGCGAACCGATCCGATGCACCGCAACAGGTTTTTATATCCCATGCCCGGATCAATAAGAATGACCACTGCCCCAAGTTGGAACAAGGCAAAAGTCAGGCAGAAAAATTCCATGGAGGGTCGGACCATCAACATGACCCGGTCGCCTTTTTCTACTCCAGCCGTATGCAGGGCAGTGGCAAAGCTGTCGCTGTTGTGCCGCAGTTCGTTAAACGACCACTGCTGCCAGTGCTTTTTCTCCAAGGCAACCAGTGCGGTTTGATCGCCTTGGGTTTCGGCGACCGCACGCAGGGCATTGGCTATGTTACAATCATCCATGCATCACCCTGAATTATTCTCGAGAAATCCTTTTACCAGTGGAAGGATATCGGTAAAAGCGTCTTCAAGCACATAATGGCCCGCCTCGGGAAAATAATGAACCTCCGCCTCGGGAAACCGAAATTGCCATTCGTTATAAAAGGAATCATTAAAACAAAAATCCTGCCCCCCCCAGCAGACCAGCATAGGACATGGGCGCAGCCGAACAAGGGATGCCTCAATGGCAGCCAGCGTTTCCCAGGATGGATGCCGTCCATCCATGGGGATATCCTCGACAAAACGATGCACCGCGATACGATTGCGCCAGCTGTCATACGGGGCAAGAAATCCCCGGGCAATTTCCGACCGCATCGGCTGTACCACTGCCATAAAGGTCGCGGCGCGGGCAAAACCGTTTACGCCGCGGACCAACAACGAGCCCAGTATCGGCCAACGGCAGATCGCGATCCGTAACGGTATCCGTTTCGATCGAAATGCTGCTGTATTGAGCACGACCACCCCCGCGACCCGCTCCGGATGCCGTCCCGCCCAACCCATACCGATGGCTCCTCCCCAGTCGTGGACAACGAGAATGCAGCGATCAATAGCAAGCGTGTCCAATAACCGCTCCAGATTGTCGACATGATTGTGCAGCCGATACGGATAATCTGCAGGTTTATCAGAAGAACCGCAACCGAGATGATCAGGAACGATGCAACGATACCGGTCGCACAGGGCGCTTACCAGATTGCGGTACAGATAGGACCAGGAGGGATTGCCGTGCAGCATGACCACCGCCGGTCCTTGGCCCTCGTCCAAGTAGGCCAGAGCATGGCCATCAACTGAAAAAAAAGAGGGGCGAAAAGGATATTCAGCCAGATCGTGGGTCCTCACCAGTCAATACCCAGCATAAGCGAGTTGATGCCGGAACCGATACCCAGAAGCGCAGCCCGCTGCCCGACCACTAAGGCTCCTTGCTCAATGCCCAGGGCCATGGTTATCGGGGCGGAAACCGAACCGACATTGCCCAATGTGGGTAAGGTTTCAAAATTTTTCGCTGGATCAAGCGCCAACTGCTCAAACAGTAATTGAGCATGAGCCTTGCCGACCTGATGGCAGAAAAAACGGTCAACGGATGCGGTTTGCCAGTCGAGTTCCTGACGAAAGGCCTGCCAACAGGCGGCGGCGGTCTCGATCCCCTTTTCCAGCAATTGCTCGGACTCGGTGGACATCAGGGTTCCCTGTTCGGCATTTTGACCGCCCTGACAGAGATCATTATGTTCGGTATTAGCTTGGCAGGCACCGCCCCGCAGGTAGTGACCGCTGTCCTTGTACTTTTGGTCGGTCATGACCAGAGCCACGGCTCCGGAACCGATGGTCAGGGAGGCAAACAGCGGTTTAATCGACTTTCTCGTCAGTGAGGAATCGTCGAGCAAATGTGCCAGGGTAGATTCAATTAGGTTTTCCGCAGTTTCGCCGGCCACAAGCAATCCGGCTTTGACTTGGCCCAGCTCAATCATATTGGCCAGCATGATCATGCCGTCGAGAAACCCCAGGCAGGCATTGGAGATATCGAACAGCAGGCAGGAGGGCGACAGGCCAAGGGTTCGATGAACAAAGGAAGCGGTTGCCGGCTCCATCATGTCGCGACTCACTGAGGTGAAAAGCAAACACCCGAGATCATTGACCGGAATCCCTGCCCTGGCAAGAGCCTGCGCTCCAGCTGTGGCAGCCCCGGCACTTGGCCGCGTTCCCGGCTCCCATAACCGCCTTGCTGTAATGCCGGTCATCAGTTCGAGCCTGCCGGCTGGCAGCTTCAGCCGTTCGTACAGAGGGTGCAGCCGTTCTTCAATAGCGTCGGATGACAATTCGATTGGCGGCAACGCATAGCCGAAATCGTGCAGGCAGACCTTAGTGTACCGCATCAGTAAACAACCACTCCTTATATTTCGCAAAACCCTTATTCACCGCAAGCCAAAGGCAGAGCATTGCGGTTTTTGGGATTCATCACTTGGATAGTGTAAAACTGTTGGCCCAGGCAAGCAACAGGGCAGCCAGGGCAAAATCATCCATCACCCCGATAACCGGGATCCATTCAGGGATAAAATCGTACGGAGAAAGGATGTACAGGACTCCTGAAACCAAGATGACCTTCACGTACCAGGGGGTAGCGGGCGACAACACCACCGCTTTGGCATGTTTTACCATTTCCCAAAATCGTCCAAACACCTGCCATGGCTGCATCAGCATCTCTCACTTCGTAACCAGAAAAAACGCTTGTTCAACATCGTATCGGCCACTCAACCGACGGCTTTGCCTACGATTTCGGCATCGAAGTAGTTCATGCCCATACCCGCATCGACCACCAAACATTGTCCGTTCATCCCCGAGGATCGAGGGGAAAGCAGAAAAGCAGCCACGTTGGCCGCTTCTTTAGTTTGTACCGCCTTTTTTCGCAAGGTAGCCTGTTCGGCAAACAGGTAGCTTTCAATATAACCGGGTATACCGGCGGAAGCTGAAGTTTTCAGCAGGCCGGGACAGACTGCATTGAAACGGATTTCTGAAAACGCGGAAAAACTTTTCGCCAGAAAACACAGTGAGGACTCGAGCGCTGCTTTTACCGGAGCCATATACCCGTAATTTTCTGCCGCCATACGAGTGGTGGAGATGGAGATAGTCACCAGCGATGCCTGTTTGGCCAGCAGCGTTTTAAAATGATTGGCTATGGCAATAAAAGAGAAGCAGGAAATATCCATTGCCTGAAGAAAATCTTTTTTTCGTGTTGCATGGAACGGTTGCATCCCTTCCGAGTAATTGGCGAAAGCAATAGAATGAACAATACCGTCAATCGGAGCGGAGAGGTGGTTGCCAATCTCATCCCGTACCCGGAGAATATTACCTTCCTCTTCAACATCACATAAAAAAACCGGACTCTCGGGAAAGAGTTTGCTGGCTGTTTCCGCCCGCTGTTCGCTCCTGACCACATGGATCACCTCGGCTCCAGCCGACACCAGTACCCGACCGATACTGCAGGCAATCGATTTTTTATTGGCCAGGCCAAAAATTACGATCGTACGTCCTTCCAAACCGAGAAATCCCACTTACGCCCCCTTGCGGGCACAGGCAAATTCGACCTGCACCGCTACTTTACCGCCGACCCGGACCTTACCTTTCAGCAGCCAGGCCGGGCCCATCCGCTCAACCAACGTTGCCGAAATTTCCAACGTATCGCCAGGGCGAACTTCCCGTTTGAATTTGGCACCAAGGATTCTGGTCAAGACCGGCACCGATTCTTTCGATCCGTTTCTATTTCCACCTGTCTGCGTTTCCCTGCCCATCAACTCGGCAATCAGCACAGCTCCAGCCTGAAACACCGCCTCACAAAGCAGCACTCCCGGCATCAGCGGATATTCGGGATAATGCCCCTGAAAAATAGCAAGATCCACCGGTACCACTTTTTCTGCCTGAATGGTATCGTTGGTGATATCCACCACCCGATCGATCCAAAGAAACGGTGGACGATGAGGGATGCGGGCCAGAATAAAGTCTTCCGTCATCGTGTCCTCACAACCCGCCGGTGATCTCCAGGACAGCTCCATTGATGTAGGCTGCGCGATCGCTGAGCAAAAACAGTACGGCATCCGCTACTTCATCCGGGGTGCCAAATCGACCGGCCGGCACCATTTTTTTATATTCCTTCAACTGCGCTTCGGGCAGATCGCCAATGAAATCGGTACCGATGAAACCCGGAGACACGCAATTCACCGTAATCTTCCGTTTGGCCACCTCCTTGGAAAGGGATTTCATCAGACCGACCTGGCCGGCTTTCGAAGCGGCATAGTTGCTCTGTCCCGAAAAACCGAGATGCCCCATGGGCGAGGTGATAAAAACAATGCGCCCATATTTCTGTTTCATCATCAGCGGTACCGCAAACTTTGACATGATGTAGCCACCGGTCAGATTCACATCCACCACCCGTCGCCAATCATCTTCTTTCATCATGGCCAGCACCGAATCCCTGCGGATGCCGGCACTGTTGACCAGTAGATCCAGGGTGTCGAACTCTTCCTCCAATTCCGTGAAAAACCCGGCCGCTCCCTGGTAGTCGCTGACATCGAGCTGCCGCAGACGCAACCTCGTCCCGTACCGGGCGCACTCCCTGGCAAAGGCTGCAGCTGCCTGTTGCTGACCGCCATACAGACCGATCACGGTCGCCCCCTGTTCCAGCAACGCCTCGCTGACCGCCTTACCGATACCACGGGTTGCGCCGGTGACCACGGCTGTTTTTCCTTCAAATTCCGACATGCATCCTCACTACTTGTTGTTTGCAGCCGTCTCCGACAGGCTAATGGGTTCGAATCTAACTTCGCAGGTAGCTGTCGACATCGTTGGCAACGATCACACCATAGTTAATCGCCCCCAGCCAACCGCTCATGATTATGCCCACGGAGCCGACATGAAAAAGGCCGTCGATCTCCTTGTGCAGCGAACGGGATATATCCAGCCCCTCAAACTTGGTGCCGAACGAGGTCCCCTTGGTATGCAGGGTATAGCGATGGAAGGTACGCGGCGTTGCCGACTCGACAGTGTCCACCATGGTACGGATTCCAGGGACATACCGCTCCAGATCGTTAAAACAGCGCTCGATCATCACCTCTTTGGCTGTATTGTACGCATCCTCATCAAGTCCGGCCCAGTCATCGTAGTTGGCGTTCATTGATGCGACAATGGTGTAATCAGGGGGCGCATCGGGCCGGGTCTTGGGATAATACAGGGAAAAGGTCCGACTTCTGGTATCCATCCGCCGCATCTCCTCGGAGGAAAACTCTTCCGCGGTTGACGTAAACAGCAGATCACCAATATCGGCAACCGTCTCCCCTTTGCGGAGACCAAAATAGACCTGCGCACTTGAATTGTTGACCTGTACTTTATTGAATCGGGCGAGAAACGCTTCAGCAAACCGTTCTCTCCCTACCAGCGCATCAATGGTATTGGTAATACCCGCATTGGAAATGACCGCCTTTGCCTCGATTTCACGGTCGCCGACAGCCACTCCGCGGGTGACGCCGCCCTCGACCAGAATACGATCAGCCCGGAAACCAGTGCAGATATCCACGCCCTTGGCCAGCAGTTCATTGGCCATCAGCCCGATAAGCTTATCGGTACCGCCCTCAAAGGTGAACACACCGCGGTTCATAAAATTTGAAAAAACAATACCATAGGTGATAGCCGGCTCATCCAGGGTCGAACCGTTGGCATAGGTGATGGGCTCCATCAGCAGACGGTGAATGTCGCTGCGGCCTGGAAAAAAACGGTCGAACAGTTCCCTGGTGGTCATCGACTGATCATCATAGAAATTCATGGAGTCGACTGTGGCGAAAAACGATTCGACCACGGTTTTTCGCACACCGAACCGTTCCTGCAGGATACGAACGAAATCGTCTTTGCTGAACGTGGTGGTCAGGGAAAACTGCGGATTATCAAACACAATATTTTTCAGCTGGACGATGGAATCTCGGATCGCTTTGCCCCAGTATTTTTTACAGGTCTTGACCATGCCGTAGGGAAAGCCATGCAGGGAGACATCAAAAATATGCCCGCCCCGCTTAAACCAAGTGGCGAGCCCTCCCAACTGAATATGATGTTCCAGCAGCAGCACGGAATGCCCCGCGGCCGCCAACCTGTTGGCACTGGTCAATCCGCCGAGACCGGAACCGATCACCACCACATCGTATTTAGATTGCACCTTATCCGGAGGCGTGTATTGCATTTCTCTTTTTCTCTATTTGAAAACAAACGGCTGAGGCTGAGGATCGAAACGCAGCATGATCGATACGCTGCAGTGCACCGGAAAGCCCAGCCTTTGATTATACGCGTCGGCAAAGTGGCAAAACGGACTTCACTGGAGGAGGTGCCGGTTGACCACGGTAATGCCGCTGAGCATAGCCCCAACAATCCCCAGGTACCCCTGATCCGTACCGGCGAGAAATAAATTGGGCCAGGGGGTCACGCCATCTTTGATTTTCACCGCACTGCCATAGACTGCACCGTCAGCTTTTCTGGTATATCGTTCAATGGTCAATGGCGTAAAGCTGTCCTGATATACAATGGCCGGCTGATAATTCCCAATGATTTCCTCGCTGGCCCGGACCGAGGCCGCAGCCCATTGTTTTTTCTCCACTTCGTAGGCTTCCGCACTCAAGGCTTTCCATAACGGATAACTGGCGGCATTGGTTATTCGGATCTGCATTAAATCCGCGGATGCCTGTCCCGAAAAATTTTCCGGGAAACAGATCACGCCCCAGGAGGTATCAAGATAGGTTTCCGGACGCCGATACTTCAATTCAGCCGCGTTGTGATAAAAAATAATAGTGCGATTGGTACGCAGGTCGGTTGCCCGTTCGCGAGGCAACAGAGAGATGGTTTCCATGAAACTCATTCGTCCGCTGTAGCGGGTCAAAGGCAGATCCCATCCTGACAGCCGTATGGTCTCTGGAATACCAGCCGTGGACAAGACTGCATCAGCAGTCAATTCTACGCCGTCCGCCAGCCGCACGCCTTGAACCCGGCCTCCGTTATGGAGAATTTTTTCCACCGGACACCGATACCGTAATACACCGCCAAACTGCAGATACTGCTGCACCAGCAGATCGAGAAATTCACGAATAGTCCCGGATGGACGAAAAAACCCCTCTTCAAAGACAGCCCGGAACATGATGACAAACTGGCCCAGATCCATGTCCTGCTCTTCCGCATTGCCATAGACCATGAGCGGCAAGAGAAGCATATCTTCCAGCCGCGGTTCCCCCAGGGTTTCGGCAAGGAACTGCCGGGTCGAACGCCATGGTGCGGCGGCAAAAGGATCATACTGCTGGATCGTTCGTTTCAACTGCCGAAACCGATCGATAGAGGCGGGAAACACGCGTACGATTTCCGCCTCGAGTACTGCAGGATCATTGGCAAACAACAGCGTTCGTCCGCAAAAACGAATTTCGGAGCCGATCTGCTCCTGGAGAATGAACTGTTTGCGGGAGAGGTGCAGCTGGCGGAAGAGCCGATTGAGCGGTGCGTGCTTCTCTGTGGCTGCAGCACAGTTGGTCATGGCATGCAGACCGGTTTCGAGCAGGTGCCCCTGACGAAAATAGTAGGAATTGAGGCCGCCGGGAAGAGCATGCTGCTCGAGTATCAGCGTTTTTTTGCCAAAACGCGCGGCGCGAATCCCTGCCGCTATTCCCGACAGACCTCCTCCGATGATGATGAGTTGATAATCCGCCATGTGCACATAGAAAAACCGGCGTAGTTGCGGAACCTCACTTTCGGCAGAGGTTGCCCCGGTTACAGGATCAGATGCCTTGTAGTTTGGGTTCCAGAAAGTTGACGCAACTGGTCAGGGTGGCAAGCTGCGGATATTCTTCTTCGGCAATCTGCAACTTGTACCGTTTTCGCAACTCCATGACAATATCAAGAAAGTCCATGGAGTCCAGATCCAGCTGATCCCGAAGGGGTGCATCGGCATCAAGGTTGTTAAAATCAGCTTCTTCGTCAATATCTGCTATGATTTCAAGGATAACATCCTTGATTTCGTCACGGGTCATACTTTACGTTCCTCTATATATAAAACAGACGGGCCTTGTTACATTTCGGCGAAAGATGAAAGAAATACCATAAAGACCGTTAGTTCGCCACAAATCTCTCAACAATCACCACGGAATTTATACCCAACATGCCGAATGAATTGTTGAGAATGGCCTCTACGCGTTCCAACTCTTGCGGCGTATTGGCCACGAGGCCGGGACGCGCACATTCTGGATCAAGGTTATCCAGGTTGATGGTGGGGTGCACCAGGTGATCGGTAAAGGAGGGCAGATTACCGGCGAGTTCCAGAACTCCGGCTGCACCCATGGCGTGACCGATGCTGGACTTGGTGTTGTTGATCCAGGTATTGGTGCAACCGGCGAAGGTTTCACCGATGGCTTTGCATTCTTCAATATCGCCCTGCATGGTACCGGTGGCATGGGCATTAAGGATGGTGATATCTCCTGGGGCCAAACCAGCCCGCTTCAGAGCCATTTCCATACATTGCCGCTGCCGGGGACCATAGGGTAAAACAAAATCCTTGGCATCCGAGTTCATGCCATAACCGGTGATCTCCCCGTAGATTTTTGCTCCCCGCTCCAAAGCGCGATCCAAGCGTTCCAGAGTGAAAACGCAGCCGCCTTCGGAAATAACGATACCGTTGCGTTCGCGGTCAAAGGGCCGGCTGGCTTTGGCAGGGTCGACATGCTCGGCAAGCGCTCCCTGGGAGCGAAAGCTGGCAAAGATGCCAAACGAGCCGACACACTCGGAAATTCCGCCGCATAGTGCCAGATCGACCTCCCCCAGACGCAGCATCTGCATACCCTGGATAAGAGCGGCATTGCCGGCGGCACAAGCTGCGCCGATTGCGTAATGCGGACCGGTGATGCCGAGATTCATCGTAATCTCACCCGCCGGGTTATTGAGTACCGTCCGGGGGTTGTGATGGTGGGTCCAGTAGTCAACATCGTAATTGAACTGGCCTATGTTATAGACTTCATTTTCTGTTTCCACCGTTCCGTGTTCGGTCAGGCCAATGTATACTCCGGTGGCTGCGCGGTCATACTCGGAAAATGTGATCCCTGCATCGTTGATGGCCTCATTGGCGCAGTAAACACCGATACATCCGCCGCGGGTCCCACGATTGTTTTCCCGTTTCTTGCGGTAACGGGTTTCGGCAAACTCGCAGATTCCCGCCGGATACACCCCCATGTAACGCAGATCAATGGTGGATATCCCGCTTTTGCCAGCCAGCAGGTTGGCACGGAAATCCGTCAGGTTGGATGCTCCGGGAGCAGTAAGGCCGACCCCGGTAATAACGATTCTCTGATTTTCAGCTGATTGTTTCATAATATCGGGCAATAGATTACCGGCGGGCCGCCAGTTCCTTGACGATGCCAGTTACACGGCCCATCGCTTCATCCAGTTTATCCGGCATGCTGCCCCCGGCTTGGGCCATATCCGGACGACCGCCCCCCTTGCCACCAACTATCGAAGCCACCCGGTTAACTAGGTCGCCGGCCTTGATGGTCGAAGTGAGGTCCTTACTGACCATGGCCAGGAGCGCGGCCTTGCCTTCGAATTCCCCTCCCAGGACGATAATTCCGTTTTGCATTTTATCACGGACCTTATCGCCGATCTCCCGCAGGGTTTTTGGTGAATCAAGCGGGACTCTGCCGACAATCACAGACATGCCCTCAATGTTAACGCTTGAGCCCAGCAACTGATCAAGATCGGAGAGCGCCATGG
>JBFJXW010000030.1:0-26332 GCA_041622895.1 Desulfobulbus sp. | reverse complement strand
TCTGCCGTACCACGGTCCATCCAGGATACCTTCCAGAACGGAGATACGACCTTCATGATCTTCCAGCTGCTTGCCATGGGCACCCAGCTGCTCGTTCTGCTGCGCCTGAGAAGACTGCAGATCATCGATCTGCTGCTGACATGCTTCCGGACATCCCTCATCCATTTGTTTGCCGGGGCCACCTGCAAATACTGCATTGGCGGTAAGTACAAAGGCCGATACTGCCATCACACTCAATACTTTCTTCATAATTCTTCCTCCTACTCTTCTTACTAAGGCTTATGAACACCTGGGCGTTATTGCCCAAAAAAAACTTTCCAGCACTTGCTGAAGCAATGCGTCTTAGGTTGTGCAAAAAACTTAATCAGACAAACCTGTTAGTGCATCGCACCGACAACATCGCATCTTGTTAACGGGAATATAACAAAGGATTCTAACGATGGCAATATCCTTTACATAAAAAATACAAAATTTTGAACAAACAGGGGGAAATTTAAACTTAACCTATTAATTTTTATTAATAAAAAAAAATTTGCACTTTTCTTGCACAATCGGCTCTTCGCGGTATTGAAAAATACATTGCACCGTATTTCCCGTAGTGCAGGGAAAAGTGTAGCATTTTCCCGACACTTTGCATTGCATTTTTGACACCATCAAGTGCGCTGTCTTGTATTTCTTTGCGTAGAGACCTTGACGGCGGCCAAAAGCTCCGTTAGAAAATGCAAATCAACCTCTCCGCATGTTCCGTTGCGTCGAGCAGTGCCAACAAACAGCAATATATATGTCAGGGCTCGGTATCAACGACCGCCCCGAACAGCGTTGCCCCACTCTTTTTCGAGGATATTGTGATACAGATAGGAATAGAACAGCTATGTAAATCTTCGACGCATTCCCTTGCCGGCAAACGGCTGGGACTTCTTTCGAATCAAGCCTCCGTCAACAGTCGATTTGTCCATAGCCGGGACCTCTTGCGCCAAGCCTTTCCCGGTCAACTGACCTGCCTTTTTTCGCCGCAGCATGGTTTTTTCAGCGAAAAACAGGACAATATGATCGAATCCGATCACGGCATCGACCTGGAAAGTGGCCTGCCCGTCTATTCCCTCTATGGCGAAACGCGGAAGCCTTATCCAACCATGTTTGCCGATATCGATGTCCTCCTGGTTGACCTCATCGATGTGGGCACCCGGGTTTACACCTTCATCTGGACCGTGGTGCATTGCCTGGAAGTGGCTGCGGCCACCGGTGTACAGGTACGCATCCTTGACCGTCCCAATCCCATTGGCGGCCACCTGGCCGAAGGCAATCTGCTGCGTGAGGACTGTGCTTCTTTTGTTGGCAGATGTGCCATTCCCATGCGGCACGGCCTGACCATCGGAGAACTTGCCCTCTTCTGCAACCAGGAGTTATCGATTGGGGCCGACCTTGAGGTTGTCCGGATGAACGGCTGGAAACGAACCATGCTCTTCCCTGATACCGGTTACCCCTGGGTCTTCCCCTCCCCCAACATGCCGTCCTTCATGGCTGCGCTGGTGTACCCTGGTCAGGTCATCTGGGAGGGAACCAACATCTCTGAAGCCAGAGGAACAACGCTGCCCTTTGAACTGTTCGGCGCACCGTTTCTCGAGCATACGGCAGTCCTTTCTTTTCTCGCCACCACCGACCTGCCAGGATGCCATCTGCGGCCCCTGCGGTTCGAGCCCACCTCGGGAAAATGGGCGGGGCAAGCCTGCAACGGTTTCCAGATTCATGTCACCGACGTCAATGATTTCCGGCCCTACCGTACCAGTCTGGCCCTGTTGCAGGCCATACGAACTCTCTACCCCGACAGTTTTGCCTACAAAGAACCTCCTTATGAATATGAATTTGAACGGTTGCCCATGGATCTGATTATTGGTGATCGTGCGGTTCGCCAAGCAGTGGAAAGCGGTGTGACCATCGAGGAAATTGAACAAAGCTGGCAGGAGGATCTGGCAGGATACCGACAACGCAGCAGCGCTGTTTTTCTTTACGATTAACGGAAAGTGCAGTATGGTCTGCCCCTTCCGCCCAAGTAAAAATTATGAAGCCATGGGGCAATCGCACACAAATTCGCGCTCCCATGCAATTCCTTATCGTCCAGGAGTTTTTTAAACGTGTCTCGTGAATGTACCTTGCAGCAGCTGGCTGATCTTGTAGGAGGTCGAGTAGAAGGCGATCCGCATGTATCTATCCGCGGCCTCAACGGCATCGAACTGGCCGGCCCCGGTGAAATCACCTTCATTCTCGACAAAAAACAAATACCATTGCCGGCCGATTGCAAAGCTGCCGCCTGCATTGTCCCCACCGGTACCGACCCTTTGGCCATTCCGTCGATTGTCAGCGACCATCCCTCGGTCGCCGCCGCCCGCATCCACACCTTTCTGTTGCAAAAACCCTTTGTCGCTCAGGGTATTCACCCATCAGCGGTGATCGGCACAGATTGCACCATTCCGCAAGCGGTCACTATCGGGCCGCTGGTCTGCCTGGGTGAACGCGTCACCCTCGGCGAGCGGGTCACGATCCATCCCGGAGCGGTGATTGGCAGTGATGTTGTCATCGGCGATGACACTATTATCCACGCCAATGTCACGGTGGCACAGCAATGCACCTTGGGCAAGCGGGTTACCCTACACCATGGTGTGGTCATCGGCAGCGACGGTTTCGGTTTTGCCACCGATGGCATGGGCAACCATCACAAAAAACCGCAGGTCGGTACAGTGCGAATCGACGATGATGTCGAAATCGGTGCCAACTCCTGCGTCGACCGAGCTGCTTTCGGCGTCACCTGGGTCAAATCCGGCACCAGAATCGATAATCTGGTCATGGTCGGTCATAATGTAGTGATCGGGGAAAACTCGGTCCTGGTCGCGCAGACAGGCATTGCCGGCAGTACCACCTTAGGACGCAATGTCGTTCTCGGCGCCAAGGCCGGCGTTGCCGGACACCTGCACCTTGGTGATCAGGTGATGGCTGCCGCCATGAGCGGCATCCATAATGATCAGCCCCCGGGAGCACGAATCGGCGGTGCCCCCGCCATTGAGATAAAGAACTGGGGACGGTCCACTGCCGCTTTCAGCAGGTTGCCGGAGATGATCAAAGAGTTACGGCGATTACGAAAAGAGGTGGACCGGCTTACCGCCTGCCTGGCCCATGAGCAAGATCAACAGAGAGAAAACAAATGACTGCTGAACTGGATGTGCAACTGCCCATCGATATCAAAGGTATAATGAAACTCCTGCCCCACCGCTACCCGTTTATCCTGGTGGATCGAATCACCGCCCTGGAACCGGGAAAAAGCATAACCGGCTTAAAAAACGTCTCGATGAACGAACAATTCTTTCAGGGGCATTTCCCCGGCGAACCGGTTATGCCCGGCGTGCTGATCCTTGAAGGCATGGCGCAGACGGGAGGTATCCTCGCCTGCCTGTCTGATCCTGATATGATCGGACGGCTGGTCTATTTTGCCGGTGTCGATAAAGCCCGATTCCGCAAAGTGGTCCGCCCAGGCGATCAACTCGTTTTCCAGCTGGATATGATCAAACAAAAAAGTAAACTCACCAAAATGTCCGGCAAGGCCTATGTGGACGGCCAGCTGGTTACGGAAGCTGAACTGATGGCTACCTTTGGTTGATAGTCCGCGAGCCTCATTTCCAGGCAGCGTCTCGTTACCCCACTACTCTTTGCCTTATTACAGGATAGTTTTCCCATGAATATACACCCCACAGCGGTCATCGACCCCAGAGCCCAGCTCGACAGCTCGGTGATCATTGAACCCTATGCCTTTATCGACGGCCCTGTTCAAATCGGCCCTGACACCCGAATCGGCACCCATGCCGTAGTTTCCGGGCACACGACCCTCGGCGCCCGCAACACCATCGGCGCCTTTGCTTCCATCGGAGCACCTCCCCAGGACATGCACTACAAAGGGGAGCCCACCGAACTGATCATTGGCGACGATAATCTCATCCGCGAATACGTCTCCATTCACCGAGCTACGACCAAAGCATCCGCTAAAACCCTGATCGGCAACAACAACATGATCATGGCCTATTGCCATATAGCCCATGATTGTAACATTGCCGACCATGTGATCATGGCCAACGTCGCCACCCTGGCCGGCCATGTGGAAATCGGCAGCCACGCCAATCTCGGTGGTTTGGTAGCCGTCCATCAATTCTGCCGGATCGGCGATCATGCCTATATTGGCGGCATGTCCGGCATCAGCCTGGATATCCCTCCGTACGTGATCATGGAAGGCACCAGAAACCAGATGCGCATCGCCGGTATCAATAAAATCGGCCTGCGCCGTTCCGGCATGGACCGGGAGAGCATTAAAAACCTTGAAGAGGCTTTCAAGATTCTGTTCCGTTCACCGCATCTCTTACTCAAGGATTCTTTAGCGCTTCTGGAAGAGGACATGAAGGATTGTCTGGAGGTGCAGCTCATGGTCGATTTCTTCCACTCCAGTAAACGCGGGGTGGTCAAGCGGACCCTTGATGATTGATGACGCAATGAAACCGGCTATCGGCCTGATTGCCGGCGGCGGTCAGTTTCCGTTGCTCTTTGCCGAAGCGGCACGGGCACGGGGACGACGCGTTGTCGCCATCGCCCATGTCAACGAGACCGCACCCGAACTCGAAGAAAAGGCCGATAGCACCTACTGGGTCAAACTGGGTCAGCTGGGGAAGATTATCGGTCATTTCCGGCGGGAAGGGGTCACGGAAACCGTTTTTGCCGGCACCATTACCAAAACTCGCATTTTCCATGATGTCCTGCCGGATTTCAAGGGGCTGACCCTGTGGAACAAGATTGACACCCGGCTGGACGATTCCATCCTGCGTGCAGTGGCCGCCGCTCTCGAAGAGGAGGGTATCGAAGTCCTGCCCTCAACCTGCTACCTGGACCACCTCTTTTTTCCGCAAGGGATTCTTACCCGCAAAAAACCATCGGCCGGTCAGATGGAAGATATTCGGTTTGGCTGGAACATCGCCCGGGAAATTGGCCGACTCGATATCGGCCAATGCGTGGTGGTCCGCGACCGCACCGTGCTCGCAGTGGAAGCCATTGAGGGTACCGATGCCACTATCCGCCGCGGTGGTGAGCTGGCCGGTTCTGGAGCAGTGGTCGTCAAATTGAAAAAACCGGACCAGGACTTTCGTTTTGACCTGCCCGCAACCGGCACCCGGACCATTGAAACCCTTGCCGCGGTCAAGGGCGCTGTTTTGGCTGTGGAAGCCGGGCAATCGCTGCTGTTTGACAGGGAAGCGATGATCCGTGCAGCTGATCGGGCCGGCCTGGTCGTCATTGGCCTGAGCAAGGACGAACACGGTCAGCTAAACAGCTGAAATCTGCACACACAGTGAGCACCAACGGAATCTCATTGGGTGCAGGCACATCCGTATTCAGAGAGGACACCAGATGAAACCAGCGATACGAATCGTTGATATCCTGCAGCAGCAGCCGGTAGGTGCAACCATCACCCTCTGCGGTTGGGTACGGACCCGGCGCGACTCCGGCAGCCTTTCATTTTTGGAACTGAACGACGGTTCCTGCCTGGCCAATCTGCAGGTAGTTGCCGACGGCGTTCTCGAAAATTACGAGGCCGAAATAAAAAAGCTCTCCACCGGCTGCTCGCTACGCGTTCAGGGGCAACTGGTGGCCTCACCGGCCAAAGGACAGGCGGTGGAAGTGCAGGCGGCAACCATCACCGTTATCGGCTGGGCTGATCCTGAAACCTATCCCTTGCAGAAAAAACGGCACAGCTTCGAATTTTTGCGCTCAATTCCCCATCTCCGCCCACGGACCAATGCCCTGGGTGCCGTTGCCAGGGTGCGCAATACCCTCAATTTTGCCATCCACCGTTTTTTCCATGAGCAGGGGTTCCTCCAGGTCCATACCCCGATAATCACCACCTCGGACTGTGAAGGCGCGGGAGAAATGTTCACCGTCACCGCACTGGAACCGGGACAATTAGGAAAGGCGGATCCCTTTGCCAAGGATTTTTTTGGCAAACGTGCCGGTTTGACAGTCAGCGGCCAGTTGCAAGCGGAAATTTTTGCCCTGTCCCATAGCAGGGTGTATACCTTTGGTCCAACGTTCCGGGCGGAAAATTCCAACACCAGCCGACACCTGGCTGAATTCTGGATGCTGGAGCCGGAGATGGCCTTCTGCGATCTGACCGGTATTATGCACGTAGCTGAAGCCATGATCAAATACCTGGTGAGTGCTGCCCTAGATGAATGCACGGCGGACCTCGAACTGTTCGACCAGTTCATCACCAAAGGGTTACTCGAAAAGTTGACCCAGGTCCGTGACCAGCCGTTTGTTCATTTGACCTATACCGAGGCTGTTGCCGAACTGGAACGTTCGGGCCGTGCTTTTGAATTCCCGGTGCAGTGGGGCATCGACCTGCAAGCCGAGCACGAACGGTTTCTCTGTGAGGAAGTGGCCAAGGCACCGGTGATCGTCACCAATTACCCCGAGCAGATCAAACCCTTCTATATGCGCCTGGATGCGGATGGGCGTACGGTGGCGGCCATGGATATCCTGGTGGCCGGTATTGGTGAACTGGTTGGCGGCAGCCAACGGGAGGAGCGGTATGATGTCCTGCAGGCCCGCATGGCTGCGGCCGGCCTCGACATGGACCAGTACGGCTGGTATCTGGATCTGCGCCGCTATGGCTCGGTGCCCCATGCCGGATTCGGCCTCGGATTCGAGCGAATGGTGCAATTCGTCACCGGCATGCAGAACATCCGCGACGTCATTCCCTTTCCACGGACGCCGGGTAATGCGCCCTGTTGAACCTTCTCTTTAACTTCAAGGAGTGCGGCCATCGCTGCAGTTACTGGTAATACCAACGGGCTGAAGCCCAAACAATTGCGAGCGCTGGAACGCCTCGCCCAGAAAAAAGTGGCGCCCGAAGAGATCATTGGTCGAGAGACGGCCCGCTCACTGGCTGCAATTTCCGCAGAACTGAATCGCCAGATCGGCGTGCTCATTCACCGTTCCGGCCAGATCGAAACCGTCGTGGTCGGCGATTACGACCGCATCACCATCCCGGCCTTGACCAGTGTGGGTACAGCCGGCGGGCGGCTGCGCGGACTTCGTTGCGTGCACACGGTACTCGGTGGGTCCACGGTGAATGAAGAAGATATCATGGATCTGGCCTGCCTGCGGCTCGACCTGATGGCAACACTGACCATCCGTGACGGTATGCCGGACCTGCTGCATGCCGTCCATCTTATTCCCCGTCAGATCGACGGACGTGACTGGGCGGCACTGGCGCCGGTGCATCCCGCTCACCAGCAGCAATCCTGTTTCGAGCTGATTGAAGCCCTGGAAGAGGAATTCGTTCGCGCTCGGCCGGTTCGCGATGTCGACCAGGGGAAGGACCGGGCCATTCTCATTTCCGTGACCACGGGGTCCAAAGCCGAAGCCGAAGATTCCATGGCCGAGCTGGTCGAACTGGCACGATCCGCCGGAGTCGAGGTTCTGGATCAGGTCATCCAACGGCGCAAGCATATCCACCCCCGCTTCATTCTCGGTCGCGGTAAACTGGTGGAGATCGTTTTGCTCAGCCTCCGTCTCGGCGCCAATCTGCTGCTCTTTGATCAGGAACTCAGCCCCTCGCAAATTCGTTCAGTAACCGATCACACGGATCTACGGGTGGTTGACCGTACCCAGTTAATTCTCGATATCTTTGCCGGCCGGGCCCGTTCCCGTGAAGGCAAGCTGCAGATCGAAATGGCGCAGCTGAAATATATGCTGCCCAAACTGACCACCCGCGACGACGCCCTGTCCCGTTTGACCGGCGGCATTGGTGCCCGCGGCCCCGGTGAGACCCGCCTGGAGATTGACAAACGGCGGATCAATGACCGGATCACCCGCCTGAGTAAGGAATTGAAAGCAGTGGGCGACCAGCGCTACCATCGCCGTAATCGTCGACGCAAGCGCGACGTGCCGGTGATTTCCCTGGTCGGCTACACCAATGCCGGAAAATCCACGCTGCTGAATACGTTGACCAAGAGCGACATTCAGGCCGAAGACCTGTTGTTTGCCACCCTGGACCCGACCAGCAGACGCCTCCGTTTCCCCGAGGAAATGGAAGTGATTATCACCGACACAGTGGGATTCATTCGTAACCTGCCCGCCGATCTGCTCAAGGCCTTTGAGTCCACCCTGGAAGAGTTGTTTGAAGCTGACCTCCTGCTCCATGTAATCGATGTTTCGAATCCGGCCTGGCGACAGCAGGTCGGGGTCGTGGAATCACTCCTTGCCGAATTGGAGTTGAACAACATCCCCAGTCTGCAGGTGTACAATAAGATAGACCGGGTTGCCCCGGAATTGCTTGAGCAACTGGCACTTTCCGGAGATGGTGTAGGGATCAGCGCTTTGGATGCGACAACTCTTACCCCGCTGCTGGCAAGGGCGGAAAAAATCCTCCGATCAGCGGGGAGCGGTCCGGGTGAAAAAACAATGGGTGAAGGGAAAACGACAGGTTTTTAATTCTGCAGATAAAAGCCCAGGGCTTTGTCCATTTCGACGCCGCACTTGAACTCGCAACCAATGATGTTCTGCTGCACCGACCTGACCACCACCTGTTTTTTAAGAACGGTTTTCTTTTTATCGTTCAGTTGAAATTCAACCTGTAGTTCCTGATCTTTTTCAATACAATGCTGGCCCGAGATGGTAAAGCCCAGCCCGCCTCGTGAAATATTGTGAATATGGATAAGTCCGCCGCCGGTTCCGTCATGACTGATAATCTGATAGGTTCCACCCAGCGTTGTAGTTTTGCGATAATGATGGCGGAAATCGAGCAGAATTTTAAAGATTTCCTGACAACGACAGCGGATCGTCATCACATGACGTCCGTGACGAAACTTATCGGCGGCAACATGCTTGATGGTGCCACAAGACGGACATACCAGGGTTGCCGTGCCGTTTTCGCGGACATGCACTGTATTGTTTTTCATTGCCGTCAGTCGTAAATAATGCAGGTAAATCGTTCAAGTTCGGCTTCGGTTTCCGGGTCGAGATCAGAAGCGACCTCGTGGATCTGGTATTCTTTGTGGCAGCCAGCGCATTTGAGACGGACCTGACGGCACCGCCGGTGTACTTTCAACGGTTCATTGCATTCTTTGCATTTCACGATAACTATGCCTTTCCAATGAGCTGTTCTCGGGTAAAGACCGCCTTCAGAGGATAGCCGTGCGCAGCAAGCGTTTCGGCACCACCTTCCTGACGATCGACAATAGTGGCCACCAGGCCGACCTTGAAGCCTTCATTTTCAACACGCTCGATAACCTTGAGCAGGGTTCCGCCCGTGGTCACCACATCCTCCACAAGGGCCACCAATCCTCCTTTGACCAGATTGCTCTTGCCCTCGATGAAGTTACCGGTGCCGTGCCCTTTCGCCTCCTTGCGGACAATAAAAGCCGGAATCGGAGATTTTTCCAGGTAGCTGACCAGGGAAACCGCAGTGACCAGGGGATCGGCCCCAAGGGTCATGCCACCAACGCCGATAATCGGTTCCGGGTGCTGACGGATCAACTCATAGAGCAGACGACCGCAGAGATAACTGCCCTCTGCGTCAAGGGTGGTTTGTTTGCCGTCCACATAAAAGTCCGAGGTCTTCCCCGAAGTCAGAGTGAATGTCCCTTGGCGATAGGATTTTTTCAGCAGCAGTTCTTTGAGTCGTTGTAATTCGTTCATGCAAATGTCCTTTGATGCTCTCTATAGTTAGGAAGAGGTTACCCGCTTTTCCGTTTTTCACAAAACGATTTTTCAGGTGTAGCGAAATTGGAAACAGATCGTTTCAAATGGATTGTTTTCTAGCACAGAAATCATCGATTGAAAAACATTGTTTGAACCTGCCTGCCCATAAAACGAGAGAAAAGGATCATCGGGGCCGTCCCGTTGTTCTGACTTGCAATTTCGGCGTACCTCGTAGATACTGCAGCAGGTATTGCGTTCATTTCATCGACGATCATTTTTGAGGATAAATAAATGTGTGGAATAGTAGGCTATGTTGGCACGAGAAGAGTTGTTCCCATTCTCCTGGAAGGGCTGCGGCGCCTTGAATATCGAGGATACGACTCAGCCGGGCTGGTCTATCATTTCGAAAACCGTCTGATGCGCTACCGTGCCAAGGGCAAGCTGGTCAATCTGGAAACAGTCGTCGACGAGCATATCGGCGTGGCCAGCAGCACCGGCATCGGCCATACTCGTTGGGCAACCCATGGGGCACCCACGGAAAATAACGCCCACCCTCATACCGACTGTACCGGTGAACTGGTTGTCGTGCATAACGGCATCATTGAAAATTACAGCCAGCTGAAACAGGACCTTATTGCAAAAGGCCATGTCTTCAACTCGGAAACCGATACCGAGGTTCTGGCCCACCTGATCGAAGACTGTCTGCAGAATGATCTGGTGGCCGCAGTGCGCGAAGCCCTGTCCAAGGTCGAAGGTTCGTATGCCATCGGGGTGCTCTGGGCCAAAGAACCGGAACTGCTGGTGGCGGCCAGGAACCACAGTCCCCTGGTCATGGGAGTTGCTCCAGACGCCTGTTTTATTGCTTCCGACATTCCCGCCCTGCTTCCCTATACCCGTGAGGTGATCTTTCTCGATGACCGGGAGATGGCTGTTCTGCGCAAAGGAACCTATACTATTCTCCAGGTGGATGACGGCTCGGAACTGGAAAAGCCCATTTCTGTTATCGACTGGAATGCCTCCATGGCGGAGAAGGCCGGATACCGTCATTTCATGCTCAAGGAAATTTTTGAGCAGCCCCAGGCCATTCTCAATACGATCAGTGGCCGTATCATCCCTGATACCGGCATGGTGGATCTGCCGGAGATCGGACTGGACGAGGCTGCTATCAACAGGATCGAGCGGATTGCCCTGGTCGCCTGCGGCACCTCCTGGCACGCGGCCCTGGTCGCCAAATATTGGATCGAAAAATGGGCAGGAATCCCGGTTGAGGTAGACATTGCTTCGGAATTCCGTTACCGGCGGCTCCTGGTTAACGACCGGGTACTGACGATTGCCATCTCCCAGTCCGGCGAAACCGCCGATACCCTGGCCGGTATCCGCCGGGCCGCGAAACTCGAGTCCAAGGTGGTAACCATCTGCAACGTGGTCGGCTCCACCATGACCCGGGAAGCGGACGGCGTGATTTATACTCATGCCGGCCCCGAGATCGGGGTGGCCTCCACCAAGGCCTTTACCTGCCAGTTGGCCGCGCTTTTTCTCTTGACCCTCTATCTCGGCCAAATGCGTAAATCTATTGACCCGGAAACGCAAAAAACCCTGGGTACGGCTCTAATCACTATTCCAGAGACTATCAACCGAGTGTTGCCACCTCTGCAGGAAGCAATCGGCACCCTGATTGAGCGCTACTATGAAGCCAAAGATTTTCTTTTTATCGGTCGGGGGCTCAATTACCCTATTGCGCTTGAGGGAGCGTTGAAACTCAAGGAAATTTCCTATATTCATGCCGAGGGGTATGCGGCCGGTGAACTCAAACACGGGCCGATTGCCCTCATTGACCGGGAAATGCCGATCGTTGCCCTGGTACCCAAGGATTCCGCCTATTCAAAAACGGTATCCAATATTGAAGAGATCAAGGCCCGGCAAGGCCGACTGGTACTGTTCGGCACCGAAGGTGATGCGCATCTCAATACGCTTACCGAAGATGTACTGTACCTGCCCGAAGTCCATGAAGAACTCAACCCGCTGCTCTACACCATCCCGGCGCAATTACTGTCGTATGAAATTGCCAACCGCCGCGGCTGTGATGTCGATCAACCGCGCAATCTGGCCAAGAGCGTGACTGTAGAATAAACAATCAGCACAACGATTCATCTATCGATGCAGGGTAAAAGAAACGGGAAGACCGCTGGTCCTCCCGTTTCTTGTTTTGTTTGCGGATGAAATGCCAATTGTTTTCCACAGGCACCACGTCTATCCTGCCGCTGCTTGTTTTGTTTGCGCAAATCAAAGCACCTGCAGTGGTAGTTCATGCGAACAATGCACCGTCCTGTTATATGGAATCGAGCATGAAACGATTCCGGGAATCGGCTTCCCACAGTACTGCAAAAATTTTATCCGATTCAACCCCCAACACACCCTCATGGCACCAACCCGCAAAAGCAACTGATGCTGATTGATTGTTCCGTCTACGGGGGGCTATTCATGGCCGCCCTGCTCGCCGCTACCGTTGTCCCCATGCAATCGGAAGCCCTGCTGGTCGGCCTGTTGCTGAACGGCAACTATCCGGCTGAAGGACTCCTGCTGGCTGCAAGCCTCGGCAATATCCTGGGGGCGGCACTCAATTGGGGACTAGGCCGCTTTATTGAGCAGTTTCGCTATCGATCCTGGTTTCCGGTCAGCGAACCCCGGCTGGCCCGGGCCCAGATTTGGTATCAACGGTATGGTAAATGGTCGCTGCTTCTCTCCTGGATGCCGGTGATCGGCGATCCACTGACGGTGATTGCCGGTGTAATGCGGGAACCATTTCACCTGTTCCTGCTGATCGTGGGCACGGCCAAGGTGCTGCGCTATCTGGTTTTGATAGCGGCAACACTCAAATGGTTTGCCTGATGCGAGATGAGCCCTGCAAAAGGACAACAGTCTGTTTACAATCGCTGCAGGTACCGGGCACCATTAAGGTTCCGCATTTGAGATGTAATCCATTGCGCTCTGGAACGCAGATAGCGTGAAGGCCGGTCGGCATGCAGGTGTCGGGGGCTGGGCAGCACTCCGGCCAGGAGCGCGGCTTCGTAGCGGCTCAGTTGCATCGGGGATTTACCGAAAAACCGGGAAGAAGCGGCATGCACACCGTAAATGCCGTCTCCAAACTCGGCAATATTGAGATACACCTCAAGAATCCGTTCCTTGCTCCATAACAGTTCCAGAAAGAGGGTGAGCACAGCTTCCAACCCTTTGCGCAAATAGCTGCGTCCACTCCACAAAAAGAGATTTTTCGCGGTCTGCTGAGAAATAGTGCTCGCTCCCCGCATTTTCGAGGAGCGGCTATTGTATTCCATGGCGCGGCTGATGGCAGTGAAATCAAATCCCCAGTGATCGGGAAAATGTTGATCCTCCGCGGCAATGACCGCCAGGAGCAGGTTGGGACTGATCTGTTCACGGTCGACCCAGGTATAGTGGATGGGCGGAACATCGCTGCTCGGCAGCCATCGCTCAAACTGACGAATAATCATAAAGGCACTGCAGGGGGGCGCAATCCAGCGCAGGCTGACAAGGACCAGAATGAGCGTCACCAGGCCGAATCCTGCAAGCCCCAGTATTCGCCTGACCAGACGCAGCCGCAGGATCCTGCCCGCTATACCCTTTCTCCGCCTTGACGAATGCTGATCACCCCGGGCAGGGCTGCGTTTGGCTCGGAGCATCAACAGAACAGACCTCTTAAGCAGAATACCAACACGAAGAACCCCAAGAGCCGCAACCGGCTGCTCAGCGCTGTTCCTGGTTTACCGGCATTTCTGGCGTCACAGGATCCTGCCCGGCTTTTTCCTGCGAGGCTTTAGGTTGTACCAGTGAGGCACGGTCAATTTTTTTGATATCGTCAACCAGCCAGCCGTCAACCCGGAACAGTTGTTCGCGATCAGAAACCTTGAGCACATAGGATTGTTCTGACAACGGGATCTGCTCTTCGTTATTTTCGACTTTGGCCAGCTGTCCGAAGACGTATTCAATGCGGTCGCCGCCATCCAGTTTCAAGGTGTATCGCAGGTATGGCGCATCAAGGCCGTATTCAGGCTTATCCTCGTTACCGAGTACCGCGTTGATCGTCAGGCCGGTGAGCTGCTTGACCAGTGAATCGCGCTTTTCTGCAACCATCTCTTCTTCAGGTTTCAGGTCAGCGAGCTGCAGCCCGTTCTTTTGTCGAGTGAGTTGCAAGCCCGGCAGCTCGACGCCCACGACCTGCTCGGGTTTGCGCTGCAGGACCCTGGGGTCGATCCAGGAATCGGCATCCACCTCCAACTCATACGGGGCGATGGCAATGGTATGGATCTCGAGATCACCATCCACGCGAAAATAGATTTTACGCAGACCCGGAGAAGACCCGAGATAGACCACCTTAAGCGTTTTTCCCTTATCGCGCAGGGTCAGTTTCCGTTCGAACCGGTCGCCAGCCACCTTAAAACGGCTCGCCGCTTCAACCGTGGTCGCCTCAGGCCAGCCCCGCTGTTTCTCTGTCAATTGCTCAAGTATGCGCTGCACCCGAGCGTTGTCCGCGGGAAACGACGCCAACGCAGGCAACCGCCAGGTACCCTCCGTCTTTTGCAGCAGCACTTCATGGTTGTCCCCGTCTTCAAGCAGCAGTTCACTGACTTCAGACGCCGCAATAGAAAGAAGTGCGCCCTTGTTCGCTGAAGATTTGTCGCTTTGGGTCACAGTATTGGTCAGCACCACCAGACCTGTCTGCACCAGCACCAGGACTGCACAGATAAGAATGAGTTTTTTCATGTTCATGCCCTCCCGGATACCAGTAATTGCTCGTGGCGCCGTGCCCGTGCCCAGAGCAGACGGCGGACGATCCAGACCGTCAGCAGCCCTGTTGCGGCCAATCCATAGTTAAGATATTCCCAGAACATCCGTATTCCCTTGCCCATGGGCAGCAGGGTCCGCGCAAAATGACCACGCCCCTGAATGCTCAGCAGGTCACGATCTTCCAGTGACCAGTCAATACAGTTGGTCACCAGTTGCAGGGGGTTGAGATACCTCCCCCCACCGGCACCGCCGGCCAGTTCCAGACTGATGTCGGTTAAAAAGGTATTAGAGGCGAGCAGTATAATCCGGGCTGAATCCGGGGATCGTTCCAGCACTTTGCCGATCACCTCAGGCGCTTTGCCCGCCGCCTCGATGTCGGCATCACTGTTTTCATCAGCCAGTGCGTCTTCTTTGTTCTCTTGCGCCCTTTGTTCCTTTTCAGCTTGTTGTCTGCGGGCCGCCTCGATCAGGGGCGAGCTTTTCCCTTGGAACCAGGACGTAAATTTGCCTTCTATCATCACTGCCAGCATTTGCCGGCCGGCCTCTTGGCCCTGGGCAAAGCCGGCGTCACCATACCGGTTAAAATCCGGCTGCATATCAAGCGAGTCGGATAGCCAGGAACCCTTGGAACTCTCCAGCAGGCGAACGATCTGCCTATCCTTGTTTTTTTCCTGATCAATATAAAGAGGTGAAGCCCACGTCATGGATAACTGATCAATACCGGTCATCAGGCCGCTGGTTCGATTCATACCGTCGTCACGGATATCGATAAAGTACGGGTAGTTGATCAAATGGGTCTCCTGCACGGTAAAACCACCTGCCTGCCGCTGCACCGGAACCGGAAAAGCGGCGTTTTGCGGATCCAACACCATGGAATGGCCCAGAGAAATACCGTAAGCGGCCAGCCAATCGACCAGGCCGCTGTCACGATCGCTGGCATCCAGCCGTCCTTGAAGATTAACATCAAAGGGCGAAGTCGCCAAAATTACGGTACCGCCCTGCATCAGAAACTGATCAATGGCAAAGAGCTGTTTTTCAGTTAACTGTTGAGGAGAAACGACCGTCAGGATATCCGCCTCCGGGTCGACCTGGCCTGTGCTCAGATCCACTGGTTTGACCCGATGCTCCTGCTCGATATAGCGTTGCAGCAATTCAAAGGTATTGCCCTGTCCAGCCATGCCGTACTGCGCCATGGGGGGGGTGTTTGACGGTGTAAACAGGGCCACGGTCTTCAGCATCCCTTTGGAGAATCGCTTGAGAGAGGCCTCGATGGTCGCCTTCAGCGACGCCTTATCGAGATCCGATGGCAGGGCCACCTGCACCGATTGGCCGCCGCTTTCCAGCATCATATAAAACCAGAAGGTTTCAGGTGAGAGCAATCCGGCCACCATGGGTTGCATGCCATAGTCCTTGGCCAGACGGCTTGCCAGTTGGCCGCCATCGACCTCAGGATCGCTGAAAGCAAAAGAAAAGCGATCATTGCTCTGTTTCTTCAGCTCCTCCAGCACCGCGGACAGATTGTTTTTCAGCTCGATCAATGGTTGCGGCAGCTTCGCATCAGCGGAAATGTAGCCGTGAAAAACCACCGGTTCAGTGATCCCAGTAAAAAGATTACCACCGCTCTGGTAGCTGTACAGCACCTTTTTAATGGCTCGAGTGATATCGTGTTCCGGATTGCGCAGCTCAACCTCTAACTTGGTATCACCTTCACTCTTGACCTCTATCAGATCCTGGAAGCCGAGCGTTACGAATTCATCGCCGTACTTGATCAGCACATCGAAATAAGAATTGGTGACAGCCGTCTGATAGCGGGATGCCGTCTGGAAGGGAACCGGACGGATGCCATACTTTTCTCCTGCCTCCTGTTCATATTCCGTCTTTTCCTGAGGATCGACAAATTCGACCCGTACCTTGCCCTTGCCCGCGACCTCATATTCACGCAGCAGATCGCGTAACTGTGGAACCAAAGGAGCCAGCAACGGATGGGTCTGGGCGGAAAAATAGCCGCGAATAAGCAGCGGTTCCTGCAATCTCTCCAAATAAGAGCGAGTGGCAGGCGAGATCGAGTAGATGTGACCAGCAGTAAGATCGGCCCGCAGCACCCCGATGGGCGCCATCCAGAAATTAATCAGCACGAAATTGAGCGCCAGCAGCACGGTGGCCTGGCCCCAGCGCCGGTGCAATGGGGTAGCCGGATTTCCTGCCCAGCGCTGCCGTTCCAGACTGTAGACATTCAAGGTGAGAAAAACACCGATCAGGCTCAAATAGTAGAGAAGATCACGCACATCAATGACACCCCGTGTGATGGAGGCAAACCGGGATCCGGCACCCAGCATCTTGAGCAGTTCCCCGCCCTGATTGCCGAAGAAGCTGGTCAAGGTGTCGGAACCGAGCAGATACAACAGGGTGCAGGCCAAGGTTGAGACAATCAGGCTGACGATCTGAGAATTGAACTGCGCGCTGACACAAAGGCCGATGGCAAGATACGCTCCGGCGAGAAAAAAACTGGCCAGGTAGCCGCCGAAGACCGGCCCCCAGTCGAGTTGCCCGAGAAAGGCAACCGTTAACGGCAGGGGCAGGGTCAACAACAGGCCAATACCGACCAGGGCCAGGCAAGCCAGAAATTTGCCGCCTGCCAGAGCCGGCAGACTGACCGGCGCAGTCAAGAGCGGCTCAAGGGTCCCGGCCCGGTGCTCCTCAGACCAAACCCGCATGGTGATCGCAGCTGAAAGAAAAATCAACAGCAGCGGCATCCATTCAAACATGGGGCGAACATCAGCAATGTTACGGCTGAAAAAAGTCTCTACCCAGAAAAAGACAAACAACGTGGCAGCCAGAAAGGCGCCAAAAAAAATAAAGGCGGCCGGTGTGGCAAAAAAAGCGGCCAGCTCTTTACGTGCGATTTTGCGCAAGGTGTTCATTGTTCCCTCCCTGCAGCCATGTTAATTTCACTGAAAATTTTTTCAAGATTACGTGCCTCGGGTTCGAGGCCATAGAGAGGCCACCCCCGACTGATAACCGCATTGGCTATCACCGGTGCCAGTTCCCGTGCCGACGACGTTCCTGTCAGGGCAAAACAGGCCTGCCCGTTCTCGGCGGACAGCTGGTCGACCTGGGTGACGCCTTCAAGGCGTTTGAACCAGCCGGCACCCTCTTCCCGGTTTTCTGTGGTCACCAGTAACCGCTGACCGATACAGAGGTCAGCAAGGCGGGCATCCAGGGCCTTGCGGCCGTGTTGAATAATGATCACTCGATCACAGACAGCCTGAACTTCCTGAAGGATATGAGTAGAAATAATCAGGGTTGCCTCCTGGGAAAGTTCTTTGATCAGGCTGCGCATGTGCTGGATCTGCGTTGGATCAAGGCCGTTAGTGGGTTCGTCGAGGATAACGATTCGCGGCTGATGCAGAATAGCCTGGGCCACGCCCACCCGCTGGCGATAGCCGCGTGACAGGGTGCCAATCAATTGACCGGCCTTATCCAGCAGCGCGGTCCGTTCCAGGGTTTGGCGTAGCAGCGGGCCGATTTGGTCGCTCCCCACACCATGCAGGGTGGCAAGGTATTCCAGATAACCGGCAACAGTCATTTCCGGATAGACGGGACAGTTTTCCGGGAGATAGCCGATCATGGTCTGAATGGCACGGCGATTGGTTGCTATTTCCAGCTTGTCAATGGTGATGGTACCGCTGGTGGGTTCCAAAAAACCGGTCATCATCTTCATGATCGTTGTTTTGCCGGCACCGTTGTGGCCAAGCAGACCCACGATCTCACCGGGTCCGATGGTAAAAGAGACATCGTCGACCGCTTTGAGCGGCCCATAGGTTCTGGTCAGATTGTCTACATGGATCATAGTGGTCTCCTGATAAAAACGGTACAGCCACCGCAGGGGATGGCAGCGAATGCACGGGGAAAGGTGTGAGGGGAACAGAAGATGGCCTGTCACCGAGCCTGTTGCTATGCAACGAAAGGTGGAAAGCCGGGTCCACGGTAGAAGCGGAAAGCGTCGGATGAAGGGGCCTGATACACTGATATTCGTACTCAACAGACAATCGCAATCCCTGCGCATAATTCCGGCGCAAATCATAAAACAGAAGAACCGATTGTCAACCAGGCAATGGAAAAAAGGCGGAGTGAAAATGCTGCCGCCGGTCCCTTGCCGCTATCCTGCACAATGGTGCTTCATAAACCTCGCATCTTGGCTGCGCCGGATGGGTCCTTATTTGCTGATACGATACGTGGTCATGACAATCCCGACGAAAATAAGCAAAACCCCTTGCGCATGATACCAACCCAGCGCCTCATCGAGAAACAACACGGCCAGGATAGTACTGAAAACCGGCATGAGATGGACAAAAGGACCGGCCTTGTTGGCACCGATGGAGCGAACCGCCCGGTTCCAAAAAATAAAGGCCAGCACCGAGGCAAAAACCGCAACATACAGCACCGTGACAATCGAGGGCAGATTGAGCGCAAAGGTTCTTCCGGTATGCAGTTCATACAGGTACAGGGGAAAAATGCCCAGCAGACCGACCATATTGATCGCGGTTAAATAGGCCAGTGGATGAAGATCCCGAGGGTATTGTTTCAGGTTTGTTGAGTAGAGGGCCCAAACCGCCGCCGCGGCCAGCACCAGCAGGTCGCCCCGATTGAACGAGACCTGCAGCAGAGTCGCCACATCGCCTTTAACCATAATGGACAAAACCCCCAGCAGCGACACCAGAACGCCGCTGCACTGGCGCAAACTCATACCTTCCCGATAAAGCAGCCAGGAAAAAACGACAATCAACACCGGAATACAGGAGTTGACCAGAACCGCATTGATGGCCGTGGTGTACTGCATGGCCAGGTAGAGCAGTGTATTAAAACCGGTTACGCCAAGGAGGCTCTGGATAATTATGAACCGGTAATTGTCGCTTATCAGGTGCCGTTGCCGCCACAGATGACCATGGGCAACACCAAGGAGTATGAGCAGCGCCAGCGACCAGCGCCAAAAGGAGAGCGCCATCGGCGGGAACGCGGCATGCATGCCGCGGCTGAGAACAAAGTTGCCGGACCAGAACAGAGTGGTGAGGATCAGGAGAAGATACGGCATGAAAAATAGAGACGGATGCGTTTCCTATTGATGGTTGCTGTGGCAAGCAAAGATGTGTTCAAAAAAAACCCTACAATCGCAATCGTTTTGGAAGGCAACTGAGGGTAAGGTGTAGGGAACGCCATCGGCCAAACAATGTCTCTCCTGTCTCCGGTGTGTGACCGCAAACGGGACGTATGGAGTCTCTCAAGCCTCAATCACCTCTTCACTATTTCTTTGAACGGGGCAACAAGGCAGGGAACGAGACGTTTCTATGGAGATTAGAATCGTTTTATTTGTTTTTTGTTCAGCGTCATCCATCTCGGCTCTTCGTTTTCATCGGTACCCCTGGTTACCGGTATAACCCGGGTATCATTGAAAAGAATGGTCTTCACCCTCTCTTCTGCAATACAAATCCTGATGTCGTCAGCCAGCATCGCACCATTTTCATCCACGACAGCGTCTACAAAGTCATGCATGCATAAGTCGGCAACCGATAGCATCGTCCCCATATTGCCCAGGTGATGCCACCCGCGGTAACGGCCGTCGTTGCCATACAACCGCAGGCCGGTAGCGGCCAATGCTCCGATAACACCATCACCGGTTCCCCCATGTTCCGAGAGGTGTATTCCAAGATATTTAGCTACATCATACGCCGATTGTTTATTGAGAATGGAACTCTTGGCACTGCGCCCATAGGAAATCAAGGCATCCCCGTTGAGATGGGAATCGGCAACCACGACACACAGACCGGGATCGGACCCCTCGGCCGAGACTTCTTGCAAAAAATTCTGCCCAAAGCGGATGATCTCATCCAATTTATCAGCATGGCTTACAGCAGGAATGCACATGGCACTGTTATGGGAGGTGAAGGGAATGTTTTCATGAACAAAAAGCTGATGGCGAGTGATACTTTCGCATTCCGCCAGTCCACGAACTTCCAGTTCTCCAGCGAAATATTCTGCCACGGTTCCGGAACCGGGGCTGTTGAGATTATCAGTGTCGTCAATGCCGATAAAAATTTTTACGCTACACATATCTTATTGTTAGAAAAAGTCGTTTTTGGTAATTTATTTTCTCAAATTACCCCAGGGGGTGCGCTTTACGTCCCTAAAGCAAGGATATTGTGCTGAACTCGCACAGTGCGAAAACACGGAGCATGCTGAAAAAACCATCTGTTTTTAACCAATTATTACACCCAAACGCACCTTGCCATCTCTGTGTCCGATTCATATACTATTAAATTAAGTAATCGTCTAACGACAATATCATTCTTTTTTATGAGGTGACCCCATGGCAGGAAAAATTTTTTACCGGTTACGACAAAAGGCAAAAGAAGGAGCAAAAGCACCTCGATACCGCATTGTTGCCATAAGCGGCCTTGATTTGAAAATTTATGGTGATCATTTTCGACATGCCGAACTGGAGCAGATTGCAGAGAGCGTGAAAGCTGAGCTTATTCAATTACATCGCGGCCCGAAGCATATAGGAGAACAAGCCACTAAGACACAACCACTCGAGGCATGATCCTATGGCTTTGATGCGGGAAAAAGACGGCAATAGATTGCATGTTGAAAGTGTGCTGATGGGCGAAAGCCTGGTCAGCACGGAGTTTATTGACCAATTGGATATTGCTCCGCAAGAGCGACTATATCCAGATATTACCATCATGAAGATCGGTGGCCAATCGATTTGCGATCGAGGCGTAAAGGCGTTACCCGGAATCCTCAAGGAAATTGTCACAAATCGAAAAAACCATAAGATACTGATTACCACCGGCGGTGGCACACGAAGCCGGCATATCTATTCGATTGGTCTTGAAATGGGCATGCCGACCGGCGTCATCGCGAAGTTCGGCAGCATGGTTTCGGAACAGAACGCCCTGATGATAGCCACGTTGCTGTCACCTTGGGGCGGTGTGAAGATTTCACATTCGGACATTGTTAAATTGCCAACTTTCTTCGCTGAAAACATTATTCCCGTCATGCACGGAATGCCTCCGTACGATTATTTCGCGATAAAGCCCAAAGTTGGCCGTATCCCCATTCACCGTACCGATGTCGGTCTGGTCATCCTTGCCGATCTCATCGGCTCCCGGAATATTCTATTCATCAAGGACGAGAATGGTCTCTACTCCGATGATCCCAAGAAGAATCCCGACGCTACCTTCATAGCGGAGATTGGTGCTCAGGATCTCCTAGATCTGAACCAGGATGATCTGGTTATCGAACGCCCCTGTCTGGAGATTATCCAGAACAGTGAAGTCATCGACAAGGTTCAGGTGATCAACGGCATGATCGAAGGTAATATTACCAGAGCCCTCAATGGCGAGCATGTGGGGACCATAATTTACAAACAGTAACACTACGCAGCAATACGTTTTTCCCCTGCCCCGATATCATCGATTATCGGGGCATTTTTTTGTGCCCTGCAGCAGGGATATTTACTGCATCGCAACAACAAATTCAGCGCCTGTTTCAATGGTACAGGCAAGACTGGGGATCACCAGCATCCTTTTTCCAGACAGGCATCAATCATGGAGAATAACGGCGAAGCAGTTGAACACCACCCACGTGGAATCTCCAACCTCGAGTTGTAGCGTTTTACTACCGCTAGTCGATGCCATAGCGCACAGTTCGGTTCCGTCGTCTATCCGAACCACATATTCCGTGCTGACCTTCCCCTTGTTGATCCGTACCACTTCTCCCTTGAAACGATTATCCGCACTGCTGGGAATCGCTTTATCGCCCGGTTGCAGCATGACCCAGGGTGCCTTGACCTCGGCCGTAACCAATCGCCCCACCTGCAGGTGCAGTCGCTCCAGGCTCTCCATGGTGATAAGGGTGGTTATATGATGCCCCCCAGGATTCATCATCGTGACCTGCGCCTGAATATCCCCAGTGCGAATGTCAGTAATTTTACCGAAAAAGGAATTCCTGGCGCTTGTCTTTCGGGTTGATTCCCGTTCCATGAAAAATCTGGTCACCCGCTGGAGTTCCTCGTCCGAGTAAGTAACGTGCGCTGTGGTTAGATTGGGGGTCGAATGGCCCAGGAGTTTTTGAATCGCCGGCAGCGGCATGTTGCTTTGCATGAGTTCCACCGCCCGGGCCCTACGGATCATTTCCGGTCCACCCATCCGCTTGACAAAGCCGCAGGCCTCGGCGCGTTCATAAAATTTCCTGCGGACAAAGGCAGGATCAATGGCAAACTGATTGGTCAGGGAATCCCGAAAAGCAGGGTCGGCAAGCGCCTCTCGGATTTCCTTGCTCAGGTTTTCGGCAATGGTAACCGTTCGTACGCATCCCTGTTCTTTCGACTCAAGATCACGGATACACACCGCCTGCTCCTGAATATCGGTGAACGGATCAAGAGCAAGGATTTCGTTGAGCTTGGCCCCTGTATAACGGATAAGAAGAAAGATAATCAGAATGCGACGACGGGAAAGCCGGACATTGAGTCGCGGCGAATCATCGACCCATTGACGAAACGATTGCTCCAGCCGGTTCAGTTGCTCGGGATCAAGGCAGGAGCCATCCGTGGGAGACGCCATGATCCCACCAAGCTGGATGCCTGTGGCGGATTGCTGTTTGGGCGGAGTACTTTCAGAAGAATCGGAGTTCATTGCGGTTACCTGAACCTGCTGGCGATGATATATGTTAAATTTTTATCTTCATTGCACGAATAACCATATCCGTGAGGATACCGATACCGAACGCCCACGCCATGTTGGGCACGGCCAGTGCAATACCGGCAATCAGCAGGGCAACAAAATATTCCTCATTGGTTTTAAGGTTGCGCATCAGGGGACATAATTCCAAACCCGCGAAGACCAGCAGAACACCCAGAATCGATTGCGGAATAAGCGCCAGCAGGGTGAAACCGAACTCTCCGAGCACGAGCGCCACGACCACGAAAAAAATTCCGATCATGACCGGCGCACCTCCGGTTCGGGCGCCGAAGCGATAATGCGCTGCCAGTCCTCCGGTACCGTGACACATGGGAACCGCGCCCAGCAACCCTGCGGGTAGATTCATGATCCCCATGGAGAAAGCGAATTTACCGGCCTTGGTCTTGATGAGCAACGGATTCCCTTTAAAAAGACTGGTGCAGGTTTCTGCTGTTCCCACGCAGGCATTGCCAATGGTTAAAGGAATCTGGGGCAGGATCAGCATGATAAAGGCCGTCCAGAAATCTCCGGCCGTAGGGCTGATGAGGTGTATGTTGGTGGGACCAAGGGTAAGCGACTGTTCTCCCAGCCCGCCCAGCGCTATTCCTGCGGTAATGCCTACGGCCAGGGCAGCGAGTGCTGCGGGAAATCGCTTGTTATTGAGCAGCAGCAGCACCAGGATAAAAACCGTAATCCCGAGGACCAGGTTGACCGGGTATCCCGCGAATTTCCCCTGCACCCCTGTCATGAACAGATTCTTGTCGACAATCAGTTCTATACCTTTCTTGAGAAAGATCAGACCCAGAGTCAGCTGAATACCCCGGACCACCGCCTGGGAAAACAGCCTGGCAAGTCTATCCACCATCCCGGTCAGGGAGAGCGCCAGCAAAAGCACACCGAAAATAATCCCTGCCGCACCAATCACCGATTCGGTGATGACTGCCGGATAGGCGATGGCAAGAGCCCCAACTGCCTTCAGGGGTTGCACCGGTATGGGCAAGCGATAATACAACCCTGCCAGCAGGTAAAAGCATCCGAACGCAAGAAAAACCGTCGAGGGACTCAGTTTGTTAATCAGAATCATGGCGATGACAATGGGCAGCATTGTCCCCAGATCGCCGAAAGCTCCCGACAATTCCACCCGGTCAAACCGAAGTCCCTGTTTCGGCACTGTGGTTTCCTTAGGTTCTGCTTGCACGCTTTGCCCTTTTTCACCAGTTAGATCCGTCACGTTATCTGCTTTCCTGTTCATCAAGCCCTCCTCTCGAAACAGCATTCTCTCCAGAAAACGACCAGCGGCATCAATGTCACGATTGATTAAGAAATCGTGTTACAAAATCCTAAAATGATTTTCCCCCGATTGTCAATTTTATTATGAAAGAAGAAGACACGGTGCCGGTAAGACCGTATCACCATACGGTCTTGCCGTGGAGCGCGACATCAAGGATGAGAATCAAAGGGGTGCACAAAGGACGCGCCGGTGGCAGAACAGACGCATGGACAAACGAAGCGGCAGAGGGCGGTTTTTTCTTTTGCAGTAACAGCGACCGAGTAAAAATTATTTCCCAACAGCAACGGCTATCAGCTGTCCGTTCTCTACCCGGCAAATACCCATGACTCTTTTGTTCCACTTATTGATGAACTCAACAGTATCCCCTGCATTTTTCCCCTCGCATGCAACAATCGCTTTGTGACGCGCTTTCGCTCTGGTCGTTGAGGCCGACGAGGTGGTCGGCATGACAAGAAAACTCATCAGGATAACTAATGTGCTCAGTATTGTAAGATTTTTCATATCCCCTCAAAAAAATAGTAGCCATGCAAGATCGGATAGTTACCAATCGACAGACAAGAACAGACAAACTTCCCTGCCCCTCTCACGATGCAGTCTCTGTACGCACCCATGTACGCCCCGGACCAGAAGCCCCAGAACGTACTCCACGGGATTTCCATTTACTACGCCCCAACGCCAGCAACCGCAAGGGGTGTGATGCGAAGGGGATCAACTCAATCTGGTTCGTGCTTCACGAGCCTGTTCGCGCGGGGCGACCTTGGCCAGTTCCGCCAGTTCCTCGGCCAGAAGATCCAACACATCGTCTACCGACATGATACCGACCAGCCCTCCGTCCTGACCGACAACTGGAATACGTCGTATGCCATGGGACCGCATAAGCCGAATAGTTTCGACGACCCCCTCTTTTTCATGAACGCCGATAACCTCCGCACCCATAATATCGCCTGCGGTGAAGTCATCAACCGACAACGACTCGGCAATGATCTCGATAACGATATCACGGTCCGTGACGATGCCGACTGGAACCCGCTTGCCATTAATTTCGTCCACGACCACCAGATCGCCCACATGATACTTGCGCATTAATTCTGCGGCCTCTTTGACACTGGTTTTCCTGGTGGCAAATACGACTTCCCGGTTGCAAAACTCTCCAATAGGCATGGCAATTCCTCATAATAGGTTGGTGAGTTGGTCGTTACGCTTACAGGTAATGTCCCTGTAGCAAGGGAGGACACTTTTCAGAAGCGGTACCTTTCCATTGGTACCAACCGTTAATTTTCCCATTGCAGCAATGATCCGTGAACCAAGGGCAATTTTACAAGAGTACTTCTATAACAAATACGTAAATACGGGGAGGAAATCAATGGACATTAATCGGGGACACAATGGATAACAAACGTATCCTATTAAGGAAGACGGAGGCATCTACGCCTGCCTCACAGCCGAGGTGTGGTTCTGCAGAACGAAAAGGCTTCATTCCCACGCAGAGCGTGTGAACGAGAAACAAAAGGTCACTCTTGTCCTCGATGCAGGCCCCGCGGGGATTTTACTTTATCGGAAGGAGAGTATTCGGGGATAGTGAAGGCCATTACCGCTTAGCCGGGCGGCGAGGCCCGGGAACGGAGCAAGGGGCAAACTGTTTGAGCGCAGCGAGTTGTTGCCCCGCCGGTTCCGGGCCTTGACGAACGGGGCGTTCTCAGCGGTCTGGCTGCCTTTTCTTTTGGTTCTTTTCTTTGGGCACGCAAAGAAAAGAACGGGAAGCCCGCAG
>JBFJXW010000029.1:0-26381 GCA_041622895.1 Desulfobulbus sp. | reverse complement strand
CACTTCGGAGGCTACTCCGAAGGTCGAGGAAAAGAAGGACACTCCAACAGTGCAGGATAGTGATAAAGACGGTATTGCCGACCAGTTAGACCTCTGCCCTGATTCTCCCGAAGGTGCTCCCGTTAATGCATTGGGTTGCGCAGCGGACAAAGGAATCATCCTCGAGGGCGTAAATTTCAAATCCGGCACGGCGAATCTATTGCCTGATGCCCAACAGGCGCTGGACAGAGTTGTTGGTCCTCTCACCCAGTTGCCGGAAATTAACATAGAAATCGCCGGGTATACTGATTCCGTGGGCAATCCTGCCCGAAATCTGGAGTTGAGCATGCTCCGTGCCCAATCTGTATTACGGTACCTCACCGAAAAAGGAGTGGCAGCAGGTCAACTCTCCGCCAAAGGCTATGGCCAGGAAAACCCGATTGCCGATAACGCATCTCCAGAGGGACGACAAAAAAACAGAAGAGTCGAGTTGCACCCGGTTACCCGTTAAGTACGCTTGATTTTCAGCAAAAAAAAACTGCCTCCTTTCGGTGGCAGTTTTTTTTTGCGCCTGACTCAATAGAAATAACTGTTTTGCTACCAATCATATCCGTTTATCTTGATCTTATCAAATCCTCTAAAAAAGCCTTTCATCACGCATCATAGCCATTTGATCAAAGCCAGATTGATCAGGCCGATGAGAAAACCGAGTACTGCACCGAACAGATTAATATATTTAAACTGTTCCTCCATAATGGAGAGCAGCAGCTGCTCAAGTTTCAAAAGATCGAGAGAGTCCACCTTTTCAGTTACAACTCGCTTGATATTCAACGATTCCACAACCCCCGGCACCTCCTGAAGAAACATCCGGTTAGTGGTCAAAATAATGTATTCAGTGAGTCCCTGCCGTATGCCATGGGGCACGAAGTCGTACAACATGCCGATCGGTCTGGCCAGTAGTGTATCAACCATGGAGTGCACCATGGACTTGATGAGACGCTCCGTCTTACTTGAGCGAAACAAGGCAATACATTCCTGGACAATGGTATCACGAATTTTCAATCCACTCTCTCCGGGAAAGAATTGTCCTGCCAAGTCACCCAGCGAACGTTTGCCGCCGTCCAGCAAATCCTCCATAGCGACATGCAACATGGCCTTCAGTCCCATTAGGGTGCCCTCGGTCCGCAAAGCCGCCAGCAGCTGCGAGGCACATGCTCGGCAGAGAAAATCAAAACGCTCATCGGGTATATCGTGCAGCAGCTCTTGGAGCTTTTTACCTAACAGCCCATCAATACTCTCACGTAAAACCGAGGTCATACGGACCTGAACTTCGGGGTTTTGCAACCAGGAGATCAAGTCTTCTTCTTTTTCCTCCAGATATTCGCCTACTTTCTGCTCAAAAGTATCCACTTCAAGGAAACCGCGCGCCATGGCACCCACCGGCCCCAGTGAATCAAGAAAGTGATCGATACCACCGAGGATTCCTTTAATGACCTCTTTGCGCAATGCCGGCTCCGATAATTGGGCGCCCATGCGTCCCAGAAGCAGAGGAGCCTGGTTGCGAATAACTGTTTGGACCAGCTCGATCAATTGTTCCGGTAACAGATCACCAACGGTACGGCCTTCCGAGGCTGAATGGCGCAATTTGGCCGCCAAATACTCGGCCAGCCATTGTTCAGCTGTATCGTTGACCAACAGATCGTTGATGACGCCATCGAAAAACAAATAAACAGCCTGTCGGTCTTCAAGAGTGAACAGGCTGTTGAGCTCATGGTCGGCAAGGTCAGCGAGTCGGCTGGAAATAGAGACGGTGACCTTTTCCTCAAAACCGGTACTGGCCAGATAAGTATTCACTCCTTCGCCCAACTGATACTTCAAGGTCTTAATACCGACCCGAAAATAGGCCTTGAACCGATCAGGAACAACCTCGGGAAGTGTGCCGAGATTCCGTTTCAAAATTTCCTGGACTTTACGGTCAACAAGGATAGAAAGATTTTCCTGAAAGGGCTCCTCCGAGATGGCGGTGCCGATATCTTTGCTGGTCAGAAGGTGGCGGCCGACCATCTCCCCGATATTAATGGCTAATTCATGGCGTTTAGAGGGAATGATGCCAGGGGTCATCGGCACCCTGAAGCCGAAGATATACCAGGGACGCAGAGGCCTGAATAACATACGAATGGCTACCTTATTGGTAAGATAACCAATAAACGCACCGATGCAGGGATGGGCCAGAGAGCTGAGCAACGTGTAATTAATGGAGAGCAATGTGGTCAACCTGTGCAGTAGAGGTTACAGGGAAGAAATAATCGGCAGCAGTTTATCAGGATGCGAGATTACGTGAGTGGCTCCCGCTGCTTGCAATTCAGCTGCGGTGCGAAAGCCCCAGAGCACACCGACGCTATCCATGCCTGCGGTGCATGCTGTCTGCATGTCGGTGGCGGTATCGCCGACATAGAGGACATGAACCGGGCTTACCCCTAACAAACGAGCAATTTCGAGAGCTGCGGCAGGGTCGGGTTTTTTTGGTACTCCGGGACGCTGGCCCAGAAGGGGATGAAAGATCCATTGCGGCAGAAGCCGTTGCACACAAAGCTGGGTGAACGCATCGGGCTTATTGGAGAGGATGCTTAACTTGAGGCCTTCCGCAGTCAAACGATCGAGCATTTCAGCAACACCTGGATAAGGCATGGTGCGATCGTCCCAGTTCTTAGCGTACTCAGTCTGAAAAGCGGCCACCACTTCATCCACCTTCTCAGGGCATCGCGCTGATTCGGGCAGGACCCGTTCCATCAGGGTTCTCACGCCGTCACCAACAAAATACCGGTAGGCATCGACCGGATGAACGGGCATATCCATGGCAGCAAGGACACGATTGGCCGCTGTCGCCAGATCATCCAGCGTATCGAGCAATGTACCATCCAGATCAAAAATTACCGCTCTGTAGCGCATGATGCATTCCTTTTCTTAGCGGTCCGATTGCGACATCGAACCATTGCCCTGGACCAGAGTGGCCGTGGGATATACTGTACTGACAAATTAACACAACAATATAACAAGGTCCTGTCCAACGCGTAAATATTTTTGTCGAACACTGCTGATGGAAACCTGGCTGCACATTATAACAGCGTTTCTTCTTACCGAACCGCGGGTATCGGCAAAAGCTATAGACTTGAAAGAATGAATGTTTTACGATATATAACTTTTCGGATCAAACACTTGTCAAAAACAGAACCACTTGGTGCAGGATGTACCGTATTCCCCCGGCGCCAATACCCGATAACAAGCTTTAAGCAATCGGCCTGATTACCGAAACCTTTACCTCCCTTTGGCACCAGCAAAACAATGAGCCAGGAAACAACTCTCCCCAATGTCATGATCGACCTGATCAAGGTGAGCAAGGTCTATACCCCTGATGTACAGGCGATCACCGACATTTCGCTGACCGTGTCGCAAGGGGAAATTGTTTTTCTCACCGGCATGAGCGGTGCTGGGAAAACCACCCTCCTCAGACTTATCAGCCGTATCGAAAAACCGACCAAAGGCATGGTCGAAGTGGCGGGAATTGATGTCGCCAAGCTGCCACAGCGCAAAATTCACCTTTTGCGCCGAAAGATCGGCATGGCCTACCAGGATTTCAAGCTGTTGCCCGATCGGACCGTGGCGGACAATATCGCCATTGCCATGGAAGTCGTGTATTGCACCAAATCCTTTATTGAAAAACGAACCAGGGATTTGCTAGACCAACTCGATCTGGCCAGAAAATACGGCACGCCCACATGTGAGTTGTCCCGTGGCGAACAGCAGCGGGTTGCCATTGCCCGAGCAGTGGCCAATTCCCCGGAGATCGTGCTTGCCGACGAACCGACGGGAAACCTGGATACCGAAACCAAGGAACGGGTCATGCAGCTCTTTCATCGGCTCAACCAACAAGGAGCCACTATCCTCATTGCCACCCATGACCTTTCTCTGTACCGTCAGACCAGCCACCGGGTGGTTGAACTCCGGTTCGGACAGATCCGCGGGAAGTTAGCAGATACTGCTGTCAGTAACAGCGATGATACGGTGGCGTCTTCTCTCTCGAGACTTAGCGTATGAGATTTCTTGCCGTTGTGCTCCAGCAAACCTGCCGCAACATGCTGTTTACCTGGAAATCACAGATTATGACCCTGTTCACTATTGCTCTGTCTGTGCTGATTTTCTCGTTTTTTTACCTGATCTACTCCAATGCCCTGCATGTCGGCCAGGAACTTGGCGATGATTTGCGACTTATCGTTTACCTCGATGAAAATCCACCGCAGGCATTACAAGAAGAATATCAACGGAAAATTCTCAAATTTGACCAGGTGGAACGTATCGAGTTCATCAACAGCCAACAGGCCTATCAACGGTTTGCGCAGCAACTTGGCGATAACAGTGATGTACTGACCGGGGTACCCACAGATTTTCTGCCGCCTTCTATTGAAATTTACCCAGTCCGCTCATTGGACAGTCTTTCCCGAATCAAACGATTTTCTGATTACCTGCAAACCCTGCCGGGCGTTTTGAAGGTTCAATACGGCAAAGAGTGGATCGAACGGTTTTACAGCTTTATCCAGCTGATGCGGGTCGTTATCATCCTTTCCGGTTCCCTGCTGATCATGACCACCACTTTCACGGTTGCCCATACCATCCGCCTGACGTTGGTTTCCAGACAGCAGGAGCTGGAACTGCTCCGTCTGGTGGGGGCTACCAATAACTACATCCGCATGCCATTTCTCATGGAGGGCGGGTTCCAGGGATTGCTGGGAGCAAGCTGCGGCATTGCCGCTCTCTTGCTGTTGTTTAACTGGATCAAACTGCAGTTTGCCGGGCCGTCTACGATCACGTTGCTGTCGTTCACCTTTTTCCCCTGGCCGATCATTCTCTCCATTATCGGTATTGCCACCCTGCTCTGCGCGGCCGGCAGTTTTTCGACCACCAGAAGGATTCTTCATCTTTGATTCGGTACCCATGAACCTTCCTGTTGTCGCTACCCTGCTTTTAACCTGTCTGCTGATACCGATTCGCTGCCCTGCGGCTGGAACCGATGATCCGCAAACCTATATCTTCAATGTCGGCAAGCTTCGCCAAAACATCAGCGGTCAGGAAGAGAAAGTTGACCAAAGCGGCCGGCAGGAGCGTTCCTTGCTGGACGAAATGGAACAACTGGATGCTACAATCGCAAAACAAAAAGCAAAGGTCGATGCGTTAACGCGGCGGATACAGGAACAGGAAAAAATAATACGTACCAACGAAAAGGAACTGGCAACGATTGCCCGCAGAAACAAAGACCTGCTGAACCACCTGATGAAGCGGCTCGAAGCTTTTTACACCATGGGAAAAACAGGTTTTCTCGATGTTGTTTTTTCCAGCAACACGCTGCCTGAACTGCTCTTGACGAACGATGCCTTTCAGTCACTGGTCACCTATGACCAGTCACTTTTCACTACCTACCGAGAAAGCATTGCCGCAATCGACAGGGTCAAACGATCTCATGAACTGGAAAAAGGGGTGCTGGAAAACTTCTTGGCCGATGCCGACCAGGAAAATCAAACCCTGCAGCAAGCTGCGGAAGAAAAAAACAGGTTACTGAAACGGGTGCAGGCGCAACGAGGGTTGTATCAGCAAGCCCTCAAAGAAATGAAAAAAGCGGAGAAGGATCTTACTTCAAAATTGGCAGCTCTCCGAACAACGGACAAGCAGCAAACACATAATTTCCTCCTCAACAAGGGACAGCTGCCGCCACCGGTGTGGGGCGAAGTGATCAGCCAATTCAATGAAACATCACCTGTCTCCGATGATGCGACTTTTAACCACGGCATCACCATCAACGTGCCCAAACGCTCCGAGGTAATAGCCGTTTATGACGGCGAAGTCATCTTTGCCGGTTACATGCGCGGGTATGGCAAAATTGTCATTATCGATCATGATCAGCAATACTACACGGTCACGGCCCGGTTTGACGAACTGCGGGTCAAAGAAAAAGACGTGATCACCCAAGGTCAGACTATCGGTATAAGTGGAGAGATCGCTACCCTCTTCGGTAAAGGACTATACTTTGAAGTGCGCCATGGTTCCGTGGCGGAAAATCCGCTCGACTGGTTGCAACCGGGAACACTCACCCTTAACTGATCCCTCTGGCTGGCGAAAAATCAGCGTTTTTTCCAGTTCATAGTGAATAACCGTTGCCTCAACGAGCGATTCCCGTTACGCTGAGACCAATGATTTTTCCGTTGTTGCTGCCTCCTGGCCTTCGGTGTCGAAAATAGATATCCGCTTACACCGCTGTCCTTCTCTGAAACTTTATCTTCATCTCTATCTTCCGGTTCACCGACTATTACATGAAACGCCCGATCATCCTGTTGATTTTTTTCTTTTGTTGCAGCTGGACCACGGTCTTTGCTGACGATGATAAACAAGAGCGAGACGTCTATAAGAATCTGGAAACCTTTGCCAATGTTCTGACACTCATCCAGCAGTATTATGTCGACGAGATTGACAGCGGCACGGTGATCAACGGCGCGATCAACGGCATGCTCGGCTCACTTGATCCTCATTCAGCGTATATGACTCCGGAAGACTTCAAGGACCTGGAGGAAGAAACCTCCGGTAGTTTCAACGGGATCGGCATTGAAATCTCTATCCGTGACGGCATACTTACGGCTGTCGCCCCCATTGAAGGTGCCCCGGCCGATAAGCAGGGCATCAAATCAGGTGACCAGATCATCCGTATCAACGGAGAGCTCACCAAATCCATGTCGCTTATAGACGCCGTCAAAAAGCTGCGCGGCGAGAAAGGAACCACCGTAACCATCACTATTCATCGTGAGGGATGGAAGGATACAAAGGATTTTACCCTTACCAGAGAGGCCATCCCCCTGGTTTCGGTTAAATCTATGGAACTGGAACCTGGCTTTGCCTACCTCCGCATTTCCAACTTTCAGGCAACCACGACCAGAGATGTGAGAAGCGCCCTTAACAGTATAAAGAAAAAACATCCAATCAAAGGATTGATCCTCGATTTACGTAACAATCCAGGCGGGTTGCTCGATCAAGCCGTCAAGGTTGCCGATATCTTCCTTGACAAAGGCATCATCGTTTCCACCCGAGGAAGAAACCATCAGGAACAGATGCTCTTTGAAGCCCACCAGGATGACGGTCAGATGGACGTCCCTCTGGTTGTACTCGTCAATGGCGGGTCTGCCAGCGGATCCGAGATTGTCGCTGGAGCATTACAGGATCACAAACGGGCAATCATCCTGGGTACAACCACATTCGGCAAGGGCTCGGTACAGACCATCCTGCCTCTGCCTGATGGTGCCGGCCTCCGCCTGACCACTGCCAAATATTATACGCCCAGCGGCGAATCGATACAGGCCACCGGCATCAAGCCTGATATGATGGTACCGCTGTTAGTCCCCGGTGAGGCCAAAACCGAAACACCGTCTGCCAAAACGATCAGGGAAAAAGATCTGCCCCACCATTTTAAAAATGAGACGAAGAAGAAGGGCCAGTTGGATCCGAAAGAGGACACCAACGCAGCACAGGAGGAAAATTTTCAGAAGGTCGAAGATATCCAGCAGATCGCCAAAAGACTCGAACAGGACAATCAGTTACGCACCGCGTTGATTATTCTGAAGAGTCTCAATATCGCCTCGGGACACCGCCGTCTTAAAAAATAGTCCGGTGAATCACCGGACAACAAGAGAAAACACCCTGCAAACCAAAAAACTACGCCAGTCCCAGTTCGCGCAGAATATTGGCATTGCCGGTCCAGTTTTTCTTGATCTTTACCCAAAGATGCAGCCGGATTCGGCAGCCCAGCAGATGTTCAATATCAGTGGTGGCACTCTTACGTATGGCCGCCAGCATGGCGCCCTTCTGACCGATGATAATCCCTTTCTGGGAGCTGCGCTCCACCAGAATTGTCGCCTGGATGGTCACCGGTTTTCCCCCCTCCCCTTCTTCAAAAGTATCGATGACCACGGCGGTTGAATAGGGAACCTCGTCACGGGTTAAAAGAAAAATTTTCTCACGGATGATTTCGGCGGCAATGAATCGTTCCGTTGCATCGGTGGGAATATCGTCCGGATAGTACTGCGGCCCTTCCGGGAGATGAACCACCAATTCATTGGTCAGTGTTTCAATACCAGTACCTTGCAGCGCCGATATGGGCACAATGGCAGCAAAAGGATGCAGGGTTCGGTACCAGTCGATCACCGGCAGCAATCTTTCTGGTTGCAAGAGATCCATTTTGTTAAGGGCCAGCACTGCCGGGCAGGTTACTCTGCTCAGATAACCCTGGAATTCTTCTGCTCGCTTTTCCAATTTCTTGGGTGCCATATCAGAGCAATCAGCCAAAAATAGCACGACATCCGCCTCGGTCAAGCTCTCCAGCGCAACCCGCACCATCTGCCGATTTATCTCTTCGCGGGCATCGTGCAACCCGGGCGTATCCAGCAAAATCATTTGATATTCGGCACCGGTGACGATCCCCATAATCCGATTTCTCGTGGTCTGCGGCCTGGGAGTAACGATGGCGATTTTCTGTTGGAGCAGATGATTGAGCAGGGTCGATTTGCCTGCATTGGGGGGGCCGATGATGGCCACCACCCCGGAACGATAAAGAGAATGAGCCACGTAACGTATCCTTTTAGGGGAAAGAGATCAGGAATTTTCCTGAAGAAAATAATGACAAAGAAGTGGAATCTTGCTATCCACTGTAGCTTACCATGACCTTCGAACTTCGCAATGTGTTAAAAAGATGATTTCCCCTGGCAGTCTTATTGAATTTATAGATAACGGTAAATTTTATTGCGCCCTCGTCACCGGCGTTACCGATAAAAAGCTCCGTCTGTTAGCGCAGAACGGACGGGAAATCAACCTGCCGGAATCACGGATTCTCATTGCTTCACGACAGAAATATCCGCAAGATTCCACTCGCGATGCACTGACCGCGGTACTGCAGCAGCGTGCCGTTGAACGTTCCGCACTGGCGGAAACGATCACCCTTCATGAACTTTGGGAAATCGTCTGCGAGGAAACCTGCGACGACTTCTCCCTTGAATTTCTAACAGAACTCCATTTTGGCGGCACGGTAAATGATGACCAGAGCGCTGCATTTCTCCGAGCTGTCTTTACCGACCCCTTTTTCTTTAAATATAAAAACGGTAAAATTGCTGCGCACAGCCCCGAGCAGGTCGAACAGCTGCAACTCCAGAAGCATCGAGAAGAAGAAAAAGCACAGCTGCTGACCCAGGCGGCTGACAACCTGCAAAAAATCATGCGGGGCATTCCGGTCGACAGTAACGAATGGCCGGATCGTGAACGCTGCCTGCAATGGCTGAGCGAATCGGTGCTGTTCGGTAGTGACAGCGCTGAAGATGACTTCATCCGCCAGGTACTGAAAAAAGCCGGGTTGACATCACCTCATGCCGGCTATGAGATACTGGTCAAAGCAGGAATATGGAATCCGGATGAAAACCTAGCGTTGCTCAAATCGGACCAGCCGGTGGATTTTCCCGATCCCTGTATTGAGGTTGCGGAAAGTCTACGCGAAGCAACGGTTGAAGAACTCCTGGCTGACCCCAAACGCAAGGATCTGCGGGCACTCAACACCCTGACCATCGACGGCAGTTTCACCCGTGATTTTGATGACGCCATCCACATTGAAACTCGAAACGGGAAGGTGGAAATCGGCATCCATATCACTGATGTCAGTTATTATGTGCCCCCAAAATCACCGCTCTTCGCCGAGGCTAGGGAGCGGGCGACCTCGCTCTATTTCCCTGAAGGCCACATCCCCATGCTGCCCAAGACGCTGTCCCTTGATCTCTGCAGCCTGATCCAGGGCAAGGCCCGGCCGACCATCAGTTTCCTGGTCACCCTTGCACAAGACGGCACCGTGGAACACAGTAGCGTTGTCCCGGCTGTCATCGAGGTTAAACGCCAGTTGAGCTATCGCGAGGCAGATACACTGATTGGACGAGATCCCGATCTGACGGCGTTAAATGTGGTGCGACAGCAACTGCGGCAGCAACGGGTCGACAGGGGAGCCCTGTTGTTGTCATTACCGGATGTCAACATCGATATCCGTGACAGGCAGCACATCCAAGTCTATCTTTCCCCGGTGGACACTCCTTCGCGAAACCTTGTCTCCGAATTGATGATTCTGGCCAATTCCATAGCCGCCGCCTATCTGGCCGGCCGTGAGGCACCAGGTTTATTTCGTTCGCAGCCACCTCCTAGGAAACGAATTATTTCAGGCGTCCAGAACAGTCTACAGGATATTGCCCGACAGCGTCGTTTTCTAGCGCGCGGAGAACTGACCTCCCACCCCAAACCCCACAGCGGCCTTGGCCTCAACAGTTACACCACCATCACCTCGCCGATCCGCCGTTTCCTGGATCTGGCGATGCAGCATCAGCTCAGTCACATGATCCACGGCCAAGGCATTCTTTTTTCAGGTGACGAGTGCAAGACTTTTGCCGGCATTATCCAGCAAAAACTGGGCAGGGCAAACGCTATCCGCCAACAGCGGCACCGCTACTGGATGCTCAGATATCTTGAATCTCGGGAAGGACAAATGGTCAATGCCCTGGTGGTTGGAATCGGCCCCAAACGGGTCAATTTCTTGCTCTGCGATTGCCTGTTCGATGTCGACCTGCCTCCCAACCCCGCCTTCCCGGTCGATCCCGGCGATACGGTACGGATCCGTCTCGCCCGGGTTAGACCCTTGGATAACATCCTTCGCGTCGAGTGGTAGGATAAACGAGACAACCATAAAAAATCAGTGTATTGGCACTGCTGGGATAAGCCGCATTCTCTGTATCCAGTGTGCAGCTTCCATCCTGATCGGATGAGCAAGTATCGGTCGCTGCCGCCAGGCCGAGGGCAGAATGAGCTGCACCGTGCCTCGCACTCCATCGTTCCTCCAGCCTGCTCCTCAAAAGCCCTTTAAAGTCGCAAAGAGTTTCCTGCTCCTCAGTTCTTCCCGCTGAACGACAATTTGATGCGCCTCTAACAATTTAATTGTAATTAGTTTGAAATTCTACTGCTCATCCAAGCAGCACCTGGACAGGTCTTTTTAAGAATAAGGAGACATGGGTTTCTCAACAAAAGGCTTTTCGTTGACTGCAGTTCTTTTCCCTATCCCCATGCAGCAGCCAAGATACCCCGAATTTCTTCAAGAAAAAAAATTCTGCGCACAGAAGGAACATGCGTCTGTCCATGCTGCGAAAAAACTGCTGAAAAGCCCGACGAACCAGCTATGAAAATCCCGTATGCTCTCTAAAAAATATCCCTTGAAAGTGCGGGAAATCCCTCTATATCGAGGCACAGTTCGACACAGTTATCTGAACGTGGAGTAGCAACTTCCTACCTTTGGTTTTGTCCTTGTCATGGACAAAAAACTGCCTATCAGGTATATGCTAGGTTTACATTTCTTTTTACGTTAACATTACAAGGTGCAGCCATTGGGGGCGCGTCGACAACTCAATGAAACTATTACCTATCCGATTGATCTTACTGTGCGGTTTACTGGTATTTCTCCATCCTTTCCAAGGTCATGCTGCAAAAAAAATATCCCCTGAAATCAAAGACATAATAGTCACCACTTCGGATATAGATCTTCTGCTCTTTGCCACGGTGAACAATGGCTTCACCCCGCAAATGCTCGATGACCTGCGTGCCGGCACACCTATTGTTTTCACCTACCACCTGGAGCTGGTGAAAACAAACAATAACTGGATCGACACCACCATGGTCGAAACGACCGTGACCCACACCATGACCTTTGACAGTGAGAAAAAAGAATACCGCATCACTTTTTCCAATCAAGATAAAAAAGCCGTCACCACCGATGATCTTGAACAAGCCCAACAACTGATGACCGAACTCAACGGCGTCAAAATCATCGCCCTTGCCCAGCTTATCCCCGACGCCCCCTACGCCATACATTTTAAAGTTACCCTGAAAAAAGGCAGCCTCCCCTTCGGGATTAATCGACTCATCCCCTTTACTTCGTTATGGGATTTCGAAACAGCCTGGCGGACCATCGAATTCAGGTACTGATCTGCACACCGATACCTGAATGCTCACGGCGGAACAGAAAAAAAAGAAACAGCGGCTGATCCGCTATGTGATCATTTTCTGCTCCCTGCTCATTCCCTCTCTGGGATATGTGCAACGCGGCCTGCTGAGCGGCGATTTTCATCTCCCCATCTCCAGCACCATTCTGATTTTCGCCCTGATCAATATCAATGGCCTGCTGCTGTTGCTCATGCTGTACCTGGTGCTGCGCAACCTGGTTGAACTGGCCTTTGAGCGTAATCAGAAAATTCTTGGTTCCAAGCTGCGAACCCGATTGGTTATCTCTTTTGTCTCGCTTTCCCTGGTCCCCACAGCGCTCCTCTTTATCATTGCGTTGCGCTTTGTATCCACCTCTATGGATTACTGGTTCAACGCCAAAGTCGAGGAATCCCTGCAATCTTCACTGAAGCTGGCGCAATCGATGCTCCATGACACCGGAAAACAGGCCGAATATGCAGGTAGGCAACTGGCTTCCATTCTGGAAAGCGGTACGCTCAATCTCCGCGATATGAAAGCGTTGGAGGGTTTTTTCGCTAAAACCCTGGAAATCGATCTGCCCGGTGCTCCGGATAGCATTCTGCTGCTTGACAACATGCGCATGCCGCTGCTTTCGGTGCGGGGGCCGCGGTTGCTGCCCATTGTTTTACCGGCCATTCCTTCGGAAGCACTCAGGCTGGCCTCAGCAAACGACCGGCCCGAGGTAGTCACGCAGCGGACCACTATCGGCGAACTCATCCAGGCCATTGTCCCGGTGCAGGTGCACCTTTCCCCTCAGCAAACCTGGTTTCTGGTCACCACGGTGTTGATCCCTTCTGCCCGGCTGGAAACCATGCAGTCGGTGTCGGACGGCATCACCGGATATCAGCAGCTGGTCATGCTCAAGGCACCGATAAAACTGAGCCTGATTATCATGCTGCTGATCATCACCCTGCTGATCCTGTTCGGAGCCATCTGGTTTGGGTTCTATATCGCCCGCAGCATCACCGGACCGATCAATAAACTGGCGGAGGCCACCCGACGTGTTGCCGACGGAGACCTGGATTTTATTCTCGAAAAAGAAGCGGATGACGAGATGGGACTCCTGGTTGATTCCTTCAACTCCATGACCTCGGATATCCTCATCTCCAACCGGCAACTGGCCATGGCCCATCAAGATCTGCAGGAAAGCAACGAGGTTTCGGAACAACGCCGACGATACCTGGAAACCATTCTCGAAAATGTTGCAGCCGGAGTTATCGCTTTGGACGAGAACAACCAGATCACCACCATTAACCGTTTTGCCGAGGAGTTGCTGGCGATCAAACCTACAGCCTTCCTGGGAAAGGATTTCCACAAAGTCTTGCCCAAACAGCATGTGCAGATCGTCGAGAGCTTCCTCAAAGAATTGCTGAGCACCGACAAATCCTCGATAGAACGGCACCTGCGGGTTACCATTCGCCGGGGCGAGACGCTCTCTCTCCAGGTCAACATCACCCGGATGGTTGATGATCGACATAACCCCATCGGTTTTGTTATTGTCTTCGACAACCTGACCAACCTGGAAAAAGCGCAACGGCTCGCCGCCTGGCAGGAGGTGGCCCGCCGTATCGCCCATGAAATAAAAAACCCGCTGACCCCGATCCAGCTCTCCGCCCAACGCCTGCGCAAGCGGTACCTCGACAAGATCGTCGAGGATCGCCACATCTTTGACCAATGCACCGCCACCATTGTCAACCAGGTCGATGAAATCAAAAAAATGGTCAGCGAATTCTCCGATTTTGCCCGTATGCCCAAGCTGCACAAGGAACTCAAAGATCTCAGCCGCCTGGTGCAGGAGGTGGTTTTTCTCTACAGGGAGGCCCACAAACACCTGGTCATCAGCTGCCGGATTGACCCTGATATTCCACAATTCATGTTTGATGCGGTCCAGATTAAGCGTGTCCTGATCAACCTGCTCGACAATGCTGTTGCCGTACTCGGCGATGAGGGCACAATCGAGGTGACCCTGGAACACGGTACCAATACCCATCAGGTCCGGCTCGGAGTGGCGGACAACGGACCAGGTATCGCCGACGAGGTCAAACTGCGAATTTTCGAGCCCTATTTTTCAACCCGCAAATCAGGTACGGGTCTGGGCCTTGCTATTGCCCATACTATCGTTACCGAACACAACGGCGTTATTCGTGCCTACGACAACGACCCCACGGGTACGGTGTTTACGGTTGAGCTACCGCTGGATACCTGATATGGTTATGATCTGAAACCCCGGCCTATTGCCCGTTGCAGTCCTTCTCCCAACAGCCTCTTTTCCACCCGATACCTCTTGTTCTCATGCCCGACACTATTCTGATCATTGACGACGAAGCCGCTATACGCGAAGCAATCTCGGGTATTCTTGCCGACGAGGGATTTATCCCGCTTGCCGCCGCTTCAGCCGAAGAGGGGCTGCAATTGCTCGATGAAAAAGACATCAGCCTGATTCTGCTGGATATCTGGATGCCGGGCATGGATGGCCTCGAAGCCCTCAAGCTGATCAAACAGCGGTTCGACCTGCCGGTGATAATGATTTCCGGTCATGGCACCATCGAAACCGCGGTGCAGGCCACCCGCAGCGGTGCCTACGATTTTATCGAAAAACCCCTTTCCTATGATAAAACGATCCTCTCGATCACCAAAGGTATCCAGTTGGCTCGACTGGAACGGGAAAACCAACTGCTGCGTGAAAGCGGCCCGGCCAGAATCCATATAACCGGAACCAGCGCACCCATTACCAGGCTGCGCGAGCAGATCGAACGGGTCGCCCCCACCGATGCCTGGGTGCTGATTCGAGGCGGTCATGGCACCGGCAAGGAGTTGGTGGCCCAATCCATTCACCACCATTCGCTGCGCAACAAACACCCGATGATTGCAGTCAATTGCGCTGCCATCCCCGAAGAACTGATTGAATCGGAACTGTTCGGCCATGTCAAAGGCTCTTTTACCGGAGCCACGGAAAGCAAAAAGGGCAAGTTTGATCAGGCCAACGGTTCCACCTTGTTTCTTGATGAAATCGGTGACATGAGCCTGAAGAGCCAGGCCAAGGTACTGCGTATTCTTCAGGAGCAGAAATTTGAGCGGGTTGGCGGTTCCCGTACCATTGAAGTCGATGTCCGGGTCCTGGCGGCAACCAACAAAAATCTCGAGGAAGAAATCGACAAAGGGAACTTCAGGGCCGATCTGTTTTATCGACTCAATGTCGTGCCTATTATAGTGCCCGACCTGATTGAACGACGTGAGGATATACCGCTTCTGGTGGAGGATTTTGTCAACCAATTCAGTAAAAAAGGTATCGGAAAAAAATGCTTTGCCGTCGAAGCCCTGCAACTGCTGCAACGTCACAGCTGGCCGGGCAACGTGCGCGAACTGCGCAACCTGGTCGAACGCCTGGTAATCATGACCGCCGGCGACCATATCGGGGTCGAGGATGTAGCCCTTTTCCTGGGCAATGCCCCCCTGCAGCCACTCCCGCCCCAACCAATGGCCCAAGGATACGAGCACCTGTCCTTTAAAGAGGCCCGCCGCCAGTTCGAAACGGTGTACCTCCAGGCCAAGCTCCAGGAAAACGACGGCAACGTCTCAAAAACCGCCGAGCAAATCGGTATGGAGCGCAGTCACCTGCATAAAAAGGTGAAGGCTCTCGGCATTGCCGTCAAATAAAGAACGATCCCCCTATCCATTCTCTTTTTTTTCATTGTTTAACAACCACTACGCAGAGGTATCCCATGGTTTTTCCCGAATATCGTCCCCGTCGAATGCGACAGTCCGAGACCTTTCGCTCCATGATCCGTGAAACCCGGCTGGTGCCGGACCAGATGATCTATCCGCTCTTTATCCTGCCCGGCAAAGGCCTCCGTCAGGAGGTGGTTTCCATGCCCGGTGTCTTCCGTTTGTCGGTGGATCTGCTGGCCAAAGAAGCCAGGGACTGCCTGGCTCTGGGCATTCGCTCGGTTATTCTTTTCGGCCTGCCGGAGAAGAAAGACGGCCTCGGGTCCGGTGCTTACGCCAAAAACGGCATTATCCAGCAAGCCATCAGAGAATTGAAAAACAAGGTTCCGGAAATGACCGTAATCACCGATGTCTGCCTGTGCGAATACACAGACCATGGCCATTGCGGCTGCCTGGCCGGTCATGAGGTTGACAACGACGCCACGCTGGAACTGCTGGCCAAGACCGCTCTTTCCCATGCCGAGGCAGGTGCAGACATGGTGGCTCCTTCCGACATGATGGACGGCCGGGTCAGCGAGATCCGCACCGTACTCGATGAAAGCTCGTTTCACATGATTCCCATCATGTCCTATGCGGTGAAATATGCTTCAGCTTTTTACGGCCCCTTTCGCGATGCTGCCGAGTGCGCGCCTCAGTTCGGCGATCGCCGCAGTTACCAGATGGACCCGGCGAACAGCAAGGAAGCCCTGCGGGAAGCAACCCTGGATGTGGAAGAAGGTGCGGACATCCTGATGGTTAAGCCGGCACTGGCCTACCTGGATATCATCAGCCGCCTGCACGACGAGTTCGATCTCCCGATCGCGGCCTATCAGGTCAGCGGCGAGTACGCCATGATCAAGGCCGCCGCCGAAAAAGGATGGATCGACGGCGAACGGGTGATGGCCGAAAGCCTGATCGCCATCCGTCGAGCCGGAGCCGATATGATCATTACCTATTTCGCCAAGGACATGGCCCGGCTGCTTACTGCAACCAAGTGACGCAAGGCACTGATCGACAGCAAACGTACCCTCTGCCGTAAACCCTTGATCCTGTCACAAACCACATTGGAATGCATGGCGGCGTCTTCCTCTCCAGTGGAGCGACAGGTCACAAGCAGCGGTGTACCGCATCCCGTTCCTGGAACAGCTTTACCTCACTACATACAAACGGGGTATTCATGACGAATACCCCGTTTGTTCTTTCTCACCACGGAATCGACGGCCTACTTATTGCCGCCGCCATTGCCACCGCCGTTGCCGCCGCCGTTGCCGCCGCCATTACCACCGCCGTTGCCGTTGCCGTTACCACCGCTGCTGCCATGACCACCGGATGAATTCGCTCCCTGACCACCGGCGCTGCTCTTACCAAACCCATTCGTGGATTTATCGGTTCCATGGTTGTGACCACCGGATTGCAACCCTTGACCATGTCCCTTGGACAAGCCGTTCCTGGTATCCCGGGCAGTTGCCTCTGCTAATTCTTTCGCATTAATTTCCTTGACACCAGTTGTCATCGCAAGTTCCTGATTTTTCCCCTGCTTGCCCTTGCCATGGCCAAGCCCCAGCGCAGAGGGATGAACCCCGAGTTCATGGGCAATATTTCCCCATCCCATACCCACGGACCGCATAGCGGCAATGTCCTCACTCAAGACACCGGTCACTTCAGCAAGGATATCTGTGTAGGCCAACTCTCTGCTGGCCAGTTCCTGCTGGGCAGCGGCTACTTCTTCCTCCGTCGCATCCGGGCTTAATCCGTCGAGGGCCGCCTGAGCAGCTTCCACTGCCCCCAGGGCATCCTGAACGGCTTGATCGTTCAGGGCCGCATGGTCTGCCAACTGGGCGGCATGGGCTGCCTGGGCAGGGTTGTTATAATGGCTCTCGACCTCCTGAGGGTTGTCAGCTGCCACCGCATCATCCGAATCGAAACCGTCAGCGATCGCATCGTCATCACCAAGCTGCTCCGTTCCGGTTACGGTATCGTCGAGAGCCATATCTGCCGCTCTTGTCTCAGCAGGGCCGACGCCCACAATCAACACTGTCAGCAACGTCGCCAGAATCAGTCGATTAACGAACCAACGTTTGAATTTGTTTCCATTTTCCATATTATTCTCTCTTGCTCTTGTATCGATGAATGATCGGATAGAAAATGCGCACCCTCGTATAAAAAGGTGTTGATTCCTTATCTATGCTACTTTGAGTTACTGACGCAATTCAGTGGATATATGTTCTATGTTTCCACTTCCCTCGCAACCAGGAATTTCATTTCCGTGAACGAATTTTTGCCATTGGTTTGTTTCGCTTGCTGACAACATCGAGAAAAAAGATGACTGACTCATCGTGCCTAATGGTGCGACCGAAGGCTCTCCTCTGCTCCGGCACATCAAACCAGCTGAGTTGAAGCCGTTGTTGCTCCTTGAGGATCGGGAACTGTTTTTCCAGATAGACCTTGATGCTTCGGGCCCGCTGCCCAGCCAATGCCCGATTGTTCTTTTGATAGACCACAATGTTCAGCTGTCCTTGGGGCATATTAGCGATCGTGGTCCCCACCAGATCAAGGGAGGCCTTGGAAGAAGCGATCAGCCTGGCGGAGAAAGGGACAAAGGTAATTGCCGCCAAGGTCACGGTTCGGTGCCCCAGGCGATGATTGCGATAGGAAAAATCATCGAGCTGATTGAGATGCTCCGCGGCTCGCTGGGCGAGCGCGCCGGAAGAATAGGCATCGAGATAGAACCGCCACGCTAGTTGTTCTTCCGGAGTTCGCTGCAGATGACGATAGACCAATGCCCGATTATAGAGGGCCTGTGGATTGTCCGGTTCGCTGACCAAGACCCTTTGATAGCAGTCCAGCGCTTTATGATAGGATTTAGCGTTCAGATAATTATTCCCCAGATAGAGCAGCGACGGTACGTGATTCTTTTGCAGGGACAGGGCCTTCAGGTAACTGGTCCGTTCTCTGGCGTCCATGGCATTTTCGCCATAGGCCACGCCCAACCAAAAATGATACGCTGCGTTGTCCGGATCAAATCGAGCTGCCTTCTCCAGATAAGGCAGGGCCTCTTTGGAATTCTTGTTAGCTAGAAGGAAACGGCCATAATAGTAGTTGGCTGTGGCACTGTCCGGTTCTTTCTGTACGGCGGCTCGAAAGGTTTCTGCCCCCTGATCAAATTCCTTCGTCGCCAGATAATGCTGCCCTTGAAAAGTATTTTTTAGGGTATTGCCCAAATTGCTTTGCGCACAACCGCTGAGGGCAATGATCATAATAAGCAAACAAGTTGTTGTTTTGTCCATCTTCTTCTCTTCTTTTTCCTATAACCACACTCGTAATCGGATGGGCAACCAACGCTGTCCGCTCCACCAGACAATCACCGCCAGCCCACCCCCAAGGGTATCGGCGATCAGATCGCCTCCGCTTGAGCAGCGGCCAGGGATGAAGGATTGATGCAATTCATCGGTGATCCCATAGAACAGACAAAACAGGATAACCGCACCGTTGTTGAGAAAGGGATGCCGCTGCCGCCATGATGGCGAGAGGGCAAAAAGGGCTGCCAGACCCAGGATCGTATAGACCAGAATGTGCAACACTTTATCGATATTGATGATATCCGGAAGAGAGAAGCTGTCACCCGGCTGATGCGACAGAAAAAAGATACTCCCCATGACCAGGGTTACGGGGAGTAGGCGAAACCAGTATTTTCGTTGATGCATGAATGCAAACCGTCAGGCCTCCGACGCCTCTCCACTGGTCACGTGCATTTTTTCAAGCATCTCGGGAGGATATCGCTTACGCAGCCGACGTATCGCCGCATTAATCTGTTTGCTGGGTGCTTTATCCAGACGGGTTTCGGCTTTGTCAGCATAGGCGGTGAGGAAAAACTGTCGTTCACGGAGAGCAAAGGTATGACTGAAGTTGATTTCGATAGTTTCCGGATTTTCATCGATGGGCACATCAAGTGCCTCTCCGCCCCTGGCAACCTGTACAGCATCGGCATCGGTGACCTCCAGCAGCCACGCATCGCCGTCGGCATCACTATAAAAGAGAAAAACGCCGAGCTCCTGGAACGTTACGCTTTTCTCGGCCGCAGCCCGCTGAATTTTTTCAATCGTCGACATCAGCGAAACCTTCATCTGGTTGGCGGGGCTGGTCGTTACTCCCGCCTGCTGAGCAGGCAGACAGCAATGTTTATATTTTTTCCCTGAGCCGCAGGGACAGGACTGATTTCTGCCGATTTTTCCCATACTGTCCGTTCCTTTGTTTCTGGTTGCGCGGAATCCATACCCGCTTTTGGTTTACAGCCACTTTTCATACTCGCAACTGCTTGAACAATTCAACAAAAAGCGCACCTTCTTCCCCTGCCGATTCATCAATTGACGCGATTAGCAGCGTTTCCTTGTCGGGGTTCCATGCCCCTCACTCGAAGAACTGCAGGCCGACCGTTTGTATCGGGACCAGATCGCCTTGAATGCCTCCTGGCTTTCCAGGAGGATAGCCCCTGGTTTGGGGTTAAAATGTTTGCCGCGCTGTTCCTTGAAATGGACGAAGGCCGCCTCCCAGGACCAGGATGGGGATGGACGCGCGTTGGCAGAGAATCCCACTGCCGAGTTTTTGCAGAGATTGTCGCACAAAAACGTCAACCGAAGCATCACTCATTTTTTCAACTCTTCACGATTATTTTCGATGGCAATGATAAAATTGTAACCGGGGAGGGCAGATGACAGTGACCTACATTTTATCCAGGGTCAATTCGATTTTTTCTTTATAATCGTTGATATCGCATTCAAGGAGGAAGAAATGGCATTACCGTCCAGTATATCGGTGAGCAGGTTTGCACAGACTTCTGAATCAAGACTTCGCACTGCCGAGGAATTGGCAAGGGGCATGAGCAGCAGACAGGCGTCATCCATTACACGTTGGTGATGGGCAGCCATGGCCTGCACCTGACGAAGTGCAAAGCTTTCGGCATCAGCAACCACTGTGCCGCGTAACCCATGCCAGTATACTGCATACGCCCCAATGCCGGCAGAACAGCCAACAGAACGAGGAGTATCAGACTGTTACGAATGGAGTCAAAGAGAAAAATTCGCATAGCATTCTCTGAACAGCCAAACAATACACCGAAATTGTCCAATCAGTCCCGCGTCCCGCCACACAGAAGACGGTAGGTAAACGTGGCAGAAACCTATGCATTTGATGCCTTCCTGTTACAAAAAAGCAATATAGCAAATTTATACGCTGTCGGCACAATAATGCTCAGCGTTTTTCTTACGGGGAGAAAAGGATAATCCGCACCACGGGAAGTATGTTAATGAAATAGATGAACGGGATGTTTAACTTACCTTGTGCAATACGGAAGCATTCAATTTCCCTGTTCGCACGGGTACCAACCAGTATTCGCCGGGGGCATGGTCGATGGCTTCGAGAAGTTTCTTGCTCACTTTATGGGAATCTTCCACCAGATTATACAATACGGAATCAATGCCGATAAAGCCATCAAGCAGATGGGTCAAAGTATGAAGAATTTTTGTAGCATAGCCCTGTTCCAGTTCCAGGAGCTGATCCAGGGAAGTGAGCCCTTCCTCCTTCAGATGATCAACCATTCGACGGCCAAAGGCGCTGTTTGCTGCCAACCCCTGCTCCAATATGGGATGAAAGGACTTGTTGCTTGCATTGAGCACCTCATGGTCCCGGATAAAAAACTCGGCATAATTGACCAGCTGGTTGTCGGCAAGGTAGCGTTCCACATGCTGGCATGCCAACGGCCCCGACTGTGAATGAACGAGAAAATAGTGCGATACAGGATATTCCATACGTTGTTTCTCAGTGATAGATAAAGGCGGAAGAATTTTTTAAAGCCGGTTCTTCAAGGTAGGATACCGGTAACGGCATGGACATGATTGAGACAATTGACATCCTGGACCCCGGCAAACCGCATGTCCATATTCACATACCAGCTTTCGTGATTCCCATGCCGATCACAACTCCATACCCACTTCACCGGCCGACCAGCAGATTCCGGAAAAATATTTTGTTCATCGCCTTCCGGCAGCAGACTGAGCAGTTCATTGACGGTCGGCACTCGCCACTGATTGCAACCGTTATACTGCTCCCTGTTGAGTTGCTCGACATAGCTATGAGCATCAGCAAAGGTAAGCGGGTACCGGCTTCCGTGTCGTTGCCAGGCAAGCCCCGTGGAATGATCAACAACCGTTTTATCGTAAAGATCCAGTCGATTGCACAAAGGTTCAACCGGCCGATACAACGCATTGACCGCAAACAGATCGTGAGCTCGCGACCTGCAGACATTAACCGGTTCCCGCCGCAGTTGCACAGGTTGTCGGTCCGGCGCCAGGTTTCGGCAAACACTTGCATCGCCTGCCGGTTGCAATCGCAACTGCTCAAAGGCTGAAAGCATTTCCCTGGCCGATTGGAAACGCTCATCCGTTTTCCAGCGCAATGCCTTACTAAAAAAGTTATCCCAGGTGCTATCATACTGGGGATTAACCAAGGACAGGGAAAAACTCTGCATTCCTGGAAGTTTGCCGGTGAGCATGCGATACAGCAAAACGCCTGCGGAATAGAGATCGGCCCGCCCATCCACCGCCTGCGGATTTTTCCGCTGTTCCGGCGGGGTGTAGCACGGTGAGCCGATCTGCATGTTTACAGGGCCGGAAAAGGCGACACCTTGTACCAGGGCCATGCCGAAATCGCAAACTTTAATGGTATCCTCATCGGTAACCAGGATGTTCTGCGGTTTGATATCCCGATGGATGATGTTGTTATGATGCAGAAAATCCAGGGCTTCGAGGAGTTGACGTCCGTAATGCAATACCTTGGCAGCGCCGATAACGCGGGAATCCTCTTCGATACGAAAGGTCTCGCCGATCATATCGCCCAGATTATTACAGATGTAGTCCATGACAAAAAAAGGACGTCCCTGTTCGTCATGGTCAAAATCATGGGCAGTAACCAGAAACGGCTGATTGAACGCGGCCATGGTTCGGGCTTCGAAGGTAAAAATTTCGCGAAGCCGGTCTGTACCGAGGATATCTTCCATCAGCTCGTTGGGATCCAGCAGCTTGATTGCCACCACCTTGTCGATCACCGGCACCAGCCCCTTATACACCGAGCCCATCCCCCCCTTCCCAAGGCGGCGGATGATCTCATATCTGCCTATCTGTTTCATTGTATTCACCAGAAAAGCCGCCGGGCATTGGTGGCGGGAAAACCGCGCTCGCCGAGCAGGCGGATGGTCGTCTGTACATCATAGGGCACAGCTTGGATCTCCAGGGTCCGTCTTTCAAGATCCCAAAGCATATATTTGGCGTGCCAACTCAGGATATCACGGGGCTGGCCAACACTGCCGGCAAGAATCAGATACCGACTCTGCGCCTTGAGCTCCAATGGCTCCATCGTTACTTCCGGTCGAATGATCACGCCGTTTGCCCGCTGAAAAAAACCAACATCATGAATATGTCCGGCAAAACAGATTCGTTCGGGATAAGAGCTGAACACCCGTTGCAAACGATTGTCGGTAGGCGCATGCAGATACACCGTCATGGATTGCGGCGGACAGCCATGGACAAAGCGGGCCCCGAAACAGATCTCAACGGGTGCCAGGCCGCCCAGCCAGGAAAGTGAATCCGTACTTAACAGAGCACGGGTGAGAGCAAGCGACCGCCGGGGCGTGGTATGCAAACGGTTGTAATAGCCCCTGCTGATCAGTGCCAGTTCATGGTTGCCCATCACCGAGACAACCCGATGCTCCAGCAAGGTCCGCACGACCTCTTCGGGCTCGGGCCCGTAACCGATATTATCTCCAAGAGAAATAATCCGATCCGCACCCCTCTGCGCAATATCCGTTAGGACCGCCTGCAGTGCCCGGTAATTGGCATGAATATCGGCAAGAATCGCCAGCCGCATCGATTAACTCACGACTATGAGCTCTGTCGGCCTTGCAGCAATACCGATGAACCAATACGCAGACCATGCTTCGGAAAACGTCGCTGCAGGTAGGTCAGCACGGTGCTGCATTTGACAATGAACAGGAAAAAAAGAGGTGCTTGAACCTCAGAGAGACACTCAAAATTCCCCATGCCCTTACTGATGATGCAGTCAGCGGCGGCGAAATGGCGGCGAAATGCCTCACTGCAGCTGTTCAAGGCGGTACCGGGGATATCAGCGCCGTTGCTGATAACCGGGCAGACCTGATCGAGACCGCAGGCAACGGCATCATCCAGAGTGGCATCATTGATAATGGGGTCTTGCCGGACCGCCAGGGTTACCCGACATCCCTGGGACAAGAGAAGCTCGATCAACAGTTTATCAAAGACTAGTTCCCCGCAGTTATCCGCCAAATAAAGAATATTCGGTTTTGTATCCAGAAGCTGCTGCAAGGCAGGATAATGGTTGATGACCAGGGGCTGATGGCATGAGGCCAAGACCGCATCCCTGTCGAGCAGGTGCTGCGCACCGTAGTCGAGCACATTGGCATTGATGGCGAATTGCATCGCAGCCAGCAGGGGATCAGGCTCTTGTTGAATCAAAGCCCTGGTATGGCTTTCCAGCCCCAAAGCAAAGGTGTTACTCTCCTGTTTTTCCGTTGTATAGGGATCGGCAACCCCAGTTCTTTGGGCAATCAGGCGATAATAATGAACGGCATTTTCCGGTGGGGACAGGCGGCGATCAAAACCGTGCAGCATTGCCCCCACCTCGCCGGTCAATTGCCAGTGGCGTTCGGTATCTGAGGTACTGCGCCGAATCGTGGCCAACGCCTGACGCAGAAAGCAGACCAGGCAATCGTTTCCTGTCTCCATCAGGGTCTCCTGCCCCCGGTTTGCTTGAGCAGATATTGCGGGCGTACATTGCCCAAGGCTGAAAAAATATGCTCCTTGGCACCGGGGATATGTTGGTATATATGTTCAGCTAATTGATGGATGTCCTGCCGCCGCGTCTTTTCTGATAAGGGGCAGGCCGAACGAACCGGCTCCAGACCAAGATCGCGGCCGATTGCTGCGATCTCCTCCTTGTCAAGGTAGGCGAGTGGGCGGATCAGGGCCAACCTCCCTGAAAAAAGATCTTGGCGAGGCAACATGGTGCTGATATTCCCCGCACAGGTCAGGTTGAGTAAAAATGTCTCTATAATGTCGTCCCGGTGATGACCAAAGGCTATTTTATTGCACGTACACTGTCGTGCATAGGCAAACAGCTGGGTCCTCCGGGAGCGGGCACATTGAAAGCAGATATCATCACCCGGAGAGGCAGATTGCTCCTGCAGATCCGGGCGCCAGAGAGCAGGCAAAACCGTTAATTGCAAACCTAACGCGTCCAGTACAGCGGCAATATGACAGGCAGCAGCACCCGCTCCTTCTGGCGCGGGCTCCATGTCGACATGCACAACCTCAAGTGCATATTCAATGGGCGCCTTTTTCCGCCAATCTTGCAGCAGCCAGGCCAGCACCAGCGAATCAATGCCCCCAGAAACGGCAACCAATACCCGGTCGCCATCGTCCAGCATGGCATAGTCGTGCATGGCCCGACCGACACGACGGTTCACATTTCGCTTTAACAGCACCAGGAGTACCGAGGGAATGAATGGCTTTTATTGGCCCTCAAGATACGAACATTGTCCCAGCTTTTCCTGAACGCCTTCGCGCAACAATTCCTCTGCGGTCAGCCAGGACAGACCCCGCTTTTTCGCTTTGGGAAGGGTCAGCAGATTCTCCATGAGCGATTGTTGCTGCTCATCGAAACGACCATGACAGAGCACCTTGCCCTCCCCAACCTCATAGAGCCTGTAAGTAAACGTCACCGCTGCTGGTTGCTTGGCACCATACTGGCCACCCACTCGTTCAGTATATTGACTGAGCGTTGTCTCCAGAATGGTGTTACAGCCGACTTGACCGGCAATTTGCCGTGCCCCGGTTAGGCTGTCCAAGGCACTGTTGTCTTCATTGATCCGTGCCTGTGTCTGTGAAACGAACCGAACTTTTGGCTGCCCTTGAAAAAATTGCTTAAGCAGACCATCCATGACCTGACTGCCATCTTGCAATGACTTCTGCTCCACCGGGGACGCCACATTTTCATAATCAATTGCGGGCTGCACCGGTAGAACGGCTACGCAAGAAACCATAACTCCCGGATCCGCAGCAACAGTATCGAATCCCTCCTTTTTGGCACATCCTGCAGCGACGATGAAACAACACACAGCCAGCCCGACTTTTACTTTTGCTATTGCCGTCACCTTGATCCTCCTGAATAGTCTCTCTTATTGGGGATGTAATCATTATCTGCCCGGTTGACACATGGCGGGCAATATAGGTTTTTCGGTACGGACCATTCCCTGATTTTCGGGTCTGCGAACCACCGTTTACTCGTTTTTTATACCTTTTACTTACAGCGTCCCTTTTGAGGAGAGCTGACCGCTCAGCCGTGGATGCCGACCGCATGCTATGGCCAGTGCTCGCCCCAGGGCTTTAAACACTGCTTCCAGGATGTGATGCCCGTTTTCCCCATGGAGCAGATCGACATGCAGGGTTACACCGGCATGAAGAACAAAAGCCCTCAGGAACTCTTTG
>JBFJXW010000028.1:0-26525 GCA_041622895.1 Desulfobulbus sp. | reverse complement strand
TCAGCAGGGAAAATCAGCGTTGCTTTCCCCAGCTCAGCGACCTCATTTTGTATTACTGACTTTTTTTTCAATTCCAATGGCATGAACGAGCGACGGCGAATTGTACCCGAAAAGCCCCTCTGGCTCCTGATCTGTATCATTTTTTCCACTACAGGTTGAAACCAAACAGACCATTGGAAACCATCCAAGATTGGAGTGATAGTATGATAAAATCAAGCAGATGGCATTGTAGATCCATAACAGGCAAGATAATGGTGGGGTTAGTTGTAGCTGCAATACTAAGCAGCATACACGTAGCTCCCTCCTACGGCGACGATGATTATTACCGTAAGGGGAAAGATCACCATAAGCGTTACAAGTACAACAAACGGTGGCACGACCATGATCACCACAGTCATGGGCGTTGGTATGACAGGGGAAAATATCGGTATTATGAAGATGGCTACCGGGAAGTAATTTATGTTGATCCCGGCTACAGAGAGCGAGTTTACATACCGCCGCCAGTAGTCTACGTTGAACCGGCGCCGGTCTATGTGGAACCGGCGCCGGTCTATGTTGCACCGCGCCCAGCGCCGGGCCTGAGTATCTTTTTTTCCACCCGGAATTAACTTTTACTGCGGCTCCACAATTGGCTCCATGCAGATTGGGCCGGAAACACCTCCACTTTCAATGGCAGTGTCATTCAAGAAGTGACCACCATCTGGACTATCTCGCAGATACGTGATGGTGACGACAGCGGCACGGAGACACTGCCATTGAATGGAAAACCTGCGATTCCAGGCCCCCTGCTCAGCACGAACATACGGTATCTTTAACTTCCGGAGATGTCGCAGGCATACAGCCCGTCACCAACGGCTGAAAGAATTCTCAGGAACGCTTTTCCTTGAAGTCTTCATTCAGACCAGAGGGGGGCTGCATTGTCCGCCGATATTGTCCACTGCAACCCGCTTTCGATCAGTGTCGGCAAGGAGGACCTTAAAGCACGGTCGAAAGCCGCCCGGTCTGTCACGCGCATCAGTCAAGGCTGCCTTCCCAAAAAACGAGCCTTGACTGATCAAAGCCGACTGGCAAGATCCTTTCTCCCTGCTCAAAACTCTTTGATCTCAGTCAAGTCTCCATGCACTGCATCTTTCCTTTGCGTTCCCCATCGTTAATTCTATAATAGCCCACGAAAAAACAAACCATAGTCGAACCAACAGCACAATTGTTCATTCTGACAAGGAAAAGTGATAGTGTTTTCTCCGGTTACCGGTACATCGCGTCGCTATTCACCGATACGGCCACTCAAGCGGATGTTTCGCGTTATCGCTCGGCGACTGGAATCCTCCAGCACCATCGTTTTCTCCCTTTTCGGCTTCGTCCGAAATGATGAGGGCAAGAAAAGCCTTTCTTTGACGGCAGCTGATAACCGGCAGCATCCCCGCGTTCCACTGGTCGACACCACCGTCTATGTAACCGATGGCTGTTTTGCGGTCACTGCACGGATCGACAATATTTCCCCCCAAGGCATCTGCCTGCGCAATCTGCCCGAGCAGATCTACCGGAACGCTACGCAACTGACCGTTTTCTCGAGCGATAATCCCTGCATTCCCATCCTTCATATCGCGCCGCGTTGGCAAAACATCAACTGGAGCGGCAAAACCATGGGGGCTGCCATTTTGAATGGTTCGTACACCTGGCGACTCTTTTTTGTGGATGCTGCCGAGCAGCTTAAATCGTAAAGCTATACCGACACGACACCACCTGTCTGTTCATCAGCATAGCCCCCTGCGTTTCTGAAAAACTCGTTGTATTCACGCTCGAGTATGTTTAATTTATTGATAAATTAATCGAACGCCCATTGCCTGGCACAATGCATGCTCACCGGTAATTAGGAGGTTCCTATGAGTGACTGGAAACGGATCATCATCGCTATTGACGACTCTCCCCGCTCGATCAATGCGGTTGAATATGTCGGCAGCATTGCAGGTCATCTCAAGGAGGTGCATCTTTGCCTCCTTCATATTTACCCAGTGCCGCCGCCCGATTATTACCAGTCCGGTGCTACATTGGATGAGTACAAGGCAGAGCAGGAAGAAAGAGCTCGAATGCTCTTTGCCCAGGCAAAAAAAATCCTTCAAAGGCATGGCATTGCCCATCAGGCCATCACCTCTCGCTGCCAGATAGCTGGTGAGCAATCCATCAGTGCCGCAATCCTTGATCTGCAGGTACGAGAAGGTTACGGAACCATCGTCGTTGGCAAACGAGGTATTTCCAAGGCCGAAGAATTTCTTTTCGGCTCCATTTCCAATGCCCTCATTCATAACGGCAGGGATATCGCAGTGTGGGTGATCGGATGAAAATTCCTTATGCTTCGACCGCCTCCTTACCGAAGGCTGTTGCCGACAGGTTAAAGGACCATCGAGTTACCCGCAGCATGCGGCGGACGTCTCGGGTCTATACAGACACGACAGATTTCACTTCTATCGATTACGGCGACATCATAGCCGTGGAAGACCGGTATTTTCTCATCACCTCCTACACCAAGGAAGGAAGGTTTGGCGTCGATGAGCAAATCAAGCAGTGGGTCCCCAAAGTGGAAGACCTGGCAAGCGGAGCCAATTACATTGTCAAGCTGGTTTTCAAGGAAACCTTTGACATGCGGCTGGGACAATTCACAATCACCTGCTACCGCAGCCCCGATAAGGAGGCCAGAATTCTGGAACTGGTGCAGGGACTGCCCCATTTCATGCAGGGAAAGACCTTAGTGGATTCGGCCGGCAATCTGGTTCGTGTACTGGAGCCGGTCAGTGGAAATCGGCTGGACAAAGTGATCCATAGCGACAGCTCGCATCGGGACTATTTTTTCCATGAACTGCCGACAATTCTCGAACATTTCCTCGGCGCCCTGCAAGCCATCGGCTTCCTGCACAAAAATGGTTTTCGCCATGGTGATATACGGCGGGATCACATTTTTGTCGATCGTAACACCGGCGTCTACTATTGGATTGATTTTGACTATGATTTTTACCTGCCGGAGAAACCCTTTGCCCTTGATCTCTTTGAATTGGGCAATATTCTCATTTACCTCACCGGCCGGGGCGATTATCACCCGCGGGAAATTTCTGCCGACCCGAGCATTGACAAGGCCGTATTGCACCAGCTGATTCCTGGCGATTTTTCGCTGCTCTCTCAGAACCGGGTAGTCAATCTCCAAAAGCTTTTCCCCTACATTCCGGATGTACTCAATAATATCCTGCTCCATTTCTCAGCAGGAGCGGATATTTTTTACGAAACCGTGGAGGAACTACACAGCGATCTCAGTGTTGCTGTGCAGGAATTGCAGAAGAGATAATGGAATGCGATGGGTGGGAAAAAAATGGGGATATATTTCCGCGAGAGGGAAATACGATCGGTCATCTGATTGTCCGCTAATAAAGCGGAACCAAAGGCGGATGTATGCAGTGACAGGGGAAAGGTACTCAGCGGTATGACGAATCGAAAATCCGTCAACGACTGACAGCCTGACGAAAAAGGACCTTCCCGGTTGCGAGGGGATCGTCAGCAATCGTTTGTACGGTTGCTTGCGCAACACCGTTTCAACGCCTTCACGGCCAGACTAGGCTGCACGGCTCCTACACCAAGGTGAGAACAGAAAAGATAAGAAAAAGACAAACCTTAGGGCAAGTTTTCTTCCTGATCATTTACGTCTCCATAGGATTCTTCCTCGATGAATCCTTCTTCACCTGACGGTGCTTTTTCTTTGTTTAACTTCCGTTCTTTCTTTGCTTCTTTCTTTTTCTGCTTTTCCAGCTCTTTAATCCGTTTTTCCTGTTTGTAATTCGTTCGTTTGGCCACGACACGTCTCCCTTTGATCGCAATAATTGATAAGTGGTGCTCGCCAACAATGTCCAAACAACAAACCCCGCCAGAGGCGGGGTTTTATATCACGACAGACGCAAATATTAGCGCTTTACGACATTGGTAGCTGACGGGCCTTTAGCACCATCGACCACATTGAAGCTCACGCGTTCTCCTTCCTGGAGAGATTTGAACCCGTCAGCTTGGATTGCGGAATGATGTACAAATACATCCTTGCCGCCATCCTGCTCGATAAAGCCAAAACCTTTGGAATCATTAAACCATTTTACAGTTCCTTCAGCCATTGTAACTACTCCTTTTTCATTGTGCGATCCTATCGCACAGTTTGGTGTTGGCCCCACTTTGGGGCCATTGGTAATACACTGCATGACCGAAAAGATCACACAGTAATATGTTGTATATCAATTTATTACGTGTCACTTGGAACGACCGGACAGACCAAAGACTGCCGATGTCGATGACCGGTTGCGCCGATGTTGCGAGTTTGCCGGGGTTTTCGGTTTGTGACTCGGTGTTCTATTTCTTTCGTTCGTGCGGCGTTCCGGCTCGGCATGACGACTGGCGAGAATAGTTGGGTCCACAGCCTGACGACTCATTTTTTCATCAAGGGAATGCTCGATAAGCCGTATCATCCTGCCATCCTCATTGGTGGCAAAGGTCAAGGCTTCCCCGGTGCAGGAGGCTCTGCCGGTACGGCCGGTTCGATGAATATAGGCCTCGGCGGTATCGGGCATGTCATAGTTGATGACGTGTGAAATAGCGCTGACATCAATGCCTCGGGCAGCGATGTCTGTTGCCACCAGGATATTGAACGTGCCGTTTTTGAATCCATCAAGAGCCTGCTGCCGCTTATTCTGCGACAAATTCCCTTGCAACGATGTGGCTTTAAATCCGGACTGGCTCAGTTTCTGCGCCAGATTCTTGGCCTTATACTTCGTACGGGTAAAAACCAGCGCGGTTGCAACACGCTCCGATTGCAGCACATTCACAAGCAGGGCGGTCTTCTGCCCCTGGGCGATAGAATAGAGCTGATGAGAAATATTTTTCACTGACCGGGTGAGATTAATCTGCACCGTCACCGGATTATTAAGAATATCTTCGGCCAGATGCCTGATTTCTCCCGGCATGGTTGCCGAAAAAACCAATGACTGCCGTTCTTTGGGAAGGTGTCGCAATATGCGGCGGATATCCGGCAAGAACCCTTTGTCGAACATGTGGTCAGCCTCGTCAAGAATAAGCGTCTCGACCTGGCTCAGATTAATCGCCTTGTCATTGATAATGTCGAGAAGACGTCCGGGACAGGCGACCACGATATCAACACCATTGCGGATCTTGGCGATCTGCGCGTTCTTACTGACGCCGCCGTACACGGCGACACTGCGGAGCCGGCTATGCTCGATGATTTTCTGGGTGAACTCGTTGATCTGCTCGGCAAGTTCTCGGGTTGGGGCAATAATTAACGCCCTGACCTGTTTGCCCGATGTTTCCATAAGACGCTGCACGGTAGGCAGTATAAACGCCGCTGTTTTTCCTGTTCCGGTCTGGGCAAGCCCCAGAAGATCGCGCCGTTCGAGGATAGGTGCTATTGCCTGCTGCTGAATGGGGGTTGGCGCGGTAAAACCGCAATGCTGAATTGCTCGAGAGATGTGGGTGTTAAAATGAAAATCGTTAAAACTCATTAGTACTCCTGCAATCAAACCAATATTGTATACATGATCCAGTCACCACACATTGTTGCAGCGTTGGATCCATTTTGGTGGTGGATCGAATTTGATTGCGTAAAATTTCAATAAATGCCTGCCAAAAGTTTGACAGAAAGATCGTGCACCACCGACAAGCGGCCCGGAAAAGGTCGACGTTGTCGAATGCATCAGTCCAATGCCTGATGGGCACGTAGTTCGGTTGCAGCGAGTGGAGAGGAAGAGAAGAGGAATGCTTTATCTGCGACGCTGGCCTTTTTTGACCGGCGGCTTTGCTTCATTACAGACAAGCGTGCGATGATTGTATTCCTTGTTATTCAAACCATCCATTACCTTGTGGCCTTCGGACCTGGTCGACATTTCCACGAAGCCGAATCCTTTGGATTGCCCTGAAAATTGATCGACGATGAGCTTGGCACTGACTACACTGCCGAATTGACTGCACAGCTCAGTGAGTTCAGGTTCTGTTATATTATAAGGAAGGCTACCTATAAAAAGCTTCATGCTCATTTTCCCTGGGGTAAGCAGCAAAAACTTTTAAGGTATCGAAGGATATAAAATTACAGCGCAAGATATCAGAAAAAGAAAGTGCTATTTAGTTAATGCGGCTAAATATACTTTATCCAATTCGAATTTGCAAGCGAATAATTCTCAATTGTAAAAGAAACCCTACAAAAATGACACGATTTCATGTAACGAAATCGATCTACAATAATTCAAGGCACCGGTAAATAAAAATGGTATTTCGACCGCTTACCACTGCACAATCAGTACAGGAAAAGATACAACGCATTGCAATTGTGTGTCACTTTGAACCATTACCCCGCCACCAGCGTGTGGCTACCGACTCGACATGCTGTATGCAACGGCCTCAAAGGATTTACAAAGCTTATTCCCTTGCGCCGCCAAGAATGCTATAGTACTCCTCCTTAGAATTTGCCGATGGCACGGTTTGTCCGGAAGATGTGCAACAAAGGACAATTATTTAGGTTTTGACCTTGCTCTATCAAACCTGGATCGACTGGCCGCAGGTTACACATTTTCTCGACAACACAGATACCATGGACGAAAAAAAGAATATCCCTCAGGTGCGGGAGCGCATTGACCAGATAGATGACACTATCCTGGAATTACTGAAAGAACGCCTGGATTGCGCCAAAACCATTGGCCATCTCAAGAACGAAACCAGCCGAGCCAAATGGGATCCACAGCGGGAACTGGAGATCTACGAACGACTGCGCCGAAACAATAACGATATTTTTCCCTACAAGGCGCTCCGTTCAATTTTCCACGAAATTATTACCACCTGCCGTCTTTCGCAACGTAAAGCCACCGTGGCATATCTCGGACCAGAGGCTACCTTTACCCATCTGGCCGGTGTGAAATACTTCGGCCAAACTGCTGAGTACCGCCCGTTGGAATCGATCGCCGAGGTCTTTGAAGAAGTCGAAAAAGAACGGGTAGAGTACGGCATCGTTCCGGTGGAAAATTCCATCGAAGGAGCGGTCACCTATTCGCTCGACGCCTTTCTCAAATACAAGGTGCAAATTTGCGGTGAAATCCAACTGGCGATAACCCACAATCTGGTCTGCCGTTCCGGCAACATCGAAGACATCCAGACCGTGGCTTCCCATTCCCAGGCGCTGGCCCAGTGCCGCAACTGGCTGCGGAAAAATCTGCCGAACGTCCCGACTCTTGAAGTTTTTTCCACCGGCGCCGCCGGCAAGATGGCGGCCAACAATCCCAATGTCGGTGCCATTGCCAGCTCTCTGGCCATCAATACCTACGGATTGCAGGTTGTGGTCAAGGGAATCGAGGACTACCAAGGCAACACCACCCGCTTTTTGGTTATCGGGCGCAAATCGCCGAAAAAGAGCGGCAATGACAAAACCTCGATCCTTATCGGACTGATCAATCGGCCCGGCGCCCTCAACGAAATTCTGACCATCCTCTCTGCCAAAAATATTGACCTGGCTAAAATCGAATCGCGACCGACCAAAGACAAACAATGGAAATATCTCTTTTTCCTCGACATGATCGGGCACATCGAAGATCCGGTAATCTATGAAGCTTGCCACATACTCAAACAGATCTGCGCCTATTACGAGTTGCTTGGCTCTTACCCTCGGGCGGATGACATTAACCTCAACGGCAATAACGCCTAATCAAACGATGCGGCACCAGCCGGATTCCAGTACACGAGCTTTTCTATTATCATGTGCGCCCTTCTCAGCTGCCAGGGCCTAACCAAGGCCTTTGGCGCCCAGACCCTGTTTTCCGATATCACGCTGGTGCTCAATGCCGGCGACAAGGTCGGCCTGATCGGACCCAATGGCTCGGGCAAATCAACCCTGCTCAAAATCCTCTGCGGCCTTGAGCATGCTGATAACGGTACGGTTTTCACCCAGAAATTGATCCGACTCAGCTATGTGGCCCAGGCAGATGTATTCAACGAGAAAGCCAACTGCATCGACAACCTCTACGATGCGGTTCGCACTCTGGATATCGACGAAGCCGAACAGTACAACCGGGTGCATGCCATGCTCAGCCGTGCCCAATTCGAGGATCAGCAGCAACCGGTACGCCTGCTCTCTGGCGGCTGGCGCAAGCGGTTGGCCATCTGCAGAGCCTTGGTCACCCGACCAGATGTGTTGGTTATGGATGAACCCACCAACCATCTGGACATCGAAGGTATCCTCTGGTTGGAAAATCTCCTCGGCGCCACGCTGCCCGAGAGCCCGGCAGCTTTTCTCATGGTCAGCCATGACCGCCGTTTTCTCGAAAATACGATCAACCGCGTCATTGAACTGGCCCCGGTCTACCCCGAAGGTTCGTTCCAGGTTCGGGGTACCTATACCGATTTTCTTGAAAAAAAATCAGACTACCTCCTGCAGCGACAAAACCTTGAAGAACGATTGGCCAATAAAGTACGACGGGAAACCGAATGGTTGCGCCGCGGCCCCAAGGCCCGAACCACCAAAGCTCGCTATCGCATCGAAGAAGCCGGTCGTTTGCAGGACGAATTCGGCGAGGTCCGTTCCCGGAACAGATCCGCCGGCCAGGTAGGTATTGCCTTTGAGGGAACCCAGCGCAAAACCAAAAAACTGCTGGAAGCTACTGGTTTGGCAAAAGGGTTCAACGAGTCAACGCTCTTCCGCAACCTCGACCTCACCCTGACGCCAGGAATGCGGCTGGGCCTGCTTGGCCGTAACGGCAGCGGGAAATCGACTCTGATGCAAATCCTTGCAGCCGCCACCGGCACCAGCGGTCTCAAACCAGATCACGGCACGATCGTCACTGCAGAAAACGTGCAGATTGTCAATTTTGACCAGCGCCGCGAGCAACTGGACACTTCCGTGACGCTGCGTCGAGCCTTGGCACCGGACGGCGATAGCGTCATCTACCAAGGAAGCAGCCAGCATGTGGTGACCTGGGCCAAACGGTTTCTCTTCCGCACGGACCAGCTGGAAACTCCGGTGAACCGTCTTTCCGGCGGAGAACAGGCCCGTATCCTCATTGCCCGGCTGATGCGCCAGCCCGCCGATATCCTCCTGCTCGACGAACCCACCAACGATCTGGACATCCCCTCTCTCGATGTCTTGGAAGAGAGCCTGACCGAGTTCCCCGGCGCTCTTGTGCTGGTCACTCATGACCGCTTCCTCCTGGATCGGGTCTGCAATCTGATACTCGGTTTCGATGGCGAAGGGCATGCCGAGTATTTTGCGGAGTATGAACAGTGGTTGGAAATGATGCAGGACAGGGAACGCACTACGCAGAAAAAAACCACCGCTGCCCCGAAGGAAAAAGCGTCGACAAAACCGAAGCCCGGCAAGCTTTCCTACATGGATCAACGGGAATATGATCAGATAGAAGAAACTATCCTTGCAGCCGAATCCCGTCTGGAGGAGCTCAAGCAATTGATGAACAGCCCGGAGGTCATGGCCGACGCGGTTCAATTGCAACACTACTGGGAAGAGCAGCAAACGCTGCAGACGGAAGCCGATCGCCTGTATGACCGCTGGGACGAACTCGAACAGCGCAAGATGGAGTGAAGACGGTTTCCAGACACCGGTCAAAGTACTCCATGCATGTGGAAGCTCGCCCCACACAGCCTGATCCCACCGATCAACGCACCTGACGCACCTCTCTACTCCGGTTTTTCATGGAAAGAAGGTATCTTTATCAAGCCCCCCTCTGTGCTCCTTCTTCACCGAACGAAGAGATATCAAAAGCTCTGCCTTGAAGTTGCCGACTGCGCCCCGGCAATCGTACCGCTTTTAAAATGCAACCACGGCCGAGCATACTGTGTGCCACCCGAACACGGCTCTTCTCCGAATCCCCCCGCGCTTCATGCATCCCCGCTATCTCGAAGCGGGCATAAACAAACCATAACCACTTGCAAATATATAATAAAAACATCACCCGACCTTCTCCCCTCACCTCGTCTCTCGAAACAGAGATACACGGTCATGCAGAGCAAATGCCATTGACACCCCGCAGTATTTTCACTATACAAAACGACCGTGAAAAAACCGCACTTTGTGGCAGATACCGCGTAGTGCACACTCCTGGAGACCTCATCAGGGTATCCTCTAACTGAAAAGGAATGAGAAAATGTTACGTAAAATCCTGTTTCTTCTGACCAGTTTCCTTTTTCTGACCAGCGGACATGCCCTGGCAGCCGACAAGCTGGTAAACGGCATTGACGCCAACTTCCCGCCCTTTGCCTTTATCGACAAAACCGGTGCCCCCAGTGGCTTCGATGTCGAGGCCATGAATTGGATCGCTAAGGATATAGGCGTTACGGTCAGCCACCAACCCATTGAATGGGACGGTATTATCACCAGCCTGCTCACTAAAAAAATCGATATCATCGCCTCCGGCATGAGCATCACCGCCGATCGCGCCAAACAGGTTACCTTTAGCGCTCCCTATTGGGTGATCAAACAGGTCTTGGTCACCAAGAAAGATTCGCCCCTGACCGTTGACAACATCCTGAACGACAAGAAAATCCTCGGGGTGCAGCAGGGTACTTCGGAGGCCAAATGGCTGAAAGAGCAGGCTGCTGCCAAGGGCTACAACTTCGCACTTCGCTACTATAACTCCTCACCGCTGGCCGTTGAAGACGTGCTCAATGGCCGCATCGATGCCGCCGCGATGGACGATGCGCCAGCAAAAGATGCCGCTTCCAAGAAGGATGTGAAGATTCTCGGAACGTTCGGTATGGAAACCGAAGAATTCGGATACGCCGTACGTAAGGATGACAAAGAACTGCTGGACAAGGTCAACGCCAGCCTGAAAAAACTCATGGCCTCCCCGACCTGGGAAGAACTGAAGAAAAAATACAATCTGGAAAATTGATTTTTCGGGCGGGCGGGCCTTATTTCCCCGCCCGCCCTTGAGCTTTGCATCAACGCCTCTTGCAGGCGTAACAATCCCCATCCACAACGTGCTGACCACCCACTCGCAATCGTACCCGTATTGATCGGGGAATATTTTTTTCACCATTCATCATGCTGACAAGCCTTACAGTTATTGCTGACTCCCTCCCGTATCTCCTCATGGGGACCATCAATACTGCGGGCATCGTTATCGTGGCCATGTTCATCGGTCTGGTACTCGGCATCGCAATCGCCGTCGGTCTGGTGTACGGCAATCGCCTGATCCGCTTTCTCTTTGGCTTTTATGTCTGGTTTTTCCGTGGCGTACCCGTGCTGGTCTTACTCTTTCTTTTTTATTTTGGTATCTTTACCTACCTGGGATTTACCTTCAACGCCTTTTTTTCCGTGACCGTGGTACTGGGCATGACCACGGGCGCCTACCAGGCCAATATCTTCAAGGGAGCCATACTTTCCCTGCCGCACGGTCAGTTCAAGGCTGCCAGTGCTCTGGGAATGAGCGATCTGCAAGCCATTCGTTTTGTCATTCTACCGCAGATCCTTCGTCATTCGATCCCTGCCTGGTCTAACGAATACTCCATCATCCTCAAGGATTCGGCTCTTGCCTTTGTCATCGGCGCGCCCGAGATTATGGCCCGAACCCAGTTCGTCGCTTCGCGCACCTACCAGCACCTGCCGCTGTATATCGCGGCAGGAGTACTTTATTTCCTTTTGACCTGGCTCGGAGTTTCGACACTGAGAAAATTGGAACAACGCGTCCAGATTCCCGGCTACAGCCATCGGGGCACGCAATGATCACTGACACCACCCCCATCCTTCGGGTTGACAATATTACCAAATGTTTCGGCAATGCCTGTATCCTTAAAGGCGCCAGCCTGACACTGCGCAAAGGGGAGATTAAAGTCCTGATCGGCCCTTCCGGTGGTGGTAAATCCACCCTGCTGCAGTGTATCAACTGCCTTGTTTTTCCTGATTCCGGCACCATCGAACTTGACGGGGAACCAATCGCCCTTTCCAGCAAACCCGATCTGTATCGACTGCGGCAGCAGGTGGGCATGATCTTCCAGGATTTCAATCTGTTCGATCACCTTTCCGCCCTGAACAACATCACCATAGCCTTGCGCAAGGTGAAACGAAAAAGCAAACAAGAGGCTGAGGAGCGTGCCCGTTTTGAGCTGGAACAGGTCGGCCTCGGCGACAAAGCAACGCTCTATCCCGCCCAGCTGTCCGGCGGCCAGAAACAACGAGTGGCCATTGCCAGAGCGCTGGCCATGGATCCCAAAGTACTGCTACTCGACGAGCCGACCTCAGCACTTGATCCGGAACTGATCGGCGAGGTCATCTCGGTAATCAAGAACCTGGCCACCAAGGGCATGACCATGATCATGGCCACACACCAGATCAGCCTGATCTCTACCCTGGCCGACGAGATTCTTTTCATGGAGAACGGTGTCATTGTTGAACAGGGATCCCCTGCTGAACTGCTGGCCGCCGGCAATCTCAGCAAAAGCCAGGGATTTTGCGATCGGCTCAACGACCTGTCCGATGGCGGGTGCTGATGATCACGCTCTCTCCTTTTTACCAGGAATTGCTGGTCAGTCTCAATCGTGGCCTGCTGATGAGCCTGGCGCTGATTGTGCCTTCGGCTATAGGGGGCGTATGCATCGGTATCTCCGCTGGTACACTCCGGGTTTTCGGCAATCGATGGGTCCGCAGGTTCGGTGATGGCTATGCCGCTCTTTTCCGTGGAACGCCGCTGGTGGTTCAGCTGTTCGTCTTCTATTTCGGGCTCCCCAACCTTGGCATCTACCTGAGTCCCTATGCTGCTGCCGTCACAGCCTTTATCCTCTGTAGCGGTGCGTACCAGTCCGAATATATCCGTGGAGCCCTGCTCTCGATTAAAAAAGGGCAGCATTTCGGAGCACAGGCCCTGGGTTTCACCACATGGCAAACCATCCGCTGGATCATTGTACCCCAGGCCGTCCGCCGGGCTATTCACGGTTGCGGTAACGAAATCATCTACCTGATCAAATATTCATCGCTGGCCTACATTGTTACCTGCATGGAGCTGACCGGTGAAGGCAAGACCATTGCCACCGAATATTTTCGTTTTACCGAAGTCTTTGCCATTATCGGCCTCTATTACCTCGGCCTGGTCACTTTGGCGATTTTCCTCCTGAAAAAGATTGAACAACGTCTCTACATTCCCGGTTTCGGGCGTTAAAAGAGACAACACTCCAGCTACAAACCACTAGCCTCCCCTTATCACCATGTTTCCCTATACCCCTGTTACCGAAGATATCCGAAACATACTCCGCACCCGCCTCTCCCCTAACAGCGTTGTTACCGCTGCTCAAGAGTTGGAGGCGTTCAGCACCGACGCTTCCAAACTGGTGCATCGGCCTGAAGTTGTGGTGCAGGCGCAAACAGTACATGATGTCCAGATACTGCTGGAATTGGCCAATCACTATAATTTCGCGGTCACTCCCAGGGGAGGCGGCTCAGGGCTGGCCGGAGCCTGCCTGCCCCATCAGGGCGGAGTAGTCCTCTCAACCCGCAATCTTGCTGCCATTCGCGCCATCGACACCGCCAATTTCACCATGGAAGTCGAAGCCGGAGCAATCAGCCAAAAAGTGCGTGAGGCCGCAGCAGCCCACAATCTTTTCTATCCGCCGGATCCGGCGGGCATGGAACTGAGCACCATCGGGGGGAATGCCGCCACCGACGCCGGTGGACCTGCCTGCGTTAAGTACGGCACCACCCGCGACTACATTCTCGGGCTGGAAGCGGTCCTGCCGGATGGTCGCCTGATTACCACCGGCGTTCGTACCCGCAAAGGCGTAGTCGGCTACGACCTGACCAACCTGCTGGTAGGTAGCGAAGGAACCCTGGCGGTCATCACCGCCCTGACCCTCAAACTCATCCCCAGGCCCCCGGCAACGACCACCATGATGTGTGTCTTTGCCACCATGGGTGATGCTATGCGGGGGGTCGCCCGAATCATGGCAGCGGGCCACCTGCCCAGCGCCATCGAGTTTCTTGATCACCGCTGCCTTGCGCTGATCGGCGAACTCCTGCCCTTTTCCCTGCCCGACGGCAAGCCTTCACTGCTGATCATCGAACTGGACGGTCCGGCGAATCATATTGAAGGGGAAATGGAAAGCCTGTGCTCCCTGGCCACAGGGGAAAAGGCCATCCATCTCATCAGGGCGCCCAATGAACAGGAGCGGCAACGGATCTGGGAGGTTCGCCGCCAGGTAAGCCTTCGTATCCATGACAATGCCCCCCTGTATATTCCTGAAGACATCGCTGTGCCGCTGAGTGCCATTGCCCGGTTGGTGGACGCCCTGCCGCAGTACGAACAACGCTACGGTGTGGAAATCTTCGCCTTCGGTCATGCCGGTGACGGCAACATTCACCTCAACATCACCACCCAGGATACAGGACAGCGGGAACAAGCAGAGGAAGGCGTGAAGGCGTTGCTCGAACTGGTCCTGGACATGGGAGGTACGATATCCGGAGAACACGGTATCGGGCTTGCCAAAAAACAGTTCCTGTCCATGGAACTTTCCCCGACCAGTATCGACCTGCAGCAGGGTATCAAGCAGCTCTTTGACCCTAACCATATCCTCAATCCCGGTAAAATTTTCCCATGAACAACGCATCTTCTTTGCCGGTCAGCCGCAGGGTCGATACCATTTCCATCTCCGCCACCAAGGCCATGGCACAGCAGGCGGCCCGTATCGGCGGTTGTGTCAGCCTGGGCCAGGGGGTTCCTTCCTTTGCTACACCGCCGGAGGTCGTCAACGCGGTCATTGAGACCCTCCGGAATAACCCTGCCAGCGGTAAATATACCCTGCAGACCGGCCTGACGGAGCTGCGCCACCGCATAGCCCGCTATCTGCGGAAGGAAAAGGGAGTCGAGATCGACCCGGAGAGCGAAATCTGTGTTACGGTCGGTGGTATGGAAGGGTTGCTGGCAACCATGCTGACCGTGGTTGACCAGGGAGATGAGGTGATCCTGCCCTCGCCGACCTATGCTTCGTATATCGAGCAGGTCCACCTGGCCGGCGGTATTCCGGTGTTTGCTCCGCTCAATGCTGATTGGAGCCTGAATATGGAAGCAGTGCGCAAGGCGCTCACGCCGCGCACCAAAGCGCTGATGCTCTGTAATCCCGGTAATCCGACCGGTACGGTTTTCACTGACGAGGAAATCTGTGCGATTTGTGACTTGGCCGTGGCAGAGGATTTCACGGTAGTTTGTGATGAAACCTATGACTATCTGGTGTACGAGGGCAACATGCCGCTTTCGCCGCTGAGCAGGGAGGTCTACCGTAAGCACGTGGTGTGCGTTGCTTCCCTGTCAAAAAAATACGCCCTTACGGGCTGGCGGGTCGGCTGGGTGACAGCACAGCGTTCTCTGATGGAACATATCATGAAGGTCCACGATGCCACAGCCATCTGCGCCCCCACGCCCTCGCAATACGCGGCACTTGCCGCTTTGGACAGCGATCCGGCCTGGGAGGCGGAATGCCGTGCGCATCTTGCCCGCCGGCGGGACCTCTGTTGCCGGCGCCTTGATCAGCTGCCGGATTTTTTCAGCTATGTGGCACCGAAAGGGGCATTCTACGTCATGGCCCGGTATCTTTTCTCGGACGAGTCTTCGCAGGACGTGGCCTCCCGCCTGCTGCAGGGGGCACGGGTGATTACCATCCCCGGAGGATCCTTTGGCCTGGGCGGCGAAAGACACCTGCGCCTTTCCTTTGGCGGCGAGGAAGCGGAAATCAACGAGGCCTTTGATCGGATAGAACGCTGGTTGGAGAACGGGTACTAACGAGATCCGGAACCAAGGAAAGGCGGCATCTACCCGCCGATACGTGACATCCGCCCATGGCAGTCGCTGCCGGACTGACGCATCCGCTCTTCCAGCTGATGGCCCTGGGGTTTGTTGCGAATAGCGGCCAGCAGGGCCTCACGGATCGCAGCATCCGAAGCCTGCGCCCTGAGAAGAGCACGCAAATCGATTTCATCGTCGTGGAGCAGGCAGGAACGAAGCCCACCGGCCGAGGTCAGGCGCAACCGGTTGCAACGATCACAGAAGTGATGACTGAGCGGGCTGATGAACCCGAGCGAACCGGCCGCATCCGCTCCAAGCCGAAAGACCTGGGCCGGCCCGTCGTTTTTCCCCTTCTGCAGGGCAATGAGGTGGCCCAATTGGCCGATTCGCGCCATAATTTCATCGCTGCTGATATAGGTGTCGGCGTTCCAGCGGCTGGAGACACCAATCGGCATGAATTCAATAAACCGTATCTGCAGCGGCATCGTTTGCGACAGGCGGGCAAAATCGAGAATCTCGTCGTCATTGATATGGCGCATGGCGACCATATTGAGCTTGACCGGAGAAAAACCGAGGTCAAGCGCCGCTTGAATGCCCCGCCAGACCTGATCAAAGCAGTCAACACCGGTGATTTCGGCAACCCGCTCACGCCGCAGGGAGTCCAGGCTGATATTGACCTTGGTGACACCGGCATCGAACAGTTCTCGGCCATATCGCTCCAGCAGCACACCGTTGGTGGTAATGCGGACATCGTCAAGCCCGTCGATCCGGGTAAGGTCGCGGATGAAATCCAGTACATGCCGCCGGACCAACGGTTCGCCGCCGGTAAGCCGGACTTTGGTGATGCCCATGTTCACCGCCACCCGCACAACCCGCAACAGCTCTTCGTAGGTGAGCAGGTCGCCGTGCCCCAGTTTGGTCAGACAGCCGTTGGACTCATCTTCGGTAACGCAGTACATGCAGCGCAGATTGCAGCGATCGGTAAGGCTGAGGCGGAGATAGGAGATGGATCGGGCAAATAAATCGGTCAATCCGTTTCCATCGGGAGCAGAACTGGTAATTTCTTGTTTCATTGTGTATGTTGCCTGTTAAAAAGTGGTTCATGTTCTCGATTCGGGCGAACATCAACCAGATACTCGTGCTTATTGATACCACCGAATAGTACTGATTGCAACCAGCGACCTCATGCTCATCCTTGCCATTGAAAGTTCCTGCGACGACACAGCAGCCGCCGTGCTCGCCCCCGACAACCGTCTGCTCTCCTCAGTCATCAGCAGCCAGAACGAGATCCATGCCCGCTTCGGCGGCATTGTCCCTGAGCTTGCCTCACGCCGTCACATCGAGGCGATTCGGCCGGTGGTCGACGAGGCGCTGGCCCGGGCCGGTGTGAGCCTTGCCGACATCGATCTCATCGCTGCCACTCAGGGACCGGGCCTGGTCGGCTCGCTGCTGGTCGGCTTCACTTTCGCCAAAGCACTGGCTCTGGTGCGCAATCTGCCCTGCGTGGGCGTTGATCACATGGCTGGGCATCTGCTATCCTGCCTGCTCGAGAAGGAAAAACCGGATTTCCCCTACACGGCCCTGATTGTTTCCGGCGGCAACACCTCGCTTTTCAGCGTGGAAAATGCGGTAACCTACACCCGTCTCGGCCGCACCCGCGACGATGCTGCCGGTGAGGCATTTGACAAGGTGGCCAAACTGCTTGGCCTCGGTTACCCAGGCGGACCGGTAATCAGTCAACTGGCTGTTGACGGCGACCCGGCAGCCATACCCTTCCCCCGTGCCTGGCTGGGTGAGGAGAGTTTGGATTTCAGTTTCAGCGGCCTCAAGACCTCGGTTGCCAACCATGTGCACAACCAACGACAAAAACAGCGCCCCCTGGCTGTGGCCGACATCTGCGCCTCGTTTCAGGAGGCCGTGGTCGATGTTCTGGTCAAGAAAACCTTGCTCGCCGCCGACCACACAGGTCACGAGCGCATTGTCCTCGGCGGCGGCGTGGCGGCCAACCCTCGGTTGCGGAGCGTCATGCAGCAGCAGTGTTCGGAAAAGGGACTGCAGCTGTTCATGCCTTCCCCGGTTTTCTGCACCGACAATGCCGCCATGATCGGCGTTGCCGGCTATCACCAGTTCCTCAAGGGTGAACGGGTAGCGCCCGACACCGATGCCTATTCACGCTCACCGCTCAACTAGCCTCCTGATGACCCACGAAAAAACCAAAAAGATTCTCAAACGAAAAGGGTTGGCCCCGAACAAAAAACTTGGCCAGAATTTCCTTGTGCATGAACATACACCCCGGCGGATTGTCGACCTTGCCGAGCTCGCTCCTGACGATCAGGTAATCGAAGTCGGGGTGGGCCTGGGCGCCCTGACCCGACCGCTGGCTGCAGCTGCAGGTCATGTCATCGGCCTGGAGGCGGATTCCGGAATCATCCGGCTGCACGAGGAACAGCAGGATCTGCCCGATAATGTGCAACTGATCCATGCAGATGTCCTCAAAGTCGATTTTTCCCGCTTCGTCAAAGAGGGACAGGGATTGCGCATCGTTGCCAATCTCCCCTATTCGATCTCGACGCCCTTTCTTTTTCGCCTGGTGGAACATGCCGAGCTGATGGATTTCGCGGTAGTTATGCTGCAAAAAGAAGTGGCCTTGCGCCTGATGGCCCAGCCGAGGACCAAAGAATATGGCGCGCCGACGGTTTTGCTTGCCGCCTGCGCCGAAGTGAAACCACTGCTCAAGATTCATCCGGCCGAGTTCCACCCCCGACCCAAGGTCGACTCCATGGTGGTTCGCATCGGTTTTCGTCCAAAGCCCGACCGGGTGCAGGCACTGGGTGCGTTTGACCGCAAACTTTTCAGCAAAGTGGTACATGCCGCTTTCGGCCAGCGACGCAAGACCCTGCTCAATGCATTAGCCAGCGCTGCCCTGGTCGCCGACAAAAATATACTTGCCCAGTGCATTGAAGCCGCCGGGATATCTCCTTCGGCGCGGGCCGAAACCCTAACCCTGGAAGATTTTGTACAATTGAGCCGTACATTCGATTATTATGCGCACGATAATCTCCTTGCACAAGAGGTACAACCATGACGGAGCCAAAGCAGCCTCCTCCTCCTCCCCAGATCAGTCCGTATGTCTTTCCTGTTCTCCTTGCAGGTTTCGGCCTCTGGTGTTTGTATGATGGCTGGATTTCCTCAAACCCGGAAATGCAGCAACATATTCTGTTCAACAGGATAGCCAGTGGCGTTCTGTTGACATGGGCTATTGTTGACTTTATACGCACCTGGCGGCATGAAAAAGCGGATCAAGCCAAAGAACATCCCGAGCCCCCCTCCGCTTGAAAAAACACCTCTGCGGAGCAAGAGAAACATGCTGACCAACCGTCAACTTTTTCTTCCCTACATAGCACCTTACCTTGCCTATGTGGGGATCGCCTCCATTCCGTCCGAATACCTGCCTGTTGAGTTCAACTATCTCTTCAGAATCATCACGGTTCTCTCCCTGCTCTGCTGGGCATGGCGCTGGTACAGCCCCCTGAAAGGCCCGAGATCCCCCTGGGTTTCCACGCTCGTCGGAGCCGGGGTTGGATTCATAGGAATGGTTATCTGGGTGGCCCTGCTCGCACCTTTTGTATCGACGGACGATTTGCAGCCCTGGTCGTCACACGCTTTTTTCCTGCGGTTGTTAGGGGCCGGCCTTCTTGTCCCCGTCTTTGAAGAACTGATGATGCGAGGCTTTGTATTCCGCCTCGCCTTTCAATGGGATCATGCGAGGAAGACAGCAAAAGGAAGACCATTGAATATCGCCTTGGACGAGCGCTCTGTAAACGACGTGCCACCGGGTTCCTGGTCTTGGCTGGCTATCATCTTTTCTACGCTGGTATTCACTTCGGGTCACACCATGCAGGAATGGCCGGCGGCAGTTGCTTTCAGCCTGCTGATGGCTTTTTTATGGGTGCAGAGGAAAGATCTTGTTGCCTGTATCACCGCTCATGCTGTAACCAATATCACCCTTGCCGTGTATGTCTTGTCCACAGGGAATTGGCAATACTGGTAAACGATACCCCTGATTCACAACCGGATCATTTCCCGAGCCGGCTGCCTCTGGCACAACCATTAACTCCACGTCTACACAATCAACTCCATGAGCCTGTCACGATTTGTTCGTTACTACTCACACCGTTTCAAGAGATTGCAAGGCTCAATACGTTCTCTTGCTTTGGGTTCCGCCATCGGCGCCGCTGTCGGTATTACGCCCACCCTTCCCTTGCACAATGCCCTTATTTTGGGATTCACCCTGCTTTTCCGTGTCAACCCCATTGCCGGTATCCTGGTCGGAACAACCATCAGCAATCCACTCACCTTTTTGCCGCAGTATTTCCTTGCCTGGAAAATAGGCAACTTCTTCCTGCCAGGACGCCTGAGCTGGGAACGGATTCGGGACATCCTCGCCCAAATCAAAACAGAGGGAATCATGGATACCCTTGATGTCATCCACCACATGGGCTTTGATGCCATTCTGGTGATGATGACCGGCGGTATCGTGCTCGCCGTTCCCACCGGTATCCTTACCTACATCTTTGTGTACCGCTTATTCACACGAATTCGCCAGAAACGCAGGGACAAACATCTTCTCAACCACACTACACGTTAACCCCCCTTTTTATGCACAATTTTGTTTTTCATAATCCGACCAAGATTCTCTTCGGTCGCGGCACCATCGCCGCCATCGGTCCGGAAACAAGGGAATGGGGCCAACGGTGCATCCTGGTGTACGGACAAAACAGCTGCAAAACAAATGGACTGTATGAACAGGTGACCGTCTCCCTGCAGGAAGCGGGTGTCGAAATTGCTGAACTCGGCGGAGTGCGTTCCAATCCGCGCCTCTCCCATGTGCACAAGGGCATCACCCTGGCCAAGAAGATGAACGCAGAAGTGATCGTTGCCCTGGGCGGCGGCTCGGTCATTGACTCGGCCAAAGCCATCGCCGCCGGCGCCCTGGTCGAGCATGATGTCTGGAAATTCTTTACGGGGAAAAAAGGCATCAAACAGGTCCTGCCGGTTACCACGGTGCTCACCCTGGCCGCTTCCGGCTCGGAAATGAATTCGGGTATGGTGCTCACCAAGGACACTACTCTGGAAAAATTCGGTTTCGGCCACCGACTGCTCTATCCTAAAACCTCGATCCTCGATCCTGAAGCTACCTTCACGGTCCCCGCTGATTACACGGTTTTTGGTGCGGTGGATGCGATCAGCCATATGCTTGAATTCTATATGACGGCAGCCGACCCCGACACACCGGTCCAGGATCGACTGATGGAGGGACTGATTGAAAACGCCATGGCAGCCTGCCGGCGCTGCCTGGAGGATCCTCGTGATTATCACGGCCGGGCCAACCTGATGTGGGCCGCTACCCTTGCACTTAATGGCCTCACCGCCGCCGGTTTGGGACGAGTCGGTTTTCCCATGCACCTGATTGAGCATTCCCTCAGCGCCCTCTACGACGTGCCCCACGGCGCAGGGTTGGCGGTGGTGATGCTGGGATGGCTTCACTATCATGCCGAAACCAATGCGGACCGCATCTCCAGCTTGGGATCGCGAATCTTTCCGCAACGGACAGCCATCGATGCGCAACAGACCATTACCCGCCTGCGGGACTGGCTGCGTTGCGTGGGCGCACCGGTAACACTTTCGGATCTACGTATCCCTCCACAGGACATCGCCAAAATTGCCGAAAACAGTCGAGGCCTGGCTCGAATATGGCGGCTGCGGGAATATACGCCACAACGGGTAGCCGCCATCCTTGAGTACTGTCGGTAACTATCTTAGTCGCATGGTATAAACAGCAAGGCATGCACCGAAACCTCGCAAAATCCTGTTCCTGGAGAGCGATACAGCAATGATAAAATTACTCTTTCCCCATGACATTCATCGGTTAATGCTGTAAGTTGAGTTCGATTTGCAACCCTTGACCCCTGCAAGAGGAACGATCACCACAATGAAGCGCGAAATCCTTGCCGGAACGGCTGTTCCGGCTGATTGGCTCAGTAATTTTGACCGATACCTGATTAGCGAAGGAACCCACGAACGGGCCTATGAAAAACTGGGGGCTCACCTGGTTACTTTTGACCAGCAAGATGGAGTGGTCTTCGCCGTTTGGGCTCCCAACGCCAAGCAGGTCGCGATCATCGGCGACTTCAACGGCTGGGACAGCACCCTCCATCCCATGCATTCCTCGGATGCCGGCATCTGGACGCTGTTCATCCCCGGTCTGACTGAGTATACAGTCTACAAATACCACATCACCACCCAGAATCTGGAACAGTTCGACAAATCCGATCCCTTTGGCTTTGCCATGGAAGAACGGCCTCGGACCGGTTCCGTCGTTGCCGATCTTAGCCGCTATCAGTGGAATGATACCGAATGGATCGCAAACCGCGAGCGACGTCAGGCCCTGGACAGTCCGATTTCTATTTATGAGGTCCACCTCGGTTCCTGGCGCATGGTAGACGACGAGCAGTGGGGCAGGCGCTATCTCTCCTATCGGGAGCTGGCGACCACGCTCATTCCCTATGTTCAGGAAATGGGCTACACCCACATCGAGTTGCTGCCTATTGCCGAATTCCCTTTTGACGGCTCCTGGGGGTATCAAGTCCTCGGCTTTTTTGCACCGACCTCCCGCTTTGGTACGCCTGAGGACTTCATGTTCTTTGTCGATCAGTGCCATCAAGCCGGGTTAGGGGTTATCCTTGACTGGGTTCCAGCGCATTTCCCCAGAGATGCCGCCGGCCTCAATTTTTTCGACGGCACCCAACTTTACGCACATGCCAACCCCCTCCAGGGAGAACATCAGGACTGGGGGACGCTGATCTTTAATTACAGCCGTAATGAAGTTCGTGCTTTTCTTATCTCCAACGCCCTGTTCTGGATAGATAAATACCATATTGACGGACTCCGTGTCGATGCAGTGGCCTCCATGCTCTACCTCGATTATTCCCGGGAAGAAGGGCAATGGATTCCTAACGAATACGGTGGACGGGAGAATCTCGCGGCTATCAGCTTTCTCCAAAAAGTCAACGAGGTGCTCCACGGCATTTTCCCCGGCGTTCTCACCATTGCTGAAGAATCGACTTCTTGGCCCATGGTATCCCGCCCCACCTATCTCGGTGGTCTGGGATTCAGCCTCAAGTGGAACATGGGCTGGATGCACGATACCCTGAGTTATATGGCTAAGGATTCCCTGTTCCGACGATTTCATCACAATCAGATGACCTTCGGCATGCTCTACGCCTTTCATGAGAATTTTATCCTGCCGCTGAGCCATGATGAAGTGGTTCACGGCAAGGGATCATTGCTCAACAAAATGACCGGCGATGAATGGCAAAAGTTCGCCAATCTGCGCGCCTATTATGGGTTCATGTGGGCTTATTCCGGAAAAAAACTGCAGTTCATGGGCTGCGAATTCGGCCAATGGCAGGAATGGAATCATGACACCGGCTTGGAATGGGATGCGCTGACCGCTCCCCGACACAAGGGGCTGCAACGATTTGTTCGAGATCTCAATCTGGTCTACCGGGATGAGCCCTCCTTGTATCAGGCCGATTTTGACTGGACCGGTTTTTCCTGGATCGACGCAAACGATTCAGACAACTCTGTCCTGTCATTCATCCGGTTTGCAAAAGATCCCGAAGACTTCCTCGTCGTCATCTGTAATTTCACCCCGGTGGTGCGTGAACACTACCGCATCGGTGTTCCCCGACCCGGTGCATATCGGGAATTGATCAATTCCGATCAGGAAATTTATGGCGGCAGCGGCATCTGCAATGATGCGGTTCTCAACTCCCTGCCGGAACAATGCCATGGAAAGGATAATGTTCTTTCCCTTGTTCTGCCCCCGCTGTCCACTCTGATACTCAAACCCTGTTGATGATGTTACGTAGCCTTTCCCATACATGACCTCAACCCCAAAACAAACATTATGAAAATCCGTCTTATTCTTCTCTCCCTTCTCGGTATTGCGGCATACATCATGCTCGCGACTTTTAACAGCAAGATGCTCAGAGAAAATCCGGTTCCCGGCGAACAGGCCCAGGTTTCGGCTCCGCAACCGCACCCGGCAGCAAGCCCTGCTCCGAAAAAAGTGATTGAAGAACACTCCAGCCCTCAGGAGAAAATGGCACCAGCGCCACAGGCTGAAACGGGTAAAACTGCGGAACTTCAGCAAGCGAAAGAGCAGCACACTGACGCCGCTCCCAAACAAGAACCGACCGAGCTGACCGTTGCACCACCGAGTATGCCCATACAGCAGGCCGATGATGCCAAACGCTTACAACTCGAAGCTGAGCTCGCTCAAAAAGAACAGCAAATCAACCAGATTTTGGACGCTCAGAAGACAGTGGCCGCCAAGTACCGTGCACTGCAGGCTCAGTCGGAAACCCAAGTCGCCGATGCCGCAAAAAAAGATACCCTGCTGAAAGAGGCCCATGACCGGATCGAGGCGCTGACCGTTGACAACACAACTTTGTCGGCTGAGCTAGTCGATGTAAAAACCGCTATTGAGAGCTTGAAAGCTTCTCTCGAAAAGGAAAAAACTGCCGGTGCAAAGGCAGAACAATCCTTGCAGGCCGATGATGCCAAACGTTTACAGCTCGAAGCTGAGCTCGCTCAAAAAGAACTGCAAATCAACCAGCTTCTGGACGCTCAGGAGACAGTGGCCGCCAAGTACCGTACACTGCAGGCTCAATCGGAGACCCAAGTCGCCGATGCCGCAAAAAAAGATACCCTGCTGAAAGAGGCCCATGACCGGATCGAGGCGCTGACCGTTGACAACACAACTTTGACGGATGAGCTAGTCGATATAAAAACCGCTATTGAGAGCTTGAAAGCTTCTCTCGAAAAGGAAAAAACTGCCGGTGCAAAGGCAGAACAATCCCTACAGGAAAAAGACGACCTCTATAACGAAGCCCAGCAACAAATCAAACAACGTACCGAAGAAGTCGACCGTTTGATGGCGCAGTTGGCCGAAGCAACGGCTCAATTAAAGACCGCCGATGCTGACCTGAAGCAGATGGAACAGACAACTCAAGAACAAGCCGCCCTTTATACTACCGCGCAACAACAGATCTCGGCGCAAACCACAGAGAACGAATCGCTCAAGACCAAGTTGACCGATACAACCGCGCAACTGCAGGCTGCTCAAGCTGATCTCAACGAGACCCAGACCAAACTGGACGCCCTTCTTCATTCCGACCAGGAAAAAGAAAAAAAGCTGGCCGCTCAAGGTGAGCAAAAAAATATTCTGGAAAAAAAGCTGCAGGAAAAAACAACTGCTCTGAACGCCGCCATGCTTACCGTTCAAGCCCTCAAACAAGAAGTGGCAGGTCAACCCCAAGCTGTAGCCACGATCCAAAATTTACTGGATGAACGAAATAACGAATTCGAACAGGTCAAAAAGGAAACCACTGCCCAAATTGAACAACTGCAGCAACAGATAGCTGATTTAAAGGCAACAGAAAAACAGGCTACAGAACAACTGAACCAATCTACAACAGACGCAGAAACGGCACAAAAAAGGATTAACGAACTCGAGTCCGCTCTGAAGCAGGGCCAATCTCTGTTATCGGAAAACGAGAAAAAACTGGTGGCTGCTCTGGAAAGTAAAAATTCCCTACAAAACCAATTGAATGACAAAGAAGCTGCCATCAGCGGGAGCAAAGCACAAACCGAAGAGCTCCAGGCTCGCATTTCGTCGCTGAGTGATGAAAAAATTGGCCTTGCCAGCCAGGTTGAGGCTCTCAGGACCGCTCTCAAGGATCAAGATAACATCAAAGCTTCATTTGCAGAACAATCTAAAGCCATGGCTGCGGCCGAAGCCAAATTACTGGAACTCGCGGCGCTCCAGACACAACGTGATGAACTGCAGACGAAAAACAGTGAGTTGACCCAGGCCCTGGATGAAAAAACCACGGCACTCGAGGATGCAGCCAAGCAGGCAGAAGAACTGACCGCTCTACAGGCAAAGGTTGACGCATTAAGCGCACAAATCGATGCTAGTGCCAGCACAGTCAAACAACTCGAAACCGCAAAAACGGAACTGACTCAACAGTTGACCACAGCCCAGGCTCAGGCCAATGAAACGGAAGCCCTGAAAAAATCGTTGGATGAAAAGTCCAGTGCCCTGATGCAGGCCGAAGCAAAGATCAAAGAGCTGGCCGATTCCAGTAAACAGATTACCGTTCTCCAAGATCAATTGATAGCCCAGCAAACTGCACAAAAAGCGCTTGAAGAGAAGGCTGCGCAATCCGCAAACGCACTTGCGGAGAGCAACCAGGCATTGACCGTCAGTAGCGAAAAAGTGCAAACACTTGAAGGCGAAGTGGCTGCGGCCCAAAAGAGGATCCAGGAACTGTTGGATGAACATCAGCTGCAAAAATTGCAGGACCAGGTTCCCAACCTCAATCAACAGATTGCGACACTGCGCAGCCAGGTTGCCGAGTTGGAAACAACTGCAAACCAGGCAAAGGGGAATTTGACCGAAGCCAATACCGCGTTAGAGGCTAAAACTTCGGAACTGCAGACCCTGCAAGCCGAGAAGAACCAACTTGAGGAATCTCTCAAGGTCAATCAGGCGACCATCACCGAATTGCAACAGCAAGTGGAAGCCGCTAAAACAGCGGAACCTGCTGTGAAGGCTCCAGTACCGGAGGCTACCTCGGAGGTCACTTCGGAGGCTAC
>JBFJXW010000027.1:0-26645 GCA_041622895.1 Desulfobulbus sp. | reverse complement strand
GGGTAATCACAGCCCGGGTTTTCGCCTTGACCGCAGAGGTAAGAAGCATCGCCCGGATCGTTATTAGTTGCTGTTGTTCGAGTTTTTGCAGAAGGGCTCTATCAGCCGATTCCCGCCACAGCCGTCTGATCGTGCCTGGCTCAAGCCGTCCGTTTTTCACCAGGGGTTCCAGCCAATGCGCAAACCGCTGGCCCTCTTCGGCAATGAACTTCGGTGTGAGGTGATTTCTGCCCGCATCCGTCAGCGACACCTGGCGACCGCTTCTCGAACCCGGCGCCATGGGCAGAGCCGTCCGGATCACTTCACCGATAGGATGGTGATAGTATCGGGCAATCCACTGATAAAAAGGGAGAAGTGTGGCGGGGAAGAAAGGCTCTTCAGTGAGAACAGCAGCAATGGGTTTGACAGCAAATGATGGCGATTCGTCTTCTGGCAGGGCGGCCGGACCCAGCACATAACCGGTAACCTGGCGATTACCCAGGGGAACAAGGACGCAACAGCCCGCAGGGATGATATTCATCCTCCTTGCAGGCTGCCCGTAGGTCAGGGTTGTGGCCAGCGGTGCGTCCACCGCAACTTCGTAGAGCGCATCCACTGGAACTGCATCCTGAGAAAAGTTACTGATGATTCATATCCTGGCAAATCGTGAGTAAATGCTCACGAAAAGAGGCGCCCAGCGTAGTATGACTGAGAGCGAAATCGACAATCGCCTTCAAATAGCCCAATTTATCACCCGCATCATACCGTTTACCGTTGAACTCGTAGGCATACATGCCGCGCCTGAAGGACAAAGCCAGCAAGGCGTCGGTGAGCTGAATTTCGCCGCCATGCCCTGGAGTGGTCTTTTCCAAGAGCTCAAATATTTCCGGCATCAACAGATATCGGCCAATAATCGCCATATCTGAGCTGCAGCTCCCGGGCGCCGGTTTTTCCACCATACGGTTGACTTTGTAAGTCCGTTCCTGTTCGGTTTCCAAGCCTTCAACAATACCGTATTGATGCGTCTGGTCCATGGGAACCCGCTGAATGGCAACAATCGATTCACCCACTTCTTCATAGAGCTGAATCATCTGCTTGCAGCAGGGCACTTTGCTCATCACCAGGTCGTCTCCGAGCAAAACCAGAAAAGGTTCATCGCCAATAACATTACGGGCCATCCAGATGGCATGGCCCAGGCCAAGAGGCTCTTTTTGGCGAACCGAGACAATATCGATCAGGTTGGAGATGTTATTGAGTTCCTCCCGGAGCTGGACTTTATTGCGGTCTTTGAGTACCGTGTCCAACTGAAAGTCATAATCGAAATGGTTTTCAATGGCCGATTTGCCTGCACTGGTGATGAGAATAACCTGTTCGATGCCGGAAGCAACGGCCTCTTCGACGATATATTGAATTGTGGGACGGTCGACAATGGTGAGCATTTCCTTGGGAATCGCTTTGGTTGCCGGTAAAAATCGCGTTCCCAATCCCGCCACCGGGATAACAGCCTTTCTGATAGCTTTCATTCGGTCCTCATTGTGGACTATATTTCAGATGTGATGGGTAAAAAATTCAGGTATACAGGCCTGGAAAAGCGCCCAACATTTAGCATTGTACCCTGAACATCTCTTTATCCTCAAGAAAATTCCCATAATTTCATGCATCTTTCTTATCCTCCCGCCCTGCCTGTCAGCGAGCAGCGGGAACGTATACTTGCCGCTATTCGCGAGCACCAAGTGCTGGTCATCATTGGCGACACCGGCTCCGGCAAAACGACCCAATTGCCTAAAATGTGCATTGAGGCCGGCCGCGGCACCCACGGTATCATTGGTTGTACCCAGCCGAGAAGAATAGCCGCTCTTTCGGTGGCCGAACGGGTAGCTGAAGAGATCAAAGCACCGGAGAAGGTGGGATACAAAATACGTTTTCACGACAAAACCTCTCAGGAAACCCTGATCAAATTCATGACCGACGGCGTCCTGCTCGCCGAGACCCGGCAGGATCACCTGCTGAACCAGTATGATACCCTAATCATCGACGAGGCCCATGAACGCAGCCTGAACATTGATTTTCTCCTCGGGTACCTCAAAAACCTGCTTTCCTCGCGGCCGGATATCAAACTCATTATCTCATCAGCCACCATAGACGCAGAAAAATTCAGTCACCACTTTAACAAAGCTCCGGTAATCTCGGTTTCCGGACGCACCTACCCGATCACCACCCTGTATCACCAGGTGGAGACTGAGGAAGAGGAGGAATCCCTCTCCTATGTGGAGCAGGCCATTGCCGCGGTCGAAGAACTGACCCGGTTACCGACTGGAGGGGATATCCTGGTGTTCATGCCAACGGAACGCGATATCGTCGACACGCTGGATGGGCTGCGGCACCAATACGAACAAAGTCATCTTTTGCTGCCGCTCTTCGGTCGTTTGCCGGCTGCGGATCAACGTAAAATTTTCCGACCGGCAAATAAACGCAAGATCATAGTGGCCACGAATGTGGCCGAAACCTCGGTCACAGTACCGGGTATCCGCTTCGTGGTCGATACAGGCCTGGCCCGTATCGTTCGTTATAATGCGCGAACCGGAACCACCAGCCTTAAGGTGAGTCGGATTTCACAGGCAAGCTGCGAGCAGCGGCGCGGCCGTTGCGGACGCACCGGGCCCGGCACGTGTATCCGCCTGTACAGTGAAGAGGACTTTCTGTCCCGCGAACCCTTCACCTTGCCGGAAATTCAACGCTCCAATTTGGCCGAGGTCATTTTGCAGATGATCAATCTCAAACTGGGCGACCCGGGCCGTTTTCCCTTTATCGACCCTCCGCCTTCTGCTGCCATCCGAGACGGGTATCGCATTCTCAAGGAATTGGGCGCCATTACCGGCGAGCATCAGCTCACCGCCAACGGACGGTTGATGGCCCGGCTGCCCCTTGACCCCCGCATTTCCCGAATCATTATCGAAAGCATGGCCTTGGGTTCCGTCGAGGAAATCACCATCCTCGCAGCCGCCCTTTCCATCCAAGATCCCCGTGTACGACCGCCGGAAAAGGAACATAAGGCCGATGAGATCCATCGCCAGTTTGTGGACAAAAAGTCGGATTTCCTCACCCTGCTTAATATCTGGAACAGTTTTTTCAATTCCGGCGAAGTGGCCCCTTCCAAATCCAGACTTTCCCGGTTTTGCAAAGCACATTTCCTTTCCTGGCAACGGATGCGTGAATGGATGGACGTCCATGAACAGATCAGCCGGCTGCTCAGGGAACACAAAGGGTTCCGCCGGAATACCGAACCGGCCGGCTACGATGCCATCCATATTGCGCTGACCAGTGGTTTCCTGCGTCATATCTGCCAGAAAAAGGAAAAAAAAACCTACCTTTCCGCTGGCAACAAAGAGGTTATCCTCTTTCCGGGTTCCGGTCTGTACAGCAAAGGGCCACAGTGGGCCGTTGCCGCCGAGTTCGTTGAAACCACCCAACTCTTTGCCCGAACCGTGGCTGCCATTGAAGTCGACTGGCTGGAACGGCTGGGTGGCGATCTGTGCAAACGTTCCTGGTCCGATCCCCACTGGGAAAAAAAGAGCGGCAAGGTTCTGGCGCTGGAACGGGTCAGCCTGTTCGGCCTGCCCATTGTTGCCGGTCGCAAGATCGAATACGGACGAATCAATGAACAAACAATGCAGGAGGCCCGTGATATTTTTATCCGCTCGGCGCTGATCGAGCAGCAATTGGGCGGTCAATACCCTTTTCTTGAGCACAATACGGCTCTGGTAACCCAATTTCAGGAAATGGAAGAACGGTTTCGTCGCCGTGACATCGTGGTTGATGAAGAAGTACTGTACAAATTTTATGATGCACGTCTTGGAAAGGTTTATGACCGTTTTACCTTAAATCGCATGCTGCGGAGAAAAAGAAATGACCGCTTTCTCCGCATGAGTGAGGAGGATATCTGCCTGTCCGTGCCGGACAGCGAAGAATTGTATCGTTTTCCCACCACCCTTCGCAGCGGTGATATCGAGCTTGAGCTCAGCTACCTGTTTCATCCCGGTGACGAGGCCGATGGGGTCACCGCCTGTATTCCCCGTCACCTGCTGCCGCACATCAATCCGCAGGTGTTTGAATGGCTGGTTCCCGGTCTGCTGCCGGAAAAGCTGCTCCTGCTCTGTAAACGGCTCCCCAAGCAGCTGCGCCGGCGGCTGGTCCCTTTACCCGATGCCGTGGACCGGATCATGGATGGGTTATCCCTGTACAAAGGATCGCTGTATCAGGAGATTGAACGCGCCATCCTGCGAGCCTACCAGGTAGCTGTTCAGCGCACCGACTGGCAGGCCGACACGCTGCCGCCCCATTTGAAAATGCGTTTCCTCCTGGTGGATGAAGCCGGTGCACCGGTAACCAGCAGCCGTTCCTTCAGCGATCTCCTCCCGTATCAGGGGGATACCCTCCTCAAAACAGCAAACAGTCACCACCTTGTCCTGCCGCAGGAAAAGGAAATAACAGCGAAGGACCTTGATACCATCACCAAACAACTGCCGCTGACCGACCCCAATGGCCGGGTGATCGGTCTCTACTTTCCGGCCCTAAAAATCGACGAATTGCACAACACCGTACAGGTCCACTTTATTGACGATGAAGAACAGAGCCGGCAACACAACCGTCTGGGGCTGCAATTTCTCTATGGTCAGACCTGCAGCAAAGAGATAGGGGCAATCCGCAAATTATGCAAGGCGACCATCACCGGCCACTCCGCCTCCTGGCTTACCCTGGGTGCCAAGGCATCGGCTGCGGAGCTGCGAACCGCGCTTCAGGCCTTTCTGCTCGATGCAATCTTTTCCACCAGCGATGGCGAACTTCCTTCTTGTGAACAATTTCAGCAAACACTTACGCTTGCAGAAAAACAAGGTGTACTGCGAACCGCCACCGCTGTTCTCAATAAAGTCGTGGAAACACTCCAACACCTGCGCGAAGTGAAAACCAAAATAGCGGAATGGGCGGCCAGGGCGAAAAAAAACAAAAATTACCAGGAAGACCGTCACCAGGAATACCTGGCCACCCTGGAGCATATCCTGCCGCCAACCTTTTTGCAGTCGCTACGAGCCGAGCAGCTGCAGCACAAGCCCCGGTACTTGCAAGCCCTGGCCTTGCGTATTGAACGGGCCGAACACTCGCCGCTTAAGGATGCTAAAAAAGCTGAACGCCTGCGAACCTCACTTAACCGGTTGCAGCAGTTGGATCATTTCAACACCCCTTCTCTCTCCTGCCGGATCTGTCAGCAGCAATACCGAGAATTAATCGAAGAGTTCCGCGTCTCAATCTTTGCCCCGGAATTGGGAACCGCCCAGCCGGTCTCAGAACAACGGTTGCAGCAGAAATGGCAGGAGATTGAAAATATCTGCCGCCGGGTCGAATAAATCCCTGGTGAATAAACCCGCATTGGCTGGATATTCCACAGCCCAATCGCTCTTCGGCAATGAACATTTTGAGTTTTCGTTAAAAGAGGGCAATATACAATTATATCCCATTGAAAAACGATTCGAAATGGAGAAACAGCTATTGCAAAGGGAGGACGACTGTGGAACCGCTGACTATAATTAACGAGGTAAAAGCCCTGCAGCCGGCGTTACAAAGCGGTGACCAACAGCAGCGTCCTCCTTTTACCCAAGGACAGTTGGTGCAGGGGATAATCAGCGCAAAAAGTGGAACCAACCTTTTTACCCTTGATTTCGATGGATTTCAGATGCAGGCGGAGTCGACATCCCTGCTGCAGGTGGGGCAGAAAATCGATTTCCAGGTTGCTGCCCTCACGCCACGGGTCGAACTCCAGATTGTCAGTAGTCCGGTTAATCGATTGATTGGCAATGCTATTCACCTGATCGGTGGCCAGCATACGATCTTTTCTGACCTTGCCGTCTTGGCGGATCAATCGGAACATCTGCCCCATCTGAGCAGCAACACCCGAGAAACGGTACAATTCTTTGCGCAGAAACTGAACACCAGCATTCAAGGTGTGCCCACACCCCAGCCGCAGGATCAGCTGGTGATGCAATTGTTCAAGCAAACCGCAGAAATTTTGGCAATGCCCCTGCAAAGCCCTGACAGGACAATGCTATCGTCAAAAACCAGCACCCTGTTGCAGCAACTGGCCCAAAACTCATCCCTCCCCCCTGCTACAGCAAAATTTTTATCCAGCCTGGCAGCAGTTATCAACCGGCCAACCGGCAGTCAGCCGTCGACACCGTTTGCGCAGCCGGCGGCAGCGACAGCAGCAGCACTACTCCCGACAGTTGACAATACCCAAATGCTGGCGCGAATAGGTGCGCTGCTCGAAAATGAACCCAGCGTGCACAACCTGGTCAGACAATTGCTGCCCCTGTTACAGGAGAACAATACCCTGCCTGCAACCCAATCGTTCCAGCAATTGATTGCCTTGCTCGCCAGTCTTGACAGCGAGCAGCTGCCCAAAGACACCCCTCAAATAGATGGCAGCCAACTGGAGAAAATTATTACTCGCCTCGGCATCAATACGGAACAATTGCTCGCCCAGGGCAACCGTGAGGATGCCGTGCAAACCCTGAAATTTTCTTTGCTCGAACTGTCGCAACAGCTTTCTCAAGCGGACAAAAGCACAGTTCAAGCGGATAAAATTGTCAAATCCATTGAACTGTATCAACTCGTACAGCTACGCCTGGCCAGCGAATCGATTTTTTTTATGCCCCTGCCCTATTCTTTTCTTGATCAGGGCTATCTGCTTGTCGATGCTGACCGGTCTGGTGAAGATGCCAAGAGCACGAGCGATAGACAAGAAAAATCCGCAACAACCTATACACTCCACCTGCAACTCCAAGGACTTGGTAACCTGGAAATTAAAATCTTCCAGAAGAATGACCAAATAGCTATCCAATTCCTGGCCGAAGATGGAGAACGAGCAAAATTTCTTGCCGGTTACCGGGAAGAACTGAATCAGTGGTTAACCGCCGTCGATTTGGACTCGGCACAGTATCTGGTGGGCTCCAAAGAGCCTGTCAAAGCACTCCTGAAAATAATTGTGCAGGGCGGCGTTACCGGTATGGTCGACACCAATGCCTGAGTTGCTGGAGGAACGGTTATGAGCAAAGAGCAGGCAAGCCCCAAAAAAGCGGTGGCCTTACTCTATGATCCACAAAAATCTGCGGCCCCAAAGGTTGTCGCAAGTGGTGCTCATCGTATTGCTGAAAAAATAATCGCCACTGCTGTCGAGGCCGGAGTGCAGATCAAGCAGGATGCGGATCTGGCCGAACTGCTCGCCAAAATCCCGGTCGGTGAGGAAATCCCGGCCACAATGTATCAAACCATTGCGGAAATACTTGCCTTTGTTTATTCGGTAAACAGCAGATACAAAGAAAAAATCGAAGAATAAGACACGAAACAGCTATGGATAAGCGGTCAGCAGGTGTGTCCTTCCGCTTCGTATTAGCCTTCGAATGCTCATCTTCGACAGACAATCCATGACGCAAAAGGCCGCCCGTTCTCCTGCTGAAACAGGAATTCTTTTATGCTTCTTAACGATTCTGGCTCCTGAACCAAAAAAAAATACAACGAGAAAAAACCACTTCATATATCAATTTATCTAGCGTATACTCTCGATAACTGAAAAGGCGTTGTGAAGATCCCCTTGAAAAAATTCAAATTTTTCCAAGAATTTTTTCAAACCTTACCCTGAAAAAATGCTGGTTTTCCTCCCTTTGTGAAACCCAACCATATAAGTTCACTTTTAACAACCTATCGAACGTGTACGAGGTAGCAATATGAACTACGGAGTTGTTAGCCAGGAACAGCTTGAAAAAATAGATGAAATCCTGACTGAAAAGCTCATAAAAATCGGTGTCGACTGCGTTATCATCATTGATATGGCTGGCAACATCATCACCGCCAAGGACAACGGCACGTCGAAATACGATGTCTACTCCTTCGCCGCGCTGGCAGCCGGCAATTTTGCCACAGTTGACGCTATGGCCAAACTTGTTGGCGAACAGGAATTCTCATTGTTGTTTCACAAAGGTTCGGAATGCAATATTCATTTTTCAAAAATCGACGATGAGCTGTTACTGATCACCATGTTTGGTAAATCTATTTCTCTAGGTTTTCTGCGTCTTAATGTTGTCGAAACCATTGAGCGTATCAAGAAAATCTGGTCCCGCAATTAGGCAGCCTTCCGGTTCAGCTACTTACTGACCGCAGTGTTTCGATGCCGTTTGAGATCAGCTTAAGGCAAGCAGGAGAGTAATTTGAGCTTTATCAATCTCAGAGAAAAAATTGTGCAGGTGAAAATTGTCTATTACGGCCCTGGCCGTGGCGGCAAAACCACCAATCTTGAATATATCAACAGGAAATTCTCCAGACAGATCCAGTCTGAGATGGTCAGTCTGAAAACCCATGGAGACCGCACCCTGTTTTTTGATTTCCTCCCTTTCAATATGGGACAGATCAAAGGATATGAATTAAAAATTCAGCTCTATACCGTTCCTGGTCAGGTTAAATACAACGCAACAAGGAAACTTGTGCTTAAAGGTGTTGACGGCATTGTCTTTGTCGCCGACGCCCAGGAACAGATGCGGGAAAAAAACATCCGATCACTCAACCAATTGCATGAAAATCTGACGAGTTACAAGGAATCCATTTTTCGAATACCCTTGGTTCTCCAATACAACAAAGTGGATTTACGCAATCAGGGGATACCTATTTTACCGACTTCTGTTCTCGACAAAGACTTAAATAGCAAACTCAAGGTACCCACCTTTGAAGCAAGCGCACTCACAGGCTACAACGTTCCGGAAACGTTAAAAAAAATAATTTCCTCCACGGTCATCTCCATTCAGAGAAAACTCATGTAGGCACACAGGATTGTGGCAGCTAAAACCAGAGCCGGTATATGAAAAAATCGCAGCGTGACACTATTTATACAACCGAAGAGTTCGAGGATCTGACCCTTTTCGCCGACGAATCCTTTGACACCCAGGATGTCGATCTTTTCGAATTTACAAGCGAAGAATCATCCCCTTTAACACGGCTGAAGTCGATTATTCTTTCTCTCGACTGGGAGATCAATGATGAAATTCTCCAGGAACTCGCAGATGAGTTGCAGGAACTGCAATCGACCTGGCAGGACGATAAGGTGGCCGCGGTCTATCTGCAGGGACTCAATAAAATTGGGGGGTATCTTCGTTCCAAGGGAGCCTATGCCCATCCCAACTCCATCAAACTTCTGCTGACGTTCTTCTATAATTTTGAAAAAATCACTTCCACTCAAGAGATCTCCGATGACGAGATTAACCGCTTACTGAAGGGTGACATACGCAAATTCAAGATTCTTCAATACCAAATCAATCAGTCCGAAACAGAAAGCTTGCCCATTTCCGATGAAGTAGCGGTGGAAAATGTTGTGGCCGTGATGCAACAATCCCATTCCGAAGAATCGAATCCGACCAAGGAACTCAAAGCGGCCGTTCTCAGCCTGGACTGGGAAGTGACTGATGAAAGTCTTCAGCAGTTCAACAATAAACTCTCTCAGTTTTATGAGAAATTTGCCGATAACAAACCTGCCTTGGTGCTGGTTCAGGGTTTGCAGGCACTTGGCGATTACATTGCGGAAGAACGGGCTGAGGCGCATCCCGAGGCTTTTACCCTGCTTCATTTTTTCAACGAATCCCTGGGACAAGTTGCAGCAACGGACGAACAGGCCCTCGATCAAAAAACCATTCAAGATATTTTGGTTGACCGAATCAATCGTCTCAATAACCTGAAGATGCTCATCGCTGCCCCGTCGAGAACGCTCACTGATGAGATAGCCATCGATGAAATGGTCGATGAGATCAGCGCACCGGCACACTTTGATGTTGAAGCCGATCAGGAAGCTCAGGCCGTGAAAGATACGCCAGCAGCCGCACCGGACCTGTTGGGCGAAGATTTCGCCATAGAATTGAAAACGGACCAGGATTCCGATCTGCTATCTACGGGTACCCTTGAGGCCGAAATAGACTCTCTATTCGCCATGGACGCCAAACCGGCCATGGAAACTTCCGATGTCCAGTACCCCGATGAAATCTTGCCGCCAGATGCTATTCATCCGGTTGACGATGAACTGGCAGATGATTTTATTGAGTCCAGCCTCAGCAGTAAGCGCGGCTTAATGCCTGCACTCTCCGATGCCGATGAACTCGCTGGTTTTAATGAGGATGCCGAACCGCTCGATCTCCCGGCTCAGAGCGACCTGGCCGAACAACTCGATTTTCTGTTTGCTGAACCTGACAATGGAACGATAGGCCCGCCTATCGAACCTCCTGCAGTATCTCTTCCGACATCGGAAGAGATACCGGGCGATACGCCTGAACCAGTGGCAGCTCTTGCTGATATCGATTTTGATTTTTCTGAAGACTCCTTCACCGAAGCGCTCTCCGGAGTGGACCAACCGGCTGAACGTACTGAACTTGCGGAAGACGTGTCGCAATCCGATCAAAGCGTTCTCGATATCGAGAGCAAACTGGATAATTTCTTTGCCGAAGCCGTGGAGGGATCTGCTGAAACAGAAGTATCCGCTCAACACGCACCGGATGATGCTGAACGCTCACTCTTTTTTGATGAAGAAAGCGGCATACAAGCAGCTCTCGCCGATAGCGAGGAAGATCGAGGTTTTTCAGAAGACGAGGTTGTGGCTTCCCTGGATTCGGCTCCCATGGATGAAATTGAGGAAAAACTCGATTTCTTCTTTGGTACAGACGAGGAAGAGGAATCCTCAGCCGCACCGAAGCTCAACATTGAATCTGCAGTGATGGGAACGGTGGAAAAACAGCAAGAAGATCAGTTCAATCCGCCAGCCGAAAACTTGGAGGAATGGACAGCCAATAATGAATCTGCGCTGGATAATGCACTTGAACGAGACCTGAATTTCTTCTTTGACGCCAGTGAAGATGATGAAGATACACCGGCCGTCACAACCGAGGATGAACTGACACAAGCGCTCGAAGCGACTCTTGATGATGGCCAGGGAATGGCCGCTAAATCCGGTCAAGAACCTATTCCCGCAATGCTTTCGCTCGAAGAGCGCAGACAAATTCACCTGGCCGCCCTTGGCGCCCGATTGCCAGGGCTTGTCCGTACCCCCTCTCTTGAGAGGGCTGCAGAATCCACAACGCTGCTCTCCCAGCTGAAAGCGGAGCAACTCTCCACCGAGCAACAGTCGTTGGTACAATTACTTGATTCAGTGATCATCCTGCTGATTCGTCTGCCCAACAAAGACGATGCAGCTACGGAAAAATTAGTGAATTTTCTCTACGAATGTCTTTTTGCGGGGCAAAGTAACCCCGAGGTGGTAACGGAAGCGGTCAGTCGTTTTACCAATTGGCTCCAGCAGGCCTGCTCCGCAATGCCCCTTGTGCCGACACCAACAAATCACGATCAAGAGCCGCAATTTGCATACACGGCCAAGGAACTGTATTTCGAGCTTTCCGAACTACGCGCGAATATCAAAAAAGAATTTGCCGCGCTGCGACATGAGATGCATCACAAACACTGATACACCTTCACATCATTGATCTTAGGAACCAGCGAGCAATCGTTGGTTCCTTTTTTTATTTTCTCGGATCAAATGCTTCACGAAGTGCTTCACCGATGAAAATAAGCAGGACCAACGTACCTACAAGAACAATGAAGGTGGAAAGAGAAAGCCACCACGCATCGATATTACCCTTACCTTGGGCCAGCAATTCCCCGAGACTTGGTGTGGAGGGCGGTACTCCCAAACCGAGAAAATCGAGACTGGTCAGGGCCAAAATCGCCCCGGACATCCGAAACGGAAGAAAGGTTATTACCGGGGTCATGCTGTTAGGTAACAAATGGCGATACATGATGGTAATATTTCCCACACCCAAGGCTTTAGCGGCCTTCACAAACTCCATGTTTCTTCCCTTGAGGAACTCAGCCCGCACATAATCCGACAACCCCATCCAGCCGAACATTGATAACAGGATCAGGAGCAGCACCATACTCGGTTTGAAAATCGAGGCAAAGATGATCAACAGGTACAACTCAGGCATGGAACCCCAGAGTTCAATAAAACGTTGAAAAAAGAGATCAAAACGACCTCCAAAATACCCCTGTAACGCGCCGGCGACGATACCCAGCAAGGTTCCTATAGCGGTCAAAGCCAGCCCGAAGAGGATACTGAGCCGGAAACCATAGATAAGTCGGGCCAAGACATCGCGACCACGATCATCGGTTCCTAAGATATTTACCCAGGTTGGAGGCGAGGGAACGGGACGGTCCAGGCTCAGGTTGATGGAATTGAAACTGTGAGGATTGGGCGGGAAGAGGACCATGTTCCCGCCGGTCGTCAGTTTCTCTAGAATATAGGGATCATGGTAATCGGTCTCTGTTTCAAAAAAGCCGCCGAAAACCGTTTCCGGATACATCCGTACCAAGGGAAAATAATAGCGGCCCTCGTAGTGAACCAACAGGGGCTTGTCGTTGCTGAGCACCTCGGCGAACAGACTAATGCCGAAGAGGATGAGAAACAATACCAGTGAATAGTAACCACGCCGGTTGTTCCTGAAGCGCGCCCATCGCCGGCGCCCCAGGCTGGCCCCCCTGTTTTTTCGGTGTTCCATCCTATGGCCTGCCTTCAAAACTGATCCGGGGATCGACCAGCACATAGGAGAGATCAGAGAGTAAACGGGAAATAAGGCCGATGATGGTGAAAAAGTACAACGTTCCCAGAACCACCGGATAATCCCGGTTCATGACCGATTCATAAGCCAGCAACCCCATGCCGTCCAAAGAAAATATGGTTTCGATCAGTAAACTTCCTGTGAAAAAAGCAGTGATGAAACTGCCGGGAAAGCCGGTGATAATTGGGATGATGGCATTACGGAAGACATGCTTGTACAGTACCTGTTTTTCATCCAACCCCTTGGCCCGTGCTGTAATCACATATTGTTTACGTATCTCCTCGAGAAACGAATTTTTCGTCAAGAGGGTCATCACCGCCAAGCTGCCCACGGTGGAGGCGATAATCGGCAGCACCATGTGCCAAAGATAATCGAGAATTTTACCCATCAGGGGTAACGCATGCCAGTTGTCCGATATCAGCCCGCGCAGGGGAAAAATGTTCCAGAAACTGCCGCCGCCGAACAACACAATAAGCACAATTCCCAGAACAAAGCCGGGGATGGCATAACCAACAAGGATAACCGCGCTGGTCAGGATATCAAAGGTGGAGCCGTCACGAACCGCCTTGGCTATGCCGAGAGGAATACACAATGAATAGACAATGAAAAAACTCCAGAGCCCAAGCGACATGGACACCGGTAGTTTGGAAACGACCAACTGGGCAACGCTCATGTGATGATAATAGGATTGGCCAAAATCAAAAACCAGATACTGTCGCATCATGGTTATGAATCGGGTCAACGGTGGTTTGTCAAAACCATACAGTTTTTTCAACTGTTCAACCCGTTCCTTGTCGAGCCCCTTGTTTCCCTGATAAAGACCGCTACTCCCGGTCTCACCACCGGCTCCGTAGCCGCTTAGTTGTGCCATCATCCGCTCCACAGGGCCGCCTGGAACGAATTGGGTGATGCCAAAAGTAATGAGCATCACCCCGAACAAGGTGGGGAGCATGAGCAGAAACCGTTTAACAATATACAACCCCATACAATCTGTCCCCCCACACCCGTCGTCGCTGCTTCAAAATTTTACAATCAGGATATTTTGATACCACCGATAAAATCCGTTTCGTCTGTCTGGATGACATTTTTTCGTTGGCGATCAGTATTGTGCTTAGGTTCACGCTCATTTGCATAAATCCGTTCGGCGGCAGCACGGTTCCGAGAGAATATGTCGGGACGTTTCTGCATAACGGGCGGTTCCTCCGGCTCGGCCGGTTTTGGCTGTTCAACAGGCGCATCCCCTTCATCAGGACGTTTGAGGAAGACTAACAGTCCATCCTGTAACAGCGACACATTGACCAGCTCCCACCCCTGAGCCCCAAACTCGTTGAGCGTCTTCTCCATGTCCTCATCATCAACGTATTTATCTCCCAGCAGGCCATCTTTGGTAAATTCAAAAAGAATGGTCCGGTATTGCCACAACATCTTGTTCTCCTTTTTCAATCTCATCTATTCACGAATCCCCGGTGCGGAATGACCGGGGCAACACGATTGCAGAACTCCTCCGTTATCCGCCGCCCATCTGTATTGCCGCAGCAATGGTACGAGGAAGACGGAAGCGTTTTTTCTTTGTTCTTCATTGTTGCAGTTTATCGTCCCGGAATTCTCCTTCCACTATCCGCCCGTCTGGATAGGTTATTTTTCCTCGCCCGTTGCGTCGACCGTTGGCAAAAGCGCCCTCATACGCACTCCCGTCTGATGACAGCAGTACGCCTTCACCATGAGGAAGATCGTTTGCAAAGGAACCGACGTATTCTTTACCGTCCGTATAGGTCAGCTTTCCCTGCCCGGAAAACAGACCGTTGCGGAATGTCCCTTCGTACCGACTGCCATCTGGAAACACATATACACCGTCTCCTTCAAACTGGTCATCCTTGAACATTCCCGTATAACGGGATTTATCCGGATAGGTATAGGTTCCTTCGCCATTTTTCAGACCGGAGCGATAATCTCCGGTATACTTGCGGCCATCGGCATAGGTATAGGTTCCGTTACCTTCCATACGCCCTTTACTGAAACCGCCTTCATATTGATCGCCATTGGCCAACACCAATTGCCCCTTTCCATCCATCAGACCAGACACATAGCTGCCTTTATAAAGACTGCCATCGGCAAGAGTATTAACGGCCTCACCGGTAAATGGTTCCTTGGCCTGCGGATCACTGTACAACACACCTTTAAAGGTATAGAGGCCGAGATGGGATGTACTTTTTTCTGGTTTTCTCGCAAAAAAAGCGATGGGCCCAGTATTTTCATCCTCCTGTTTATTCACCGGTACAACCTGCTGTCCGATCGGTTTCTTTTCAAATATCGGCTGTGACTCTTTAACGGCAGGCACCTCGGCTACCGACATGTCTGCAGGTACCTCGACCGTCTTAACCTCATTGTTTGCAGCCAGACCTTTCTCCGCGTGATCAGTCGACAAGGGCTGCAGCTCCTCGGGAGAGTCAATCGTTGCCGCCCTTTCCCGCGCCTCCGGCAAAGGCGGTGGCTGCACGGGGTGGCCTTGGACAAATGTACCGGTAAACACCGTGCCATCTTTTTTCTTTAATCGTCCCTGGCCCTCCATCATATCATTGACAAATGCACCATCGTAGCGGCTCCCGTCGGCAGCAGTAAAGTTTCCTTTGCCCTGGCGCTTACCGGCCACCCAGTCACCTTTATACCGGGAACCATCACTGTACTGCATACTTCCCTTCCCATGGGGAAGTCCCTTGTCAAAATTACCGGTATAGACCTGATTGTACGGTCTGGTCTCAGTCCCTTTGCCGGTCAGATACCCATCAACGAAGGTGCCGCTTTGCACAACCCCTTCGGCAGTGGTCAATTTGCCCGGACCGTGATACAAATCGTTATGAAACATTCCTTCATAGCGGGTGCTGTCCGCCAATTCCAGTACGCCCTGCCCTTCCCGGCGGTTATCGATAAAGCTTCCAGTATACCGTGACCCGTCAAGGTAACGTCGAACACCCTGACCCGCCGGTTTGCCGTCGGCAAATTCCCCCTCAAAGGACGACCCATCAGTATACAGCAATTTCCCTTTGCCCTGGATGATATTATTGCGAAAATCCCCACTATATTCGCGGCCATCAGGATAAAACAAGGTACCTTTGCCGCTGAATCGCCCCAGGTCAAACTCGCCGGAATACTCCATACCATCGGGATACGCCAAGGTGCCTTTGCCCTGAATGACGCCGTTGCGAAATGCACCTGTATATTTTCTGCCGTCCTTGCCGATCAGTGTCCCTTCACCATGATAGCGGCCCTTGACAAAATCCCCCTCATAAACCGATCCATCCGGAGATATAAGTCGCCCAGGTCCCCAAAGAAATCCTTGCCGGAAATCGCCCTCATATACACGACCGGCACTATCTTTCAAGCGCCCCGGCCCATTCTTGCAATCCCCCCTCTCACAGGCGGCGTAAGCGGTCCCATGCAGCAGTGACAGGGTAAGCAGCAAAATAATCAGACGTCGCACCTTCGCTTCCTTATTACTGAAATTCGGCAAAAATAGCGCGGACTTCCTCGGCAATGATGCCTATGCCCCGCCGTACGTCTTCTTCGTCTTGGCTGTAAGTCACGCGCAGGCATTCCTCGGCATGCTGCCAACCCGGGGCCAGGCCGGGAAAGAAATAATCACCGGAAACCACCACCACCCCCCTGACCTTCAACCGCTCGTATAGTTGACGGCTGGACAGTGGAAGCCCGGGAAACCACAACCAGAGAAACATGGCCCCTTCTGGCACATGTATCTTGTACGGCAGGCCGGAAAACGAATCTTCAATACAGGCCAGCGCTTTTTCCATTTTCTGCTGGTAAAAGGGCCGGATCACTTCGCGGCTCAAACGGATGATGTCACCCGTCTGGATAATTTCCGTGGTCAGCATGGCTCCGAAACTGCCTGGCGCCAGATTGACCACTGCATTGACGCCGGACAGGATGCGAATCAGTTCTTTATTGGCGATAACAATTCCGGTGCGCACCGCGGGCAGACCGAATTTGGACAACGACATGCTCAGAATAATATGCTCGTTCCAGACCGGGGTTGCCTCGGAGTACATCATCCCTGGAAAGGGCAGCCCGTACGCATTGTCAATGATCAGCGGAATGGTATGAATTTCGGCCAGCCTTGCCAGTCCGGCGATCTCCTCGTCGGTGAGGACATTACCCGTCGGGTTGGTGGGCCGCGAAACACAGATGGCACCGATGGTATTGTTTATGGTGATCCGATCGAAATCGACCCGATATTTGAAAAAATGGTCCCCGATCTCCTCGATTCGCGGCCGCACCGAGGTGAAAAAATCATCACTCAGGCCAAGATCGGCATAGCCGATGTATTCCGGGGCCATAGGCAACAGAATTTTCCGTTTACCGCCACCGGACGTCGGTCCTGCTAGAATGTTGAACAACAGAAAAAAGGCCCCCTGGCTGCCGTTGGTCAGGCAGATATTTTCCTCTGTGAGGTCCCAGCCGTATTCGCGACGCAACAGCGCCGCCATGGCCTTGAGAAACGCACCCTCTCCCCGGGGAGGATCATAGATACCGATCAGTTTACGTAGCCCCTGTTCATCATCAATCAGGGTCTGCAACCGTTGGCGCATGACTTCCTCTATTTCCGGGATTTGGCCGGGATTGCCCCCGCCCATCATGATTTTCCCGCCTTCGGCAAGGGCGTTGCCGAGATCATCCATCAATGACAGGATTCCGGCGCCCGAAGAAAGTTTCTCACCGAATGCTGACAATTTCATGCTGTTTCAACTCCGAATACTTGTACCAAGATGGAATTGACGCGAAATAGCAGACCTGCGGCAGCCTGTGTAGCCATCAATTTTATCTTATAGGTTTTGCGTGTGGGTTTAACCGATGAACCGGCAAGGGGATGAAGGACAATTCTACCAGCTTCCAAGGAAAAATCTAGTTTGATATCTGTAAAAGGAAGACTGCACGAGGTACGATTTGTTGTGCTTGGTCCGTTGGATTGAGAGCAATCCGATAGATCTCGCATCAAGCGGTCGAGCGAGCTGTATAAAACTGACATGGCATTCCTGAGCTCGAAAACACAGCCTGGGAGGGCATCGTCGTGCTTTTAAAGCCGTACGCTCTACATCCCCGTGGCAGTCGGGGATCATACGTGACATAAAAATGTTTACATTGCATGCAGATCGGTTTTTTTTCGGCACAGGATTTTTGCACGCTCATGATCAAAATCCTCTCTCCCTGCCGGCGGTATCTCCGGTGCCTGTGCACTCAGCCAAGCAGTAAGAATCGAAACGGAAAGGCCCGCAGCTACCCATTGTTTTTTGGGAAATCAAAGAAAGATAACACTCCCTTGCCTGGTGCTATATCCTGCCAGGAAACCACAGGGAAGTCCAAAGCGACTATACCGCAGGTTGGGATGTTATCGATGTGCAGGCCACCAAGAAAATTTGCCAGGGCTGTATATTCCGGATTATGGCCCACCAGCATCACGGTAGTGTACTGCGCCTCGATTTTCTGCAGCAGGGTCAGCAGAATCGGCACTGTTGCTGCGTACTGACAGGGGTCAATCTGTATTCGTTCCGGCGGATATCCGAGGTGCTGGGCATACTGTTCGGCCGTGGTTCGGGCGCGGACAGCCGGGCTGGACACAATAAGGTCCGGCTGGATGCCAAGGCGGACCAAACGACGGCCCATTTCCGGAGCATCACGCTGACCGCGTTTATTCAACGGTCGTTCGATGTCGCTGAGTGTTGCATCATGCCAGCTTGATTTGGCGTGACGGCAGATAAGAAGACGTTTTTGATCAGAGGGCAAGATAATCGCAGATTTCATTCCAGAGTTTCTCGTACGATCTGGCGGCCACAGATGCGGGCAGGGCAGCGGTCACCGGCTGCCGATATATGCCCATTCGTTCGATATCCGCCAAATAGGGAATAATGGAATGCAGGACACCGGATTTTTTCTGCATGGCCTGCATCAGTTCCATATGCATTTTTTTCCTCTTTTCCGCCATGGAAAAGAATATCAGTACCTTGTTACGCCTCTGTCCGATTTTATCCAGAAAGGCAAACAGTTGTTTCAGGGAGAGCAGCGACAACGTGGTGGGAATAATCGGTACCAGAATATAATCGGCCGCATAAAAAATATTTTCTGACAACAGGGTGATGTTGGGCGGGCAGTCAAGAAAAATGCGCTCATACTCGCTCTGCAAAGGGTGCAGCACCTTGCTCAGGCGCTGCTGTGATTTCTTGAAATCATCAAGGGCAATATCAATGTTGCGGTAGGAGAAATCAGCGGGCAGCATGTCAAGACCCGCAAAATCGGTTCCCCTGATATTCTGCTCAATATGCTTTCCGCCCTTGAGCAATTTCTTGCTACTGAATTTTTTAGGTGAGCGGATGCGAAAATAATAGGAGGCTGAACCTTGCGGGTCCATATCACAGAGCAGGGTTTTACCGTTATCAACGGAAGACAGGTAGGCCAGATTGACTGCAGTGGCGGTCTTACCGACCCCTCCTTTGATATTGTACACGGCAATGATACTCATGGGGCCTCTCCTGTTGTTTTGAACAGATCGATGAATAAGGCCGTGTTCTCCGGATCGCTGAACTGGGCAAAGGCCTCAGCGAAATGGTTGCGCAATTCCTGCTGCTCGCCAAAAAGGCTGTGCAATAATCCTCCAAGGGCAGCTGCCTGTTCGAGATGATGCCGGGTTCCGGGCTCCAATACCTCCAGCGTATGCCGGAGCATCTGCTGCTGCACCGAGAGATCGTTGAAAACACCGAGGATATCCTGAAGTTTCTTCAGTTGCCGGACAACTTTTTGTATCCCCGCCTCAGGATACAGTGAACTGAAGAATTCTATGGTATAACGCAGCTTTTTGCATTGAATGCGCAACGCATGCACGGCCTCATCAGGTGTTGCCGCAGCCAACGCTTGACCGTCCTTCATGACTCGTTTGAAGCGTCGAAAAATAATCTGTCCGGCTAAATCGTTCACTGCCATCCCTGCCAGGGGAGCCGGTTTCCGGTCCTCGGAGGCCAGGTAGTGTTTCCAGGATTTGAGAATGGCCTTGTTTTTCTTTGCCTTTAGCGCCCGCACCATTTTTTTCTGTTCATCCTGTCGTTTGATGGCAAGATCGGCGAAAAACGAACGCATCCCCGGCTGCAAGGCGGCCGGTAAGCGGGCGAGGTAGTCATGCTGTTGCAGCAGATAGACATCGAGATCCCGGGTTGGACCAGTCAAACGTCCCAGTACGGCGAAATCCTTCTTAAACGAGGTAACCACAGCCACGGGGAGAACATGTTTTACCAGACTCAACCCGGAACGGGTACGCCGGATGGCAACACGCATATCGTGCAGAAACTCCGAATCAAGGTCTTCCAGTACACCGGGAATATTTTTTTCAATAGCAGTGAGCAGGTGCCGGTAGATACGAACCATAGCCTCGCGGGCGGTGCAACCTGCATCGAGTTCCAGGGTAAATTTCGAACTGTAATCAAGCGGCCGGCGACCGGCCAGTTTGCATCCTTCCTCAAATCCGGTCAGGGGCGAAGCGGTCCGGGTTACCCCCTTTTCTGCAAGAATCCGTCGAACCCTGGTCAGTTCTTCATCATACCCCCGAACGGCGAAAAGCCGAACCAAACGAAAAACCGGCCCTGATGCAGCCAGACGTTGCTCTTCAAAAACGATACGAACAACAGTCTTCTCATCCCGGTTGAGCAGACGGATCTGACGGCCGGTTATCGATATTGTGGTCAGCGGCAGCAGACAGCGGATACCAAGCAACGGTTCAAGCATTTCCCGGAGCTTGCCATGAGGAAAATCCTGGCTCATGCAGGATCGTTTTAAATCCGGACCGGCCTGCTGCACGGTGACCTCACCGTTATGGCCATGGTACAAAGTCCAAGCGCGACCATGACAATGCAGGATATACCCCTGTCTAAAGAGTCGCCAGTCAAACGTATCAGCATACACCACGGTGGCTGAATACTGGGGTGCATCAACGGAACCGAACGCCCCGGAAAGTGCAGATATCAGCGCATCGGTCTGCAGGGTATCGGGCATAAACCAGGTATCCGTGCTGGGTCCTTGCATCGATTGAGTGCCTCAACTCCGATAGTCAGCGTTAATTTTCACATAATCATAGGAAAAATCACAGGTATAGACTTCGGTCTCGGCACTGCCCTCATTCAAATGGACCGTGACGGTAAATTGCTTTTGCTTTAACACCCGAGTGGCTGCAGCTTCGCGTTCCGCGTCGAGGACCAAACCGTTTTCCACCAGGATAACATCGTCAAAACTGATAGTGACCTTTTCCTGCTCAAAGTTGCACTCCGAGCGGCCAAGGGCGGCGATGATTCGGCCCCAGTTGGCATCTTCGCCAAAAAAAGCAGTTTTAACCAAAGCGGAGTTGGCGATGGTCTGGGCGGCGCTCATGGCCTCTTCGTCATCTCGTGCTCCGGTAATTTTAATGGTGACCAGCTTGGTCGCGCCTTCACCATCGGCGACGATTTTCAGGGCCAGTTCTTTGAACACGCCGTACAGGGCCTCGCCAAAAAGTGTTGCCGCCTCGATATTCCCCTCGTCAATCCAGGCATTTTCCGCAGCCCCGTTGGCCATCACCAAGACCATATCGTTGGTGGAGGTATCACCATCCACGGTGATGCGATTAAAACTCCGTTCCACCCCATCTTTCACCAGTTGGTTAAGCACCGGAAAGACGATACGGGCATCGGTGACCACAAAGCAGAGCATGGTGGCCATATCGGGCATGATCATCCCCGATCCCTTGGCAATACCAAGGATAGAAGTTTCCACCCCATCGATGCTCACCGTGGCAGTGGCAATCTTCGGCACGGTATCGGTGGTCATGATGGCCTTGGCAAGATCCTCAAAGCCGTCAGCAGACAACTTTTCCACAAGCAGCGGCATGGAGCGGGCAAACGGTTCAGTATGCAGCTGCTGACCGATGACGCCGGTCGAGGCCACCTGCACCAGGGATTCTTCGACCCCCAGTTCCCGTGCCGCTATGGCGCTCGTGGCCAGGGCCACGTCCATCCCTACTTTGCCGGTACAGGCATTGGCATTGCCGCTGTTGACCAGTACAGCCTGTGCCAGGCCAGTTCGCAACCGTTCCATATCAAGAAGGATCGGGGCGGCCTTGACCTTGTTGGTAGTGAAGGTCCCAGCGGTAACCGCCGGCACTTGAGAATAGATCAGCCCCAGATCGAACCGGTCAGCATACCGAATTCCGGCCTGAACCGCGGCAGCTGAAAATCCTTTAACCTGCATAGAATATCCTGTCGTTAATAGATGTTACTTAAACATTGGTGTTTGCCGACACTCTACCCAGATAGTAGACAAAAGAAAAGAGTGAAAATAACCGGACAACGGTTATTCCCTTGACTATGTATTGAGTTTTATGACATTTTAGAGAGCGGCTCATCCAGCAAGTCCAGAATGTCGAGACGTGCTGTGCATCCATCAATGGCTCTTTCAAGGAAATACATCATCGTTATCAACTTCCAGCCCCGGTCAACGGCAGACGACAGGCTTCCACTCCTCTCCCTGCACCATTTCCTGGTGGCGTGATGGACATTTTTACCTGGGGACTTACCGCCTCACTTTTTCTTGCCGATCTTGCCATCCGCATCGGCTTTTCCCTGCGCGTCATCATGCGCAAACGGGCCCCCAGTGTCTCTTTTGCCTGGCTGGTAGTCATTCTGCTGCTGCCCTTTGTCGGCGCAGTCACCTACCTGCTGTTTGGCGAAAACCGTTTGGGGGAACGACGGGCAAAGCGCCTGATACAAGACCGCTCGGTTATCCAGGAATGGACCGACGCTTTGCAGAGCAATCCCGATATTAACTGGCTGCCGGTCAACCCGGAGTGCATCCCGCTGCATCGACAGATCATCGCTACCGTCGGCATCCCGACACGCCCTGGCAACAAGTTGGAATTGATCGAAGGGGCAGATGCTTTTTTTCAGGCCCTGCTCAACGATATACGCAACGCCCGATCCAGTTGCTATCTGGAATTTTATATTCTCAACGAAGGCGGTCTGGCCGATATCTTGATCGAAACGCTGATCGCAACGAGTAAACGAGGGATCACCTGCCGGGTACTCTTGGACAGCATCGGTTCGAAAGTATTTTTACGCAGCGCAGCCGCAGCAAAACTGCGGGAGAGCGGGGTACAATTGGAGGAGGCCCTGCCTGCAGGACTCATCCGGGCGCTGTTTGTGCGCATCGACCTGCGCAACCACCGTAAAATTGCCATCATTGACGGCAAAATCGCCTATACCGGCAGCCAGAACCTGGTGGACCCGCGTTTTTTCAAGCAGCACGGCGGGTTGGGCGAATGGATTGACGCCATGGTCCGGATTACGGGACCGGTTGTGGAAATGCTGACTGCAGCCTTCATGTTTGACTGGCTGCTGGAAAAAAAACAACGGTTGACCGAATATTCCGGAACCACGGATATCCATCCGGTGGACCCTGCCGGTGAAGCCTTGGTCCAGCTGGCGCCCTCAGGACCGGGATTCGGTGAAGATACCATCCACAACCTGCTGCTGACCACCATCTACGCTGCCCGCAAAGAACTGATTCTCACCACACCCTATTTTGTGCCGGACAACGCCATGCTGGCGGCACTCAAATCAGCGGCGCAACGAGGGGTCGAGGTAACGGTCATTGTCCCCGAGAAAAACGACAGCCGCCTGGTGCATTATGCCAGCCGGGCACGCTACGAGGCTCTGACCGGGGCCGGAGTGCGAATCTTGGGGTTTTCCGGCGGCCTGCTGCATACCAAAACCATAACGGTGGACAGTGATTTTTGCCTGTTCGGCTCGGTCAACCTTGACATGCGCAGTTTCTGGCTCAACTTCGAGATGACCCTTTTCATCTACGACAGGGATTTTACGTGCAAAATCAGGGAACTGCAGCAGAAGTACATGAACGCGGCAACCGAACATGACGCTCTGACCTTTAAGGCCCGCTCCTACGGTCAGCGGCTCCTGGAAAACATCGCCCTGCTGGTAGGACCGCTTCTTTAAAACAGTTCAGCGGGGTGCGCCTGCTGCACAGTGTTTGTTTGATATAACGCGGCTGACAGATTCATTTTCCCGATCCCTTCAACGTACGCTTGCGAGCATCTGAAACGAATGAAAATTCTTCTGCTGAGTGATATCCATGGTAATTATCCGGCTCTTGAAGCAATCAACCGCCAGGTTGAACCGCTTGGCTGCGAGCAGATCCTCAACTGCGGCGACACCACGGTGTATGCCCCCTTCCCCAACGAGACCATTGAATGGCTGCGTCAGCACAACGCTTTTACCATCCGAGGCAACACCGACGACAAGGTAATCAAACTGCTGAAAGGGAAAACCTTCAAAAAACCGACCAAAGCAGAAAAGCGGATTATGTACACCAGTACAGCCGCCATGCTCACTGCGGAGAACATTGAATTTCTCCTGAAATTAAAAAAGAAAAAAATTCTTCGTCTCGGCAGGACCTTTGTCGGTCTTTTTCACGGCAGCCCGGCTGATCACGAAGAGTTACTCTATACCGACACGCCGGAAAAACGTTTTAAAGAACTGGTAAAAGACTGCACCTGCCAGGTGGTAATCACCGGTCATTCACACTCCCCGTATCACAAGTACGTCAAGGGGGTACACTTCATCAATCCGGGTTCGGCGGGCAGAATGTTCGATGGCCGACCCGAGGCCTCCTATGCTATTCTGGAGATAGAGAAAGGGAGTATTACCGTCAGCCACCACCGCTGTCCCTATGATGTTGCAGCGGTGGTCAAGGCCCTGGAAAAGCATCAATTGCCGGCTATCTACGGAGAAATGTTCCGCACCGCAACCAAGATTAATTGAACAGCTCGACAGAAAGAAGTCTGGTACGCCGTGGCGCAAGCTAAAGACAAGGAGCGTTCCCCTTAGGATATCAACCGCCGGATGCGGATCGATAGGCCTCTTCGATCCGAGTCGCGACATATCCCACCCCGTCCTCGGTGTAGGTATCAAGATCAAAACAGAGGGCATCCTCGCCCAGCAGTCCTCCCGGAACGAAGGCACCCTGCTCTTCCGGATCCTGAATCATATCGCCAAAAAAACAGACGGACAGCCAGCGCGGCTGATCCTCGATGACATCGATCATCACAAACAACGGTCGTCCATGCTGCGGATACGAGGCTCTGAGCGAATAGGTCAGCCCGGGACGAGGATGAAATTCCAGGGCAATCCCTTCCTTGGCAAGCAGCAGATCTTTCAGGCGGACAAACCCCTGTTTGTTGTGCTCCGGACTGTCTTCCCATGTTGCCAAAAAAGCATCCAACGTCTTGACCAACTCGTTCATCGATTTCCTCCTGGTTTGCTGTGCCGGTCTCTTGCTTGCCGACAATGTATTTTTATTGCCCGTTCTGATTCATTGGATTTTTCATATAAACTATGCAACCTTGCATATATACTTGCAACCATACTTCTTTCATCGAAAAATGTGCCACTGAAAATACAGTACCCTGATTACTGCGCACCAAGACCGCTGTCATTGTACCACAAATCAATCTTCGAGCCCTTGAGGGACCACATGGGTAACAAAAAAAAGAAAAACGATATCGTTAAAGAGAAAAAAGACGACTGCAGTCAAGCCGTTGCCTTTAAACTGCAGGAAGGGACTGCGTTGCAATTCAAAGAGACCCAAAAGAGCGAGAATCATCTTGCTGTCTGGGTGAGCAAGGAGACCCTTGCCTATGAGATGGAGCTGAAAAAACTGCAGATCGAGCTGATGAAGCTGCAGCAGGATATGAAAAAAAACGGCACCCGGGTTCTTGCCATTTTCGAAGGCCGCGACGCCGCCGGCAAAGGGGGCACCATCAACCGCATCTCAGCCTTTCTCAACCCCCGCAACACCCGCATCGTTGCCCTGGCCGCACCCAGCGACAAAGAGGCGACGCAATGGTATTTTCAACGCTATGTTCCCCATCTGCCGGCTGCCGGCGAGTTGGTTCTGTTTGACCGCTCCTGGTACAATCGCGCCATGGTGGAACCGGTGATGAGCTTTTGCACCGATGAACAGCACAAACGTTTTTTGAAAGATGTGCCGCTGTTTGAAGAAATGCTTGTCAAGGACGGCATTAAACTGTTCAAATTCTACTTCTCGGTCTCCAAGAACGAGCAGGCCAAACGTTTCGAGTCCCGTAAAACCGATATTCTCAAGCAATACAAACTCTCACCGGTGGACAACCTGGCCCAGACTTACTGGGACCAGTACACCGTGAAAAAATTTCAGATGCTCAACGAGTCCAACCGGACCCTGAGCCCCTGGACCATAATTCGCTCTGATAATAAGAAGAAGGCACGGCTCAATTGCATCCGGCATATCCTCTCCAACCTTGACTACGAGAACAAACGGCCTGCCGAGGAATTGGAAATCGATCCTAAAATTGTAATTTCCGGCATTGATGAGATCAAACACATGGAAACGAACCTGTTTGATCCCGAACGTCTCAGAGGCTGAACAACATTGTAGCACCCTTGATGGGATATATACCGAAAGGGAATAGCAGCCGGATGTTACCTGCATGCAACGGTAGCCGCCGGTGCGCGCCAATCATGATTCTGCCCCTATCATGAGTACACCTCTGCCCTATCAATACATCATTGTGTATTTCATAGGTGGCATTGCCGTTTTTCTCTACGGCATGAACACCATGAGCGACGGCTTGAAGAAAATATCGGGCGAACGTATGCGGGCGCTGATGGCGGCCTTGACATCCAACCGCCTGTACGGTCTGCTTGTCGGTGCTTTTGCCACCATGATGGTACAGTCCAGCAGTGCTATCATGGTTATGCTTGTTGGCCTTGTTCAATCCCAGCTGATGACCTATGTCCAGGCCATGGGCGTCATTCTTGGTGCGGAAATCGGCACTACCATCACCGCCCAGCTGATCGCCTTCAGGCTGCATGACTACGCGCTGTTGATTTTCGCCGGGGG
>JBFJXW010000026.1:0-27974 GCA_041622895.1 Desulfobulbus sp. | reverse complement strand
TCGACAGGACGGATAAAATACGGCTGTTTGTGTCCCGCAATCATCTTCCACTCGTAGAAACCACTTGCAGGAATAATACAGCGTCGGTGCTTGAACGGGCCACGGAACGAGGGCTTTTTCTCGATGCCCTCTGCCCTGGCATTGATCAAAGGGAATTTGGTTTTGGATGCACGGGACCAGAAAGGAACCAACCCCCAGTGGAGCATGACATATTCAGCCTGGCCGGATTCAATGTCGATACGAAGAGCGAGGATATTCTGGGCGGGGGTGATGTTGTAGTTTGCAAAGAGGGGCGGTTCCGGTAGCTGGAAGGATTCATAGCCGAAGGAACCGTTGCCGTAGAAAGCGAAGCGACCGCACATTTGACCCTCTCGTTAGGACATACGTTTGCAGATGACCAATGCTGCCGTAAAGACAGCGCTTTTCCTTACACCATTGCACATGGTTGATACAGTCTCCTTTTGGGGACCGTAGAGCGGTCTCCGAAAGGGACGCCTTTTTGTATGCTGCTGGAGCCGTATAACTGTTGGTGTCCCCGCTAAAGCCGGGGGGTACCTAACCGAAATACCCTGTGGCATGGAAACGTTTGATCAACGAACCCGTCCTCTGTGGGGAGTACGGTTACTCACAGTGGGCAGCGCCCTCTGCCGATGCATTGTTTTTCGAGGTGTCAAGGGTCACCGTCACCGGCATACCAAGGCGCAGCTCCTGCTCGGAATCACAGGCGAAAATCCTGGCCCGGTAGACCAATTTGGTGCGCAGTTCCTTGGTTTCCACGGTTTTCGGTGTGAATTCAGCGGTTGAGGAAATAAAACCGACCCAGCCCTTGTACACCTTGTCCGGATAGGAATCGGTGCGCAGTTCGGCACGCATTCCCTCCCGCACCCGACCGAGATCCGGTTCGCTGATATAGGCCCGCACCCAGAGGGGATTGGTCAATGCCAGGGTCAGAACCGGGGCCCCGGCGGCGGCCATGGCACCGGGCTCGAGAATCCGATTGCGGATAACGCCGTCGGTCGGTGCCAATAATTTGGTATCAGTCAGCTTTTTTTCCGCCAGTTCTTTGGCGGCCTGAAGGGCGGACAGGGTTGCTTCGGCGGCGGCTATGTCCTGCTTCCGCGGCCCCTCAATCATCAGGGATTCTTCCTGTTCCGCTTCCTTGAGCGCTGCCAGAGACGTCTGCATTCTGGCCCTGGCACTGTCGATCTCCTGCCGGGAAATTTTATTGGTCAGCAGTAACGACTCTTTACGGGACAGAAACAGTTCGGCTTCCTTGAGGGTCGCCTTGGCAGCGTCCACTGCGGCCTTGGCCTTTGCCACTTCCTGGGGGCGGCTCCCCTGGCGCAATCGGTCAAGCACCTGGGTCTGGGCCGCCACCTCACTGCTCAGGCGTCTGTATTCCAGCTGGTAGCGAGCCGGATCGAGCTCGGCCACGACCTGTCCCTGCCGCACCCTGGCCCCTTCATCAACGGCAAGGCGTGCAATTCTGCCCGCATCCTGAAAGGCCAGCTGCACTTCCCGAATGTCGACATTGCCGAACAAGGTCAGGGCCGCCGCCTTATCCTTCTGCTCATCCTGACCGAAACAACCGGTGAGGCCTGTCAGCAGCATCGCAGCCAGCAGGAGATAGAGGAGAGAAACACCCAACACTTCTTTTCCCAAAGATCGAAGCATACCGCTTTTCACATCCCCCCCCCTTCATGCACCAATTATTTTCACCAACACCCGTTTTTTCCGTCGGCCGTCGAATTCTCCGTAAAAAATCTGTTCCCAGGTACCAAAGTGCAATTTGCCACCGGTAACCGCCACCACCACCTCTCTGCCCATGACCTGCCGCTTCAGGTGGGCATCGGCGTTATCTTCAAACCCGTTGTGCCGGTACTGACTGACCGGTTCATGCGGTGCCAGCCGTTCCAGCCACTGTTCATAATCGGCATGCAGTCCGGATTCATCATCGTTGATAAATACCGAAGCCGTGATATGCATGGCATTGCAAAGCAACAATCCTTCCTGAATGCCGCTTTCCGCCAGACATTGCTCCACATCCGGGGTTATGTTGATAAAGGCCCTTCTTGTGGGCACATGAAACCACAGTTCTTTCTGATAACTTTTCATACGCTTCTGGCAATGGAAGAGGTTAAGGAAATCCAGCCCGTTGGCTGTGTCCTGAATCCGTGAACGTTCAAAAACGGTGCAGTTGCACGGCGGCAACTGCATTGATAATACAACTCAGGCTCTGAGCCGTCACGGATTCAGGTGAGTATCAATCGCTGTTGGCAGCCGCAATCTGATTAAAGAGCGATTCGACTTCTGTGAGGGCTTCGATCAGGATCGGATCGAAATGCCTCCCTTTTTCTTCGATCATGATAGTCATGGCCTGGGTATGGGACAGGGCATTTTTATATACACGTTTGGTGATCAGGGCATCGTAGACATCGGCAATAGCCATGATACGGCCGGCAACCGGTATGGCGTCGCCGGCAAGACCTCGAGGGTAGCCGCTGCCGTCGTATCTTTCATGATGGCTGCCGGCAATTTCCTTGGCACAACTTAAAAAAGAGGTCGGACGCCCGGCCATCTGTTCAAGATTGGAGATGACCTCTTCGCCGTACAGGGTATGCGCCTTCATTTCATCGAACTCTTCGGGCGTCAGTTTGCCGGGCTTCAACAGGATCGAATCGCGAATGGCGACTTTCCCGATATCATGGAGAGGCGCTGATTTCCATAACAAGGTAATGTAGTCACCGGTCAACTGGTCTCGGAAAAAACCTCTGGAAACCAGCGTTTCGGCGAGCAGACGGACATAAGCGCGGGTACGATGGATATGACTGCCGGTTTCGGGATCACGATACTCCGCCATCTCACCCATGGCCTCGATAATCACATCCTTCAACAGTTCGGCTTCCTGACTCCGATCCTCCACCAATCGTTCCAGATTCGTTCGATAGGCATCCAACTCCAGATGGTTGCGCACGCGCGAACGCAGCTCCACCCCCTTGAACGGTTTGGTTATATAATCCACGCCGCCCAGATTGAACCCGTGGACAATATCCTCGGACTCTGCTCTGGCAGTAAGAAAAATCACGGGAATAGACTGGGTCGCCTCATCTTTTTGCAAGAGTTCAACGGTCTGAAAGCCATTTATCCCGGGCATCATCACATCCATAAGGATCAGCTGCGGCCGGGTGGCGGCTATTCGTTCCAAGGCCTGTTTGCCGGAAGTTGCATAGGCAAAATTGCAGTGCAGCTCCTTGAGATGGGAGATGGCTATCTGTATATTTTCAGGAACATCGTCGACAATAAAGACAAGAGGCTGCTTTCCGTTCATGACAGTTTCCGGTGTACGGCCCTGGAAAGTTTAACGAGGAGACGTTCGACACCCACAATATCGGGTTCGCCCGTATACAACAGGAGTTCTTCACCCAGTTGTGCCACTTCAAGCTGATTGGTATGGATTCCGGCCTCCCGAATGGCCGCCCCCAGGGATGCGGCATCGGACAGGCTGCCGGAACCAAGCGCCTGTCGATGCAACTGCTCGAGTTCTTCGGTCCAGACGCCTGCAATGCCGGCAGTAAAGGTGTGCTCCCCATTGTTACGCGTGTCGGTGGGCGTTGTTTGTGCCGCATGTCGACAAGATTGCATACAGCGGTTGACAATGTTCTGCAACACGTCCAAGCGAAAGGGTTTTTGAAGGAATTCATCGAACAGCGGTTTATAGTCGTTCTCCTCCAGGAGATCACCAGTCATGACCACCACAGGAATGGTTGCAGTCTCAGGCTGCCGATGCAGGCGCTCGGTCACGGCTCGGCCATCCATGCCGGCCAGGTTCAGATCCATGAATATCAGGTCGGGTTTTTCCGCAACAGCGACACGGAGAGCCTCTTCGCCGTTATGCGCGGTCACGATCTCAAAAGGCGTACCCTTGAAAAAATCGACAAAGATTTCCTTGATCAGTTCCATGTCATCGACGACCAAAAGTTTCTTGCTCTGTTTGTCCCCGCAAGGAATCTTCTGGGCTGACGGCTTCTCGGGAACCTGCTCGGCAACGCGAACATCGTTAAAAACAACGGTGAAAACAGAACCTTCGTTTTCGCTACTGGAAAAATTGATCGTTCCCCCCATCATGGCAATCAGTCGGCTGCACAGCGTAAGCCCCAGGCCGACCTTGCCATACTGCGGGGACACGGAGTTTTCACGCTGCTGGAACAGTTCGAAGAGTTTTTGCTGATCGCACACCGTAATGCCGACACCGCTATCCTGGACACGAAAACACAGGTCATACCAGTCGGACTGCTCCTTGGATGGCATACCGCTGACGGACAATGCCACAGCCCCATGATGGGTGAACGTGATGGCGTTATTGACGAGATGCTGCAATATCTGCTTGAGACGTACCCCATCCAGAATAAAGGATAAGGGAAGATCGGGCTCTATTTGACACTGGAACCGCAGTTCTTTTTCATCAGCCGCCACCTGAAACAATTCCTCCACCTCGTTGATGACTCCATCCAGGCGTATAGCACTGGGTGTAATATGCAGCCGGCCGGAATCGATCCTGGACAGTTCCATTATGTCATTAAAAATAGAGACGAGCGTCATGCAGCTTTTGTGAATGATGCTGACAAAACGTTTTTCCCTGAGCCCGAGGTCCGCTGCAGCCAGCATTTCACTATAGCCGATGATTGCATTCATCGGGGTTCGTATCTCATGATTGATATTCGCGAGATATTCACTCTTCATCCGACTGGCCGATTCAACAAGCTGAAATGCTTTTCGGTTGGCCGCATCCCTCTGTGCCGTGTCCGTAGTCTGATCTGCATCATGGGTCGGCGAATCCCCATAGCAAACCACCAATCGCTTGCCTCTGATTGCAACCTGCGCAACTTTTTTTGTCACAGAACATCCAAAGGCCTCCTGGGTACGGGAGACAGAGGGAACATCGGCTGCCGCCTCTTTCCCGGTCTGCAGTGCGGCAATGAACGGATGGTTGCGCAGTTCCGGCTGCAACTCAAGCAGATCGCAGCCAATCAGTTGTCTTTCGCTGCCGGCCAATCGCAGGGCTGACTGATTGGTCCGGACAATTTTTCGCTCTGCATCGACCCACAGAATATCCCAAGGCGCTTCGTCCAAGGTCTGCTGGGCCAGCTGCAACTGATCGAAAATCTCTTTTCTTGCGCTCTTGCTCTTTTGCAAGCTCACCCAAAGCAGACAGACAACGATCAGCAGCAACAGGAAAAGAATAAGGAGGCAAAGCGGCGATGGCGCAGAAAGAGATACCTGTCCGGCCGCAAGAGCGCAGTGTGGAAAAAAAATGATGCAACCTATGAGAAAAAATAATTTTATCAAGGGTTCTTACGATACTGTCAAAAGGAGAAACGAACGTTACATATGGCAGCGATCATGCAGTAGGCGACGGCCGAAATGAGCTGCCGATTGGTTACTCTTGGCAAACCATGCCCTCTGTCCTTCTCGTGGCACGCAGCTGGCAAGCGCACAATGAAGCAGGCGGAACGGAATCTGTGTCATGACGCACTCTCGGCTGTTATGCGCCCCTTGTTATGGGCGCGGGCAGCGGCGATAAAACCCTCCACCCACTGGGGGGTTCCCGATGCAAGCACATGGGTATAGAGGGCGAGTACGTTATTTTTTACCAAGCCATCGCGCCCTTCCTGAAACCCCGTGCCGCGCTCCATCGTCAGCACGAGCTCGTCGGCATTACCATCCCATTGATGCACCATGGAATATCTGAATTCATGCCCTTTTACGCGGGTTCCCACCGGGTAGAAACTGTTGGGTTGTTTCACGGTAAAGGCCGAATATCCATGAGCTTGCGGCTTGGTGGACAGGGTAAAGGTCACGGGAAAGACTCCGGCCAGCGGATATTCACGATCATTTAGAATGATGGACTTCCCAAGAAAGATGAGGCCGCCACACTCCGCGTAAACCGGCAGACCGCTGTCAATACAATCGCGGACGGACTGCCGGAAGCTGACATTGTCCGCCAGTTGCCGGGCGCTGGTCTCCGGAAAACCGCCACCAATATACAAACCGTCCAGGTCAGGGGGCAATACCCTGGAGGTTAAGGCATCGATCATCACCAACCGGGCTCCAGCTGCTTTGAGGGCTTCCAGGTTTTCTTCGTAATAGAACTGGAAGGCCGCATCCCGCAGGACTCCAATGGTTAGCGGCGCAGACAGGGGGGACGCCACAGATGCGGCGGGCGGCAAGGCTCCGACCGGTTTCATTTTGGAGATGATCGCATCGATATCAAAATGAATCTCGGCCAAAGCGCCCAGTCGTGCCACCGCCTCACCCGCCGTTGCGTATTCCTGATGCGGCGTCACCCCGAGGTGGCGCATGGGAAATATATCCTGCTTCAAGCGCGGCATAATGCCCATAACCGGAAGATCAGTATAGTTCTCCATGGCCCGGCGGATAATAGTTTCATGCCGGGTCGTGGCAATCTGGTTGAGAATAACTCCGGCAAACCGCAGCCTTGGCTCAAAGGCACAACAGCCAAGAACCAGAGCGGCAACCGTGCGGGTGGTTTTTGAGCAGTTAACCACCAGCAGCACTGGTAGCTCGAGCTGCATGGCCAGTTCTGCGGTGGAATAATCGCCAGCCGGATTAACGCCGTCAAAAATACCCCGATTGCCTTCAACCACGGCAAACGAGTTGCCGTGAATATGGCTTTGGAAGGTAGCGACGATCGCTTCGGGCGTCATAAGGTAGGGATCAAGATTATAGCAGGGCTGTTCAGCCGCTTTGGTCATCCAGCCGGCATCAATGTAATCCGGTCCTTTTTTGAACGGCACCACGCCATGGCCACGGTTTTTCAACGCGGCAATCAATCCGACCGACACCACCGATTTTCCTGAACCGCCGCTCAACCCTGCCAACACCAGACTTCTTACCTTTTCCAAACCAAACCCTCTATAATTGTTCCTGGAAGTACTACGCTGTATACTGCTGATTATTCGGTCATGATCGACAACTGCTGCCGTCTCTTTTAACGAGGGACAGCTGTGTCGTGCGGAGGCCGGTCGATCTCCTGCCAGGCCGCATCGTACAGGACATTAAGACGTTGCTCAAGCTCAAGCCGATACGCTTCGATCTCCACCGAAGAAAGAGACGGCGGCACATGCAAAGGTCCGCCATGATGCAGGGCAATGCGGGCAAAGGGAAGCGGCACTACGGTCCGATCCCAGCTGTTAAACTTCAGAGCGCGATCGGTTGCCCAAGCCATGGGAAAAATCGGTTTGCCAGATTTACTGGCCATGAGGATGCAACCTGCCTGCGCCCTGCGGGCCGGTCCCTGGGAACCGTCGGCAACGATAGCGCTGTTTCGCCCTTGCTGCAAAAGATCGATCATCGTTCGCAGTGCCTTAACGCCGCCGCGATTCGAAGAGCCCCGTACCGGTACATGCCCCATCACCTGTGCCAGTCGCGCGATATATTCGCCGTCGCGGCTGGCACTGACCATAACCGCAGCGGGATATTTCCTGAAATAATAAAAAAAATACAGAAAGGAATAATGCCAGAACGCGGCAATGCCGGTGTCGTGAGCGATACATTCCCGCATCGCAGCGTCCCCACGAATGGTGACCCTGCAGGTGGCAAACCAGATGTTGATCAAGCCGACCACAAGGCGGGGCACCACGGCCAGAGAACATTTGTAGAGTAGATCAGCCAATTTCCAGCTCCATCATTTTCAACTCTCTGATTCGATCCCGATAGCCCGCCGCCTCTTCAAAAGCCAGCTTTTCGGCAGCTTCCTGCATCTTCTTTTCAAGTTGGGTTATTTCCCGGTGCAGTTCATCAACGCTGTGATACCAAATCTCGGGTTCAGCGGTTGCCAGTGCCCCGCTGTCGGCGGTTTCGTCGGCACTCTGCCAGCCCGAAGCCTTGAGATGCTGCGCCATGGAATTTTTCACTTCCGAGATAATGGTCCGCGGGGTGATGTTGTGTTCTCGGTTGTAGGCATCCTGGATGGCCCGACGCCGATTGGTCTCGTTGATGGTGTACTGCATCGAGGGCGTGATGCGGTCGGCATAGAGAATAACCGTGCCTGCTGCATTGCGGGCAGCACGGCCGCAGGTTTGGACCAGGGAACGCTCGGATCGGAGAAATCCCTCCTTATCGGCATCGAGCACCGCCACCAGGCTCACTTCGGGAATATCCAGCCCTTCCCGGAGTAGATTGATCCCGACCAGCACGTCGTACTCCCGATTGCGCAGATCGCGGATCAACTCGACCCGTTCCAGCGTCTTGATGTCTGAATGGAGATAGCGAACGCGGATGCCCAGGTCTTCGTAATACTGCGTCAGATCCTCAGCCATGCGTTTGGTGAGCGTCGTCACCAGAACCGCCTCGTTGCGTTCTACGCGGAGACGAATTTCCTCGAGCAGATCATCCACCTGGGTGGAGGCAGGACGCACCTCGATTTGCGGATCCAGCAGGCCGGTCGGCCGAATCAACTGCTCGATCACATATTCCCCGGCCTTTTTCAACTCATACGGACCGGGAGTGGCCGACACATAGACCACCTGGTGAATCCGGGATTCAAATTCATCAAAACGAAGCGGCCGGTTGTCCAGGGCAGAGGGCAGACGGAAACCGAAATTAACCAGGGTCTGCTTGCGCGAACGGTCACCGTTGTACATGCCGCCGATCTGCGGTACCCCGATATGCGATTCATCGATGATCAGCAGGTAATCGTCCGGGAAATAATCAAGTAAGTTGGGCGGCGGGACGCCGGGTTCCTTGCCTGTGAGATGTCGGCTGTAATTTTCTATCCCGTTGCAGTAGCCAAGCTCGGCGATCATCTCCAGATCAAACTGGGTCCGCTGTTCCAGGCGCTGGGCCTCCACCAGCCGGTTGTCCGCTTCCAGCTCGGCCAGCCGGACCTGCAACTCGTCCCGGATCGAATCCATGGCGGTCTTGAGGTTATCCTGACTGGTGACAAAGTGGCTGCCGGGAAAAACGGTCATCTCCTCCACATCCGCCACCACCACGCCGCGCAGGGGATCGATGACAGCAATGGCATCGATGGTATCGCCGAAGAACTCCACCCGTACCGCATAGTCTTCCTCGTGCACCGGAAAGATATCGATGACATCGCCCCGAACCCGAAATGTACCGCGGTGGAAAGAGAAATCGTTGCGCTCGTAGAGCATGAATACCAGCCGTCGTTGCACTTCCTCCATGGGATAGTCCTCACCGGTGCGCAAAAACAGGTGCATGTTTTTGTACTCGTCGGGAGAGCCGAGACCATAAATGCAGGAGACCGAGGCCACTATCAGCACATCGCGACGGGTCAGCAGTGAACGGGTAGCCGAATGCCGCATCTTATCGATGGCATCGTTGATCGAGGAGTCTTTTTCAATATAGGTGTCGGAGGCCGGAATATAGGCCTCGGGCTGGTAATAATCATAGTAGGAGACAAAATACTCCACCGCATTATGCGGAAACAGCTCCCTGAACTCGCCGAACAGCTGCGCCGCAAGGGTCTTATTGGGAGCCATCACCAGCGTGGGCCGCTGGACGCGGGCAACGACCTGCGCCATGGTGAAGGTTTTTCCGGAACCGGTGACACCCAGCAGAATCTGATCATGCACGCCGGCATCGATGTTGGCTGTCAACCGATCGATAGCGGCTGGCTGATCGCCGGCCGGGGCAAAGTCGGAGACAATCTGAAAAGGGAGCGTTGCGTTGTATAAAGGCGTATTCACGAAAACAATGGATGATCGCTGAGGTTCAGAACGAATGAGGCCTCACAATACCCCTCTTCGACCCGGTCGGCAACCGTGAGTGTATCCGGCAGGATCAAAAAAGGCAGGCTTCCTGCAAACCGCACCGATGCGCCCTGGTGGACAGGGTTGCACGGCACGGGTAGCGCCAGGGAATCTTTAAAAATCGATCACAAAACTGTACACGCCTTCTTCCAGGTGGCTCTTTACCTTGCAACCGGAATGGTTGAACACGTTTTGCATCCGCTCGTTTTCCCGCAGCACCTCGGCGGTAAACCCGGCTATGCCGTTGCGTTTGGCGATTTTAATCAGATGCTGAAAAAGGAAAGTGCCCAAACCTTTGTTCTGCCAGCCGTCGCGGACGACAAAGGCCACCTCTGCCAGGTTGGTATTTTCGTTTAAATAATACGTACCGACTGCGATAATTTGTTCACCGTGCGCTTCAGGGATGGTCCCCACCACGGCCACATCGCGGCGATGATCGATGTAGACGAAATCCTGAATCTGCCGTGGGGTGAACCGCTGTTGCCGGCTCATAAACCGGTAATAGATGGTTTCATGAGAAAGGTTGTAGATCAGGTCACGCATGTGCGGCTCATCGGTAGGCCGGATGGAACGGAAATTAACGTCTATTCCGTCCTGCATCAGGAAAGTGGCCCGAATGGCCTCCTCGCCTGGTACCATGAACCGGCTGCCAAAACGCGCCAAATCGGGACGAAGGTATTTGGCGGCCACTGCCTCCCGGAACAATTGTTCGCGAAAATTCGGATGGGCAATGGAGATCAAAGCCATGACCCGTTCCTGAATCGACTTACCGTGCAGATAGGCCACTCCGTGTTCGGTCACCACGTAGTGAACGCTGCCCCGGTTGATGACCACTCCGGACCCCGGTTGCAGGGTGCAGACAATGCGCGACTGATCGCCTTCCTTGTTCAACGAGGGAATGGTGATAATGGCCCGGCCGCTCTCGGATTTGGCTGCGCCGCGATTGAAGTCAATCTGGCCGCCGATGCCCGAATAAAACCGTCCGCCCACCGAATCGGAACAGACCTGGCCGGTAAGATCGATTTCGAGGGCCATGTTCACGGCTACCATCCGTTTATGCTTGCCGATGACGTTGGCGTCATTGATGTATTCTGTCGGCCGGAAACTGAACAGCGGATTGTCGTGAATGTAGTCGTAGAGCTTCTTGGTGCCCATGCAGAAGCTGGCGGTAATCTTGCCTTTGTCGATGGTTTTCATCGCCCCGGTCACAGCTCCGGATTCTATCAGCGGGATGATGGTGTCGGAAATCATCTCGGTGTGAAAACCAATATCTTTACGGTGATGAAGAAACTCCATTACTACCTGCGGAATACGGCCATAGCCGGGAACACGACCCAGGCCCAACTCGATGGTGGCGCCGTTGGGGATGAGGGCTGCTGCCGCCTTGGCGATCTTGCGGCTGATCGGATTGGGTGGATCGACCTGCCGCTCGAGAATCGGCTGGTCCACGGGTACCAGTATATCCAGATCATAGACATCAACCATGGTATCGCCGTGGGTCCAGGGCATGTTGGGATTGACCTCGGCAATAACCAGGGAAGCGTTTTCCGTGGCACTACGAACGATATCCACCGAAATGCCCAAACTCACCCGGCCGCGGGTGTCGGGGGGTGTCACCTGGATCAGGGCAACATCAATGGGCAGAATACCGGAATCGAGCAGACTCGGTACATCGGAAAGCAGGATCGGGGTATAATCGCCAAACCCTTCCTGGATGACGTCACGGATATTGGAACTGATAAAAAAGGCGTTGATGGCAAAGCTGTCCGACATCTTCTTGTCGGCATACGGGGCATCGCCTTTGGTGATCAGTTGAATAATCTCGACATTGGTCAGGCTTCGTGACCGCTTGGTCATGGCCGCGATCAATTCTTGCGGCGCCCCGCAACCGGTACCGATAAATACCCGTTGCCCCGGTTTGAGATGGGTCAAGGCCTGGGTGGGGGTGGCAATCATATCGCTGTACTTTTCCAGCCAGTCTTTCTCATATTCCATGGCAGCCCCTTGTTGGTTGGGTGAAAAATAGGTCGGTGCGCTGTTTAATCATTGGCAAGCGGACGGGCAAACGTCATACGGGCATCGGCAACCACCGGTTCATTGCCGACCTCACCGACGATCAGGGGGTTGATGTCCAATTCGATAATTTGTGGGAAATCAGTGGTCAACTGACTGATGCGCTGCAGGGCGACAGCGATGGCACTGATGTCGACCTCTTTCAACCCGCGTTTGCCTTCCAGCATTTGGTAGGACCGGGTCGATTTAAGCATCTGCACGGCCTCGTTCTCGGTGATCGGTGCCAAATGGAAGGTCACATCCTTCATCACCTCGACGAAAATACCGCCCAAACCGAACATCAGCATGGGGCCGAACTGGGGGTCGCGGGTCATACCGATGATCACCTCGAGCCCCTTTTCCGCCATCTTTTCCACATAGATACCCTCGACAATCGCATTAGGCGCAAGCTTGTCGATACGCAGCATCATCAAATCAAAGGCATCAGCCACCTCCTGACTGGAGCCAAGATTGAGCCGGACACCGCCAAGGTCCGACTTGTGGACGATACTGGGCGAAACAATCTTCATCGCCACAGGGAATCCGATAAACCGGGCAATCTCCACCGCCTCTTCGGGGGTGGTGGTCAAACGACCTTCCATAATGTGGAAGCCATAGGCCTTGAGAATATCCTTGGACTTGACCTCGCCCAGCCGCAGGCGACCGGTACGCTGGCGCCGGGATATAATCCGTTCGACCCTGCGGCGGTTGACCGGAAAACGAACCACATGGCGGGCAGGCCGGTTTTTCCACACCCCGTATTCATACATGGCCTTGAGTGCGCCGATGGCACGTTCCGGCGAATCGTAAAAGGGCAATCCGGCAGCGGCCAGTTCCTTGCGCGACGGCATGATATCGCTGCCCCCAAGAAATGATGCCAGCACCGGGGTGACATTATCGAGATGGGCAACAATTGCCCGCACCGTGGCCGCCGGCTGGGTCATATACTGCGGCGCCAGAACCACCAGAACCGCATCGATGTCAGGATCGCCCAGGGCAATCTCGATGGCGGCGGCGTAATGCCGGGCCTCGGCATCGGCCGAGATATCTATAGGATTGTCAATAAAGGCTGCCGGGGGCAACTCCTGACGCAACTGTGTTGTCAGCTGCTGGTTCAATCGCATCACGGTCAGACCGGATTTTTCCACGGCATCAGCAGCCATGGTTCCGGAACCGCCGGAATTGGTGATGATCAGCACCCGATCACCCTTGGGCGTCGGCTGCAGTGCCAACGCCGTTGCATAATCAAACAGCGCTTCAAAAGAATCGGCCCGGCAGACACCGGTCCGCTTGAAGGCCGCCCCGTAGGCTGTATCCTTGCCGGCCAGCACACCGGTGTGGTTGGCTGCAGCCCTGGAACCGGCTACGGTGGTCCCTGCCTTGAGGATAACCACCGGCTTTCTGCTGCTCGCCTCTTCCGCAGCCTTGACGAATTTGTCGCCATCGCTGATATCCTCAAGGTAGCCGACGATAGCATGGGTCTCTTCATCGTGGGCCAGAGCGGAAAGGACGTCGACCTCGGTGATATCAGCCTTGTTGCCGATGGAAATAGATTTGGAAACACCGAGTTCCCGTTCATCGGCAATATCCATCATGGCTGTGCACAGGGCCCCGGACTGCGAGAAAATCGCCAGGTGTCCTGGTTGGGGTATTCTTTTGGAAAAAGAGGCGTTGAGACTGATGGCTGTATTGATGATCCCCAGACAGTTGGGTCCCAGCAGACGCACACCGCCCTTACGGCAGATTTCGGTCAGTTCGTTCTCCAGATCCCTTCCATTGCGGCCGGTCTCTTTGAAGCCCGAGGCAACAACCACAACAGCTCCGGCCTTTTTTTTGACCGCTTCCCGAGCCGCAGCCGGTACCATTTCCGCCGGTACGGCAATAACCACCAAATCCACCGGCTCGGGGTAATCGGCGATTTGGGGGTAAACCTTGAGACCAAACAGCTCGCCGCCGGCCGAGTTGACCGGCACGATCGGTCCCTTGAAACCACCCTTCACCAGGTTGCTCACCGTGTCATACCCAACCTTACCGACGGTTTTGGAAGCTCCAATCACGGCGATGGAACGGGGAGAAAAAAGTCTATCCAGCATAGGCACCTCTTTTAAATCGTTGTCTCGGGAACATGGATGGTGAAGCCGGCGGCCTCGAGTGCTTTGTATACCGAGCGGACATTATAGGTGTTGATGCGCAGAAAAATCATGGCCTTGCTGTTACTGGTTGCGTGCGTTCGGACTAAACGGGTGAACTGTATCTGTTTTGCCTCCATGATATCCACCAGTTTACTCAATGCCTGCGGGTCTTCGTTATCTTCAACTGAGATCAGCACCGAGCCTTTTTCTCCCAGTCCGAACAGGCCGCGATAGGCCTTGAGCAAATCGCCGATGGAAAAAACACCGATGACTTTCTCCTCTTCATCGACCACCGGCAGCGCCCCGATCTTGCGCGACTGAAAAAGCAGCAAGGCATCGTCCAAAGTCGCCAGTTGGGAAATAGACAGACAATCCTTCGACATCACAACGGAAATGGGGGTGTTTTTCACCCGTTCCTCCACAGTATGCCGTTCCTTGCTTCGAGCCACGGACGAGGGACGGGCCGAGCGCAGATCACGATCGGTCAAAATGCCTTTCAAGACCCCCTCCTCATTTACCACCGGCAGATGCCGAAAATTATTCTGTTGCAAGATATCAATCGCTTCGGCAACGGTCTGATCCGGCGTGATGGTACGGGGTGGAGATGTCATATAATAGTGTATGAACATCGCATCCCCCCTCTGACCATACGCGTACTACTCAATGAACTCATTCCTGTATCTCCACAATACCGGTTAAATAAGCTTCAACGCAAATGCCTAATTTTTCAAGATAATAACCACCTTCAAGAATGGAAAGCAATCGACCGTCGCAATAGTCCCGAGCAAGCTCCATAACAAACGCACCCAATTGCCGGTAGAGATCAACCGTGAACGCCAGCCCTGACATGTCATCTTGACGATGGGCATCAAAGCCTGCTGCAACGATCAGGGCATCGGGCTGTGCCTTCTCAAGAAAATTTCTGATCTTGGGAAACAGCCGCATCACCTGATCCGCACCCGCTCCTGGCAGCAACGGCAGATTAAGAATGGTCCCCTTCCCTTCTCCCAGCCCGCTGTCTCCTGCCCAGCCTGTTCCAGGATAACTGAAACTGGGATGCTCGTGAATGGAGATATAGAACGTGCCGGCCTCTTCCTCAAAAGCGGTCTGGATGCCATTGCCGTGATGGGCATCAAAATCAAAAACGCAGACCCGAAGTCGCTTATATTGCTGCTGCCAATATCGGGCTGCAATGACACAGTTATTAAAAAAGCAAAACCCAAAAGGCATATTGGGTTCGGAATGATGACCGGGAGGACGGGTCAGGCAAAAGACTACGGCCCCAGGCTGTTGCTCGGCCACATCAACGCCTACGATGCCGGAGCCGGCGCTGAGCGTGGCAATTTCGTACGAGTCGTAGCAAACCTGGTTGTCAGGATGATCAATATAGGTACGGCCTGATAGCACCGCCTCTTCGAAACGAAATATCCAGCCATCGGTGTGAAAGGCAAGCAACTGCGAACGTAAAGCGGGACGGGGCGGCAGATAGCGGATGTTGCGGGCCAATGCGCCTTTACCCAACTGTTCTGTAATAACCGTCAATCGTTCGGGTACCTCCGGATGCTCCCCTCCTCCGGTATCGTGCCGGCTGAAAGCAGGATCAGTGATGATGGTTAAGACAGTTTCGTTTTTCATAGGGTTGGGGCATGCAAAGGCCGATGGCGCAAAAAAGAGTATTTGGGCAGACGGATGTTTCCGCCACAGCTTACCGTATTCATCGACAAAAACGAAGGATTAAACATACCGTGTACCCGCGGCTGTAATCGGTTTCCCTGTGAATTTCAAGGTAATCCCCTGTTGTCGACCTGTTTACCGAGAGCGGTTTTCATAAAGGACACAGCTTCCCTGTTGCCACGCTCTCCCCTTCCTGGCGTCCTCGCCGACTGGATGATTATCAATGGCAAAAACCTGTCACCCCACTGTTCACCGGCCAACGGCATCAAGGTCGCGGTTATCGGCTCGGGCCCGACAGGAATTACGGTTGCTCACGCCCTCTCCCACAAAGGCTACAAGTGTATTGTCTATGAATCGCTGCCGGTCTTCGGCGGCATGCTCAGTGCCGGCATGCCCAACTACCGTCTGCCGCGCAATATCATCGGCGCAGAACTCTACGCGTTACAGCAGTGCGGAGTCAATGTAAAAACAGGTGGCACCGTCGGTCAGGAGTTGACGCTGTCACAACTGCGAAAAGAGAGATATGCATCCGTATTTCTTGGCATCGGTGCCTATGAAAGTCGCAAGCTGGGTCTCGACGGAGAAGACGACACCCAGGGGGTGATGTCCGGTATCGATTACCTGGGACAGATCCTCACCGCTCGAGAGATGTACCTGGGTGACAAGGCATTGGTGGTCGGCGGCGATAATGTAGCCATTGATGTAGCCCGGGTAGCAATCCGCTCGAGCATGGAGGATGTGCACATTATCTACCGCCTCACCCGCGAAGAAATGCCAGCCGCGGCCGTTGAAGGGCGCTATGTGGAGCAGGAAGGCGTTCACCTCGATTTCCTGATACCCCCGGTCAAGATCCTCAGCAGCGGGGGCCGTTTAACCGGCGTGGAATGCATTCGTATGCAACTTGACCAACCCGATGGTTCGGGCAGTCGCAAACCGGTTGCCCTTCCCGCCTCCAACTGTATCATGGAAGCCGACGCCCTGATCACTGCGGTGGGCCAAAAGGTTATCCCGGTACATGATGATAGTGTGCCTGTGGAAATTACCTCCAAGGGAGCCTATGTGGTTGACCCCGTCACTCTGCAGACCAGCGTGGAATGATTTTTTGCCGGCGGCGATACCGTTCTCGGCCCACAGACCGTAGCAAAAGCAGTATGCCAGGGAATGAGCTGAAGACACGCCCACCTGCAGACAATCAACAGGAAAAAGGAACCCGATCTCCAAGCACCCTTTCGTGCGTTTTAAATACGATACGTATCGTTCTTTAGTCAGTGATCAGCGCATCCTTAAAATTGCACCACGGGTCTCAGAGATCTTCCCAGAGGAAACATTGCATCCCCTCGATAACGCAGAAAAAAAAGCAGCTGGAATCGTTCAGCTGTAGGCCTCGCTGTAAATCCGGGTTCCGGGATAATACTGATCAAGGAGATGGGTCATATCATGAATCATCGCTCTGGACCCGCACAGGTAAAAATCATAAAGTCCCGAAGGAAGATTGGCTCGTGTATATGCCGTAACATGACCGTGATACCCCCCCAACATGACCGCCTCGGACGCACCGGTGCCGGAAAGACAGGGGATATACTGCCGGGCAGCGGCAACGAGCTCTTTTCGGTAAAAAAGACCTGAAGCAGTTTTTGCCCCATGAATCATGGCAAAGCCCTTTACTCCGGCAGCTGCCATGGCAACAAAAGGCGCAATCCCCGCTCCAGTGGCTACAAAATAAACCTGCCGATCCGTGGGACGAAAGGTGAGATATCCCCGGGCACGACTCATTTCCACAGTGGTGCCCAAGGTCAGGTTGGCCAAGGCGCCACTCATGATCCCGCCGTTGACCTGCTTAATGACAAAACGCAACGTTTCCGCATCCGGAGATGAAAGGATAGTATATTCCCGCTCCTCTCCCTGATGCATGAGCGACACATACTGCCCGGCCTGAAAGTGAAACTCTGGAGGGCGGGTGCAGGTCAACTCATAGGTTTCTTCATTGAGCCATTGCCGCGTCAGTACCGAAACCGAATAAGACGCTATGACTGGTGCCACTATTTTTTCCAAGTTTTGTCCGCCGTTCCCAACACCTTGTTTAAATACCGAGCCAGAACAAAAAGGTAATCTGACAAGCGGTTCAGATAGACTTGAATAGCAGCCAGTTCATCGTTGGTTCCTTCAGAGACCTCGATCAACTCAGTCAAACGTCGTTCGCAACGCCGGCAAACGGTTCGTGCCACATGCGACCAGGCGGCAACCGGCTCTCCACCCGGCAGGATAAATTCCTTGAGTGCCGGCAGAGCTTCCGACAAGGCATCGATACGCCCTTCCAACTCCTTGGAAACCGTTGCCGGCAGGGGTGTCAGATACCCGGTAGCGGAAGAATCCGGGGTAGTTGCCAACCAGGCTCCGGCAAGAAAAAGATTGGATTGAATACCCTCCAAATCATCAGAGATTGTTTGTTCGCTATCAGGAAGGTAGGCGGCCACCGCTCCCAGTACTGAATTTAACTCATCCAGATCGCCGTACGCTTCAATACGAATATGATGCTTGGCAACCCTCTCGCCGGAAAAGAGGCTGGTTTTTCCTTTGTCACCGCCACCTGTATAGACTTTCATCCGAAAACTCCTCATATTGAATTGATAGGAAGGCATCAGCGAGGTTCGCTTGCCGAGGCAATACAACAGATTACCGGGAAAAGGTAAAGCGAGTGTTCGATAGGTCCAACCATCCTCCATGCGGCCGGTCAAGGATCCGTATCGGCGGCAAAAGAATTGCTTCCGAATCGATTTCTTTGCGACGCAGCAATCGACCACGGACAATTTTATACGCACCGAGGAAGGTATCCGAACATCAAATCATCAACAAAGAATATTTTGTACACTAAAATATTTTCGCAGACAATACCGGATCTCACACCACTGTTTCTTGCTGTAATATATTGATTAAAAAAGTAGTTTGAAATTTAACAGGTTTCGCGCCTTTTGCTGAAAGTAGCCGGGGAGGCCCTAAAAAAAGCAAAAAAATACTCCGTATCATATCTAGCTATTTTAGCGGGCAATGAATCATGAATCGCTATTCATTTAAGTTTCACTCCTTTTTTTTGCTGTTGACAAAAAGGCTAACTTCAAATAGGAAAACGCTAGTCGTAAAGTTATTTAGTTTTAACCTGTTATTCATCTTTTTCTAGATGAACCCGTCATTCGATTTCATCGGAAAAATTTTATTTTATACTTGCACCCCTACCTGAACCTGCGTCAGGAGAGGGTTGATAGAAAGAAAGAGGTAGTAAAAAAAAGAGTTAGCTGAGGCTTTTCCAATCAGGTACCAGGAAAAGGCCTGTTTTTCCCTTGCAGACATAAATGCAAGTCATCTGAAAATATCGCGAAGTTTTCGAGATAGAAGCATTTGAGGAAAAGTGGCTCAACGCATGATTAGAAAAATACTTGTAGCGGCAACATATCGCTATCGATCGAGTCAGAAAGGAGACCGGTGAAGTAACAGATATACATCTTGTTATTTTTTCGGTCTTTTTTTTTGTACAGGGGGATCCCGGGAACCACATCGTGGCAACTGGGCAACAAAAACGCTTGATAAACAGGAAGAGGTAGCAAATTGGAAAATAGCGCTAAAATGTTCTGGACAGGTTTATCACCCGATGAAGCTAGGGAAGCGCTTGTCAACAAAGACAAGTCTATGAAAGACAAGCGAATGACCTTAAAAGAGGCGGTATCCCGCTTTATCAAAGATGGCGACAACGTCGGTATCGGTGGTTTCGTTAATATCCGACAACCTGTTGCCATTACCCACGAGATGGTGCGTCACGGTTTCAAAAATCTTACACTCTCCTTTCAATCCGCAGGAATGGCCCCTGAAATTCTTGCAGGGGCAATGATTGCCTACCCAGAAAAATTCAACATTAAACGCATAGAACTGGCCTACTGGGGTCATGAAGCCTTCGGTCTGTCGCCAGCTTTCCGGTACCTGGCAGAGCGCGGAATGATCGAGATCGAGGACTGGAGCAACTATAACATGTCCGCCCGTTTCAAAGCCGGTGCCATGGGCCTCCCCTTCATCCCCACCCGTGGACCGCTCGCCGGTGATGTCAAGAACTCCAACCGCACCAAAATCATGGATTGCCCCTTCACCGGACGGCCTATCGGTTTGTTGCCGGCCAGTAACCCCAATGTCGCACTCATCCATGTCCAGGCTGCCGACATGTACGGCAACTGCATCATTCGGGGAACCGATGCCACTTGCGCGGAAATCGCCATGGCTTCCGCTCATACCATCGTAACCTGCGAACAGCTGGTCTCCCATGAATTGCTTGTTACTAATCCGAAGGACATCATGATCCCCTTTGCCGCAGTTGATGCGGTCATCAAAGTACCGTTTGGTGCCTATCCTGGTGCGTGCCGCCGCCATTATTGGTTCAATGGTGACCACATCCGTGATTTCACCAGTCGCATCGCGACGATGTGCAAAGCTGGAGCACCTGACGCATTGAAAGCCTATTATGATGAGTATATCTATGGCGTCGAGCATTTTGAGGATTACATCGAAAAATTCACGACCAAACAGCTGATTGCTGATCAGGCTGCAGAATCCTACAACTGCGAACGACTGGCCTGATACCAAGATATCGTCGTCTCTATTGCATTGGTACCTTTCGGAACCTAAAGATAAGGAGTCAACATGACTGTTTCAACGGATTACACCGCCCAAGAAATCATTGTAGTGGCGGGAGCAAAGGTGTTGGAAGACAAAAAAATAGTCTTTGTCGGGACCGGTCTGCCCATGGTCGCATCCCTGTTAGCCAAACGCACCCATGCACCTGGCCTGATCCCTGTTTTCGAGGCCGGCGCAGTCGGTCCCCCCTTGGACCATGGTCTGCCCATCTCGGTCGGCGACTCAAAAACGTTCACCGGTGCTTCCTATTTAAAGGGCTTGAATGCCGCCTTTGAATTGACCCAGCGTGGTTTTGCAGACTTTGGTTTCATCGGCGGCGCCGAAGTCGATATGTACGGCAACCTCAACTCCACCATGATGGGTGATTTCCCTGCTGGCTATCAGAAACCGAAGGTTCGGCTTCCGGGCAGCGGTGGCGCCAGTGACATGGCCGCTTCTTGTGAACGGACCATTCTCATCGTTCCTCATGACAAAAAGAAATTCAACGAGAAGCTGTCTTATGTAACCAGCCCCGGTCATCTCGACGGAAGCCCGAATGCCCGTTTCAAGGCAGGCATGCAGGGACAAGGTCCATATCGCCTCATCACCACCAAAGGGATCTTCGATTTTGAAGAGAAGACCAAGAGAATGCGGATTCTGCATACCTTCCCCGGGGAAACCGTAGAGAGCATTCAGGAAGCAACCGGCTTTGAACTGTTGATTGCGCCTGATGTCACCCAATTTGCGGCACCAACAGTGGAAGAAATTCGCCTGATTCGCGAAGTAGTTGATCCGAACGGCGTTTTTGTTAAACGCGCTGCGAAATAAAGCGAACGTAATGGCAGCGCCGCTGATTTTGGCGGCGCTGCCCCTTTTTTCGCATAATGGATTAGGTGAACGACAAAACGCATTACCCTTACAACGCTTCGAAGCATTTCGTACGGTATTATCGAAAAAAAATAACAGCCAGTTTCTCGAACAATACTAAACATTCCAAAATACTTATTGATGTCCTTCGGATGCTCTCCATTGGGCATATTTTATGTTACGTGTAATCGGATAGTTCCGGCTAACACACTCACAACGCGAACTAGTACTCTACCACATCCGGCAAAACTTGACGGAAAGGAGATGGCAGCATGAAAATCCTCAAAATTGATCATCTTGGCATTGCAGTCAATAGTTTGGAAGAAGGAAGCAAATTCTGGTCAGATGTAATGGGCCTCAAACTTCATGGTTCCGAAACGGTTGAAGAACAAAAGGTAACCACAGCCTTCTTTCCGGTGGGCGAAAGTGAAGTGGAATTGCTCGTTTCAACCGCCCCTGATGGCCCGATTGCCAAGTTCATCGAAAAAAACGGTGGTAAGGGCGGTTTTCAGCATGTGGCCTTTCAAGTAGAAAATATTGAAGAAGCGCTGGCTGAATTGCAGGAAAAAGGCGTAGCCCTGATCGACAAGACCCCCCGCATGGGTGCCGGCGGTTGCAAGATCGCCTTTTTGCACCCCAAAGCAACCGGCGGCATTCTCGTCGAGATTTCCCAGCGTATGTAAAAAAACACACTCGGGTTTTCGCGGCAACGAAACCTGAATGTTCATAAAATGCTGGCGTCAACCACAACCGTTATTTCGATGTCGAAACGGTTGTGGTTGAACCGGTTTGTTTTATTTCTTACTGGGGATACTCCCCGATAACTACAAGGAGCTAGTGACATGGCAACATATGAACAATGGCTGGAAATGGCCACCAAGCAGACAAAGGGAAAAGGCCCGGACTCGCTGAACTGGAACTCTCCCGAAGGGATCACCGTTAAACCGCTGTACACAGACGAAGACACCAAAGGCTTGGAATCGTTGAGCCTCTACCCGGGCCTGCCGCCATATACCCGCGGACCGATGACCACCATGTATGCCGGTCGTCCCTGGACCATCCGTCAGTATGCCGGGTTTTCCACCGCTAAAGCATCCAATGAGTTTTACCGCAAAAACCTTGCTGCCGGCCAAAAAGGTCTGTCTGTTGCCTTCAGCCTCTCCACCCATCGCGGGTACGATTCCGACAACCCACGTGTTGCCGGCGACATCGGTAAAGCTGGTGTTGCCATTGACTCCATCGAGGATATGAAGATCCTCTTTGACGGAATTCCGCTGGACAAAATGTCCGTTTCCATGACCATGAACGGCGCAGTTATCCCGATTCTGGCTATGTGGATTGGCGCGGCCGAAGAGCAGGGCGTCAAACAGGAGCAGCTCGAAGGTACCATCCAGAATGACATCCTCAAAGAGTACCTGACCCGTAATACCTATATTTACCCGCCGGAACCGTCCATGCGGATCGTATCCGACATCATGGCATATGCTTCTAAAAATATGCCGAAATACAACACCATCAGCATCAGCGGTTACCACATCATGGAAGCCGGTGCGGATTCCGTTCTCCAGTGTGCATTTACCCTGGCTGACGGTGTGGAGTATGTCCGTGCGGCCATCAAATCGGGTATGACTGTTGATACCTTCGCGCCTCGTCTGTCCTTTTTCTTCGGCGTTGGCATGAACTTCTTCATGGAAATCGCCATGCTGCGTGCCGCACGTTTCCTGTGGCACAAACTGATGCAGCAATTCAACCCGACGAATCCTAAATCCTCTATGCTGCGGACCCATTGCCAGACCTCCGGCTGGTCCTTGACTGAGCAGGATCCGTACAACAATGTTATCCGTACCACTCTTGAGGCAATGTCCGCAGTTCTCGGCGGAACCCAGTCCCTGCATACCAACTCCTTTGACGAAGCTGTTTGTCTGCCGACCGAGCTTTCCGCTCGTATCGCCAGAAACACCCAAATCATCATCCAGGAAGAATCTCAGGTCTGTAAGGTAGCTGATCCGTTGGGTGGTTCCTATTATGTTGAATACCTGACCAACCAGATCGTTCAGGAAGCGCAGAAGATTATCGACGAAATCGAGGAAATCGGCGGCATGGCCAAAGCCATCGAGTCCGGTATGCCGAAAATGCGCATTGAAGAGTCTGCAGCTCGTCGCCAGGCTCGTATCGATCAGGGTAAAGACGTTATTGTCGGCGTCAACAAATATCGTCTCAAAGACGAACAAATGGATTTCGATATCCTTGAAGTACCGGATTCAGTTCGCCTTGAGCAGATCGAGCGCATTAATGAAACCAAGAAAAACAGAGATGCTGCCCAATGTCAGGCATGTCTTGAGGCCGTAACCAAGGCTGCCGCCGGCGATGGTAACCTCCTTGAAGTTGCTATTGCTGCTGCCAAGGCCAGAGCAACCGTAGGAGAAATTTCTGACGCCATGGAAAAAGTTTTTGGCCGTTATGTCGCCACCACCCAGTGTGTTTCCGGAGCTTACTCCTCAGAGTACAGCGAAGCGAGCAGCGAAAGCGCCCAGGTTATTGAAGGCCTGCGTAAACGCACTGCGGATTTCCTGGCCAGCCAAGGACGTCGGCCACGTATTCTCGTTACCAAGATGGGACAGGATGGTCATGACCGCGGCATCAAAGTTGTTGCCTCCTCCTACGCTGACCTCGGCTTTGACGTGGATATCAGCCCCATGTTCCAGACCCCGGAAGAAGCAGCAAAAATGGCCGTCGAAAACGACGTTCATATCGTTGGTGCTTCCAGTCTGGCTGCCGGTCACAAGACCCTTGTTCCTGAACTCATCGGAAAGTTGAAAGAGAAAGGTGCAAGTGAAATCATGGTTGTCGCCGGTGGCGTTATCCCGCCGAACGACTATAAGTTCCTCTATGACGCAGGCTGTAAAGGCATCTTCGGACCGGGAACCCCGATCACCGAATCTGCCGGCAAAGTCATGGATATGCTGGAAGAGAAGTACTGTAAGTAAGAATCCAGCATATTGGTAACACTGCAAACGGACGGGTGAAAATCCGTCCGTTTGCATGCTGTCTTGACGAAACCTCTACCATAGGTCAGATATGCAGAAAGATCCCAGTTATTATATCCAGGGCGTCATGGATAATAATCGTTTGATGCTTGCCCGGACCATAACCTTGGTTGAAAGCACACTTTCCACGCATCAAGAGATTGCCAAACACGTAATCAATGAACTTTTACCGTATACGGGAAAAGCGGTTCGCTTGGGCATTACCGGCGTTCCGGGTGCGGGCAAGAGCACCTTTATTGAAAGTTTCGGTACCATGTTGACCAAACTGGGACATCGCGTCGCCGTTCTGGCCATCGATCCGAGCAGTACCCGCAGCGGCGGTTCCATTCTCGGCGATAAAACCCGGATGGAAAAATTGGCAGTAAATGAGATGGCCTTTATTCGTCCTTCACCATCCAGCGGCAGTCTGGGCGGTGTGGCTCGAAAAACCCGTGAAACCATGCTGGTATGCGAGGCGGCCGGATTCGATGTCATTATCGTTGAAACCGTTGGTGTTGGCCAATCAGAGACGACCGTTGCCTCGATGGTTGATTTCTTTCTTGTTCTGCAGATTTCCGGTGCCGGTGATGAACTTCAGGGTATCAAAAAAGGTGTACTTGAAGTGGCCGATGCCATAGTGGTCAACAAAGCTGATGGTGATAATATCAACCGGGCTAAACTGGCTAAAAAACAATACGAGACAGCGCTGCACTTAGTTACCCCTTCTTCACCCAACTGGTCCGTACCTGTCATGACCTGCAGCGCGCTGGAAGAAAGAGGTCTCACCGATGTATGGGAAACAATTACTACCCATAAAGAAGTAATGACGCTGAGCGGCGAACTAGAAAAGAAACGACAGGATCAGGCCATGTCGTGGATGTGGTTTTTAGTGAATGAAGGATTGGAACGCTGGTTCTATAAGCATCCGGAAATTCAAAAACTCCTTCCTGGTATTAAACAAGCTGTGGAAGAAGGCCGAATGGCTCCCACCCGGGCTGCTGATGATCTGGTTGCCATCCTTGGCAAAGGACTTCTCCTGTAATTTTTTACTCTACGGTGTGTAATAGCCAAACACCTATCCCCGGGCACAGACTGGTAACAGCGATATCCCGGTACTCATAGTAATGGAACCCATTCATTCCCAATTTCACGGTAATGAATGGGTTTTTCTTTGGGAAGTTGTCCTGCGTATCAATTTTTCTTCACGCTCTCCCCCGATACACCAAGGAAGAGCCTTTCCTTTTCACCCATTATGAAGCCCAGGGGAAAAGGAAGCGCATCGCTCTTTATGAATTTCCTTGACGCGTGAAGCAATGGAGAGTATAAACGGCTGACCGAAACGAGGGGCGTTGATCGTTGGAATTCTAAACGACAACCAGTAACAAAGTGGCTGCATCATATCATTCGTTCTCCGCAACCATATACGCTTTCCTCCTTTCTATAGCCAAATGATCATCAGTGTGATAGCCGGGTCCTGTGCAATAAAGAATCACAAACCCCGTCAGGTCCGGAAGGAAGCAGCGGTCGTGAACCTCTTTATGTGCCGCAGGAGTGCCCGGCTATCCTTTTTTCTACAACTATAAATCGAATTCTCTCCCCCAATCGGCGAAGGGAATCCATTTATCCGTTCTCCTGATCATTGATCGTCGGTATCCATCTTGTCCTACCTTGTCCTTGCCAGAAAATCGCGACCGCAAACCTTTGCTGAAGTAGTCGGCCAAAAGGCAGTGGTGCGTACCCTGCAAAATGCCCTCTCCCAGAATCGTGTTCCCCATGGCCTTATTTTCAGTGGTGTTCGAGGTACAGGAAAAACCACGCTGGCACGGATTATGGCGAAAGCCTTGAACTGCGAGCAGGGACCTGCGGCAGAACCCTGCAATACCTGCCGTTCCTGCCGTGACATCACAAGTGGCACAAGTATTGATCTACAGGAAGTGGACGGCGCTTCCAATCGGGGTATACAAGAAATCCGCGAACTGAAAGAAAAAATTCGCTTCATGCCGAACAGTTCGCGCTACAAGATCATCATCATTGATGAAGTGCACATGCTTACCACCGAGGCCTTCAATGCCCTTCTGAAGACTCTGGAAGAACCACCCGAGCATGTGTATTTCATGTTTGCCACCACCGAACTGCACAAAATTCCGGTAACCATCCTTTCCCGCTGCCAACGCTACGAACTTAAACGTCTTGGGCACAAGGAATTAGCTGCCCATTTCAACAAACTCGCCATGAAAGAAGGCGTGCAAGTGGCCCCAGAAGCCCTGGATATGATCGTCCGGGAAGCCGGCGGCAGCGTTCGGGACGGGCTGAGCCTCCTTGACCAGATTTTTTCCTACTGCGGCACCGAAGTCAAAACCGAAGAAGTGATCGATGTCCTTGGCCTGGTCAGCCATCAATTGGTAGCCAATCTCGGTGTAGCTTTACTGAAGGGCGATTTGGCCGCAGTTTATACTTTGCTCGACGAGATGTATCTTCACGGCACAGACATCAAACGGTTCAGCAACGATCTGTTGACCTGGATCCGTGGGCTGGTTGTTTGCAAGGTCAGCAAAAAACCCGGCGATCTTCTTGAGGTGACCGAAGATGAGCTGGCGTTTCTCGAAGCAACCGCTGCAGAGCAATCCCTGGAAACGCTGTCAGTGATGTTCAACCTCCTTCTCGATGGGTTGGAAAAGGCCTCCTTCTCCCAGCAGCCGCGACTGGCACTGGAACTGACCTTTATCCGTGCCGTTCAGTTTCGCGATGTGGTTCCGGTTTCTGACCTTATCAGCCGATTTGACCAGATGCTCGCAGGCACACCGATTGACACGCTCCCCGCCGGTCCACCAATCACAACGCGTTCTCTACAAGGAAATCCGGTCGAACCGTCTGTTCAATCCTCACCCTCGCTCCCCTCACAGGATCCGGTCGAATCGACTCGAAACAGAGAAACCGTTACCCCCTCGGCACCACCAACACCACCTCAACCTGCCATACCCAGGCCCGAGGACAGTGTACAACCACAACCGCCGCGTATTCAGGACGAACCCAATTTCAACGCACCGCACAAACAGGAACCTGTTGCGCAAACATCGCCGCATCCAGCCGGAGAGGATACCACAAAGTCTTCTGCCGCTGACGACAACTCCCCCCATCCAATCGACACAAAAAAAAAGATTCGGCAAAATTGGGACGCCTTTCTCAAGTATGTACGCGAACGACAACCTTGGATCGCAGCAGCCCTGCAAATGGCGGCCTCGGTGGAACGCAAAGGCGATGACCTGATTATTCACTTTGACGACAGCGCCGACTGCACTTTGTTAAAACAGAAGGAGTACGTCAACTCCCTGACTGAATATGTGCTCGATTTTTTTCAAGAAAACTTGAAAATTCAGTTCGAAGTTCCCGGTTCCGATGCTTGCTCGATTGATCCAGCCAATGGTCTGGCACCGCAACAGGAACGGCGAGCCCTGGCCCACGACCCTCTGGTTTTGACCGCTTTGGATGTCTTCACCGGTCAGGTCGGCGATATCCGGATTGGGCCCCGCTACCGAACCAGCACCAAAAAATCCGTGGAAGAGCCCACGGAAGAAGACCAACCCGCGGAAGAATAGCGGTCGTATCCGTCCACGCCTCAGCGAAAAGGAAACTGGGCAAACTGTTCCGTCCCGGCCTGCTCGTCGGTGTTATCTTCCAAGGGTTTCAATAAAGACCAACTTTTTTTCTGAGGTAGATTGTATGAATATGGGCGATTTGATGAAACAGGCACAACAGTTCCAGGAAAAAATGGTCAC
>JBFJXW010000025.1:0-28375 GCA_041622895.1 Desulfobulbus sp. | reverse complement strand
TCAGAGCTGGCTTCCGCTTCCGCTCGCTTGGACTGTAGATCGAGAATCAACCCTGACACAGAACTCTGAACACTCCCGTCGTGAATGTGGACGTGCCGATTGTCGGCTTTTACGTCTTTGCGCCCTATCTCGTTGTCCTAGCTCACTTCAATCTACTACTGCAGCTTCAGCTCCTGTCGCGCAAGCTTTTTGCATTCGATGCCGCTGTGCCGCAGGAGGAAAATATTGGTGGGTTGCGCGGACGCCTGCACATTTTCCCGTATACCTTTTACCTTGTGGGAAGACCGCCCCTCCTGGTGCGGCGACTTCTGGGGTTGATGGTCTCGATCACACTTTTGCTGCTGCCATTCATCACGCTCATCGCACTGCAGCTATGGTTTCTGGCCTACCAAAGCGAGGTCGTCACCTGGTGGCAGAGAATCGCCATATGGTGCGATATTTTGATGGTGACCATCCTCTGGCCCATCATTCTGCACCCAAGGGATAACTGGAAGGCGTACTGGCGTGAAATTTTGACTGCCCATATTCCACGGCGAAGGGTATGGATAGCCTTTGGGGTTCTCCTTTTCGGCCAACTACTGGTTTCGTTTAGTGCAACCAGTGAAGAAACGTTTCGCCTTTTTGAAAAAACGTTTCTCGACATAGAGCAAACGTTTCCCCTTAGCCAAATGAAATATTTCTTGGTTGGCTACCTACTTCTTCTTCTGTCGCCGCCAGCGCTTGTCATGCTCTGTGGTTGGGAGAATATTCCCAACAAAAGAAAAACGTGTTTGGTGTTGCTGTTCCTGTTGGTTATGGGAATCATAGTGGCTGGTATTGCATTAAAAAAGCACGAACTGATCATGGCAGCCATCTTTGCTGTACCCTGTTTTTTAGTACCTTTGGCGATGTTCTGGCATCCGCTATCTCCGCGTGGCAGTCTGGCCCTATTGTTGATGATATATATCGGTCCTCTGCTGCCGCTTACACTGCATATCGATGGAGAGTTAATCGAACGGCTACTCCTGCGCGCACAAAGGAGTTCACATGGCATGACAGTGTTATCACGTTTTCTTGAAGAAAGGCGAAGACTTGATTTGACGGAGCAGGTTTTGTTGGCCAAACCGGCAAGTCCGCAAACATTAACGTTTGTCCGTTCAGGTGAAGAGGAAAAAGCTTTGCAGCAGACTGAGCCAATTAATATTAACAACAGAAAATTACGGCGTGCGCAGATGCATGAGGCTGTCCTGATTGGTGCGAGCTTGAGGGAAGTCGATATTAAAGGCGCATACCTGGCCGGCGCTCATCTTCATGGAGCGAGTTTTTATAAAGCCTCTCTGCAAGGAGCGGTTTTTAAAAATACCAATCTTCAGAAGGTGTGCTTGGAGGAAGCCGATCTGAGGAGTGCGTACTTAGGTTCCGCTGGTCTTCAGGGCGCAAATATGAGAAAAGCCAATCTTCAGGGTTCGAATTTGACTGAAGCCCATCTTCAGGGAGCAGACTTGACCGGAGCCGATCTTCAGGGGGCTATTTTATCGAAAGCTCACCTTCAAGGGGCAAACCTGAAAGGAGCGTATCTTCAGGGGGCAGACTTGAGTGAAGCAGATCTTCAGGGGGCGGACCTAACAGAGGCCTGTCTTCTAGGCGCTGACTTGAGCAAGGCAAAACTTCATGGAGCGAGTATTGACGAGGGGATTGCAGATCTCGTCGACATTAGAAATGTTACATTGCAGCCTATGGGGGCTCTAATAAAGGAAAAAAATATTTTAGATGAACAGATTGCAGATGCAAAGAAATGGATAGAGGATGAAAAGCGCCTGCAGCGCGTCTTAAACAGTTACAGTTCGGGAAGTTCGGGAGACCAAGAGGTGCATATGCACTCCTGCCTCGCTACGCCAAACGCAACAATTACTTGTGAAAATCGTTATGACTATGACCCTGAGGAAAAAACGGTTTTCGTTCAGTTTAAAAAAGAGCTCCATTATTTGCTAGGCGAACTTGCCTGCGCATCTCCTCACATAGCCTGGGGTATCATACAGCAGATACCAATAAAGGAGGATGTTTCGTCACGACAAGGATTGAGGGAGATACTCAACAGTCGTCTTGATGATAATAAATGTGAAGGTATGCAAAAGTTGCGCCAAAACAAAAAAAAGAGTCTCGAGCTACTAGAACCTTCAAAGTAATTGTACCGTTGTGAGCATACCAGAAAACGACAATGCCAGTGTTTCGATAAGAGCGTTCGCGGGAGAGTAACCCGGCGCAGGAAAAGTGGATATCCATGAGAAGTAAAATCAACAGGAAAACCGAGAATTATCGAGACCTTCCAAGCTTGCCCAAACGCTTTTTGTGTATCTCTGATCTGCCTTACTCGCGCCACTGGTCTCCCCATGGAGGAAGCGGAAGCAGGAGGCCGTTCCGAGAATCGGCCCCTTGATTGCTCTTCGGAAGATCGTTGTTTGAGCAGGGCATATGTCATTTTTCTCAAGCCGCTTTGGCTCTCCACAAACAGCGAAATCATTCTGATTTTGATCAACCGCCACCATGGTGGCAACCAACAATGGTAATGCGGAGCAACTGTTGTTCAGCGGCCACCTTTACCCTCTTTTCAGCGAGAGGCATTATTTCTTCGTCACTAGCGGAAAACGGCAGCAGTAAGGGATGTGCAAGGAATGCAAGGAAAGGGCATCGAAGAGGGTGCATCGGATGCTGAAAGGGGTAATCTTCGGCGTTGCTGGGCAATAATCACGGCAAAATACAATACGCGGCAACTCTATCGAGCAAATTTTTCACGGCGCTGTTACCTTGGGAGTCTGAAGCTGCGTGTTCACATCATTTCGTTTTGACGCATCAGCGGAATGAGTTGAACGATTTTTTGGTAACTACACGGTGTCGTTTTTTCTATCCGGTACAACAGGAGTGCTCGTTTCATGGTTGTCGATCATGAAGTATTGAAAAAAATAAAAAATGTTGATGGCCAGACCTGCTTTGGTTGTGGAGAAACCAACCCTCTTGGTCTGCAAATGGAATTTCTAACAGATGGGCAGCGTGTCTATTCTTTTGTGATGGTCCCGAAAACCATGGCAGGGTGGGATCAAACCGTGCACGGAGGTATTACCTCTACGATGCTGGATGAGATTATGGGTTGGACGGTGATCTATCTTCTCAAGAAAATCGGTGTGACAAAATCCATGACAGTCGATTTTTTAAAGCCACTGCATGTGGGGAAAAGGCTGACGATCGTCGGTTCCATTCAGGAAAAGCAATCCGATCGGCAGATACTGGTCACTGGCGAGGTGTATTCTGATGACGACACCTTATGCGCAAAGTCGACTGGCAATTTTGCGGCCATGTCAGCACCTGCAGCTGTCCGGCTGGGAGTGATGAGTGCTGAATACATGGAACGATTTGTGCCGATTATGAACCAAAACGACGGAACGTGATTGTGCTGGAGTACGTGCATTCGGTGACGGCGGGGATACGGTGCGATGATCATTCAGGGGGCATTCTCCGCACTATTCTTTTCGTCGGCTGAATTTTGCTGGCTGTAATGTGGCGCCAGCGTTCTTTTTGTTGAAACGATTTAGTTTTTCGTTATCTTGTGAGTCAACTTTTTTTCTTTAATTCGAAGTGGTTTAACAAATCCAACCGTGAGGTTCGTATGAAGTTACAAGACAGACTGGACGATATAAAACGACAGTTTGAATTAAACGCGCCCCTTGAAACGAAAACACTGATGCACCAGACAACCGAGGATCTTGTGCAGTCGGGAATAATGGAAAAGGTGTTGAAAATTGGCGATGCCGTACCTGCGTTCACCCTTCCTGATGCACAGGGCAATCTTTTCAGTTCACAGGCGTTACTCGACAAAGGTCCCCTTGTTATCGGTTTTTACAGAGGGGTTTGGTGACCGTACTGCAACGTGGAGCTGGAAGCTCTGCAGAAAGTAACGAAAGATATTGAAGCACTTGGCGCCTCCATTATCGTCATCTCGCCACAACTCGAGAAATACACACAACAAATCGTCAAAAAGAAGCAGCTGACCTTTCCCGTGCTGGTCGACAAAGATAACGCCGTCGCTTCGCAGTTCGGTCTTGTGTTTACCCTGCCAGGGAAACTCCGGAAACTGTACAACACTTTCGGCATCGATCTTGTGCGCTTTAATGGGAATGATCTTGGTACATTGCCTATGCCAGGCCGGTTTATCGCAGATAGCGAAGGGATTATCAGAAGCGTGGATGTTCATCCCGACTATACGCAGCGTCCGGAACCCTCAGAAATAGTAAACATCCTGAAAATAATCGAATAAACGTATGGTGTGAGGTGATTTAGGTGGAATCTCAGAGGACGTCTGCGCCTCACTCTCTCAACCATGAATGGTGGGGACATTGGCGGCTATTTGTCCTCTGTTTATGGAGCCCCGGTTCAGGGGATATATTTTTTAATTGAACCCACAGTTCATTCTTTGAGAAGAAGGCACACATGCGCGTGAACAAAATACAAGTACAGATATTCACAAAACTCGGCAAAGATCACAACATGAGTACCGATGAGTACATTGCTCGCTACGCAGAGGAGTATATCGGTAAAAAATTGGAAAAATTAGAAGATATGACCGAAGAAGAGGGCGATAAATGGATCGCCAAAGCTTTTGTACAGTCCTTGCAATAGGTTGGTGCACGACCCAGCACTACTTTTCAGACTATGCTGTTGTTCGGTTGTGTAATGCCATACCTGCAAAAGCCGCTTTCAGGAATTGGGTACGTGCCACTACCCCCGCGAAGAAAAAGGCTGCTGGCGCAGGTGTTCGAACACATGCTATCTTCTCCGCATCTCTGAGTACAATCTTCGCAGTTCACTTGCCTTGAAAACAAGAGGTCAAGTGTTCGTCCCTCTACCAGATCGATAGTCTTTACGAGAGAAGATCGGTTATTTCTTCCTGCGTAAGGATTGATTCCAGCCGTTGCTGCCGCCTGTCTCTGTGTGTGCGCCTATCGACTCTTTTACGCCGATCCACCCCCAAACGGGAATTAGTCAGCGACCGAATCCAGGTTTTAAGCGTTTTCGGGTGCTTAACCGGAGCTAATCGGCTGTCGCACCGTCTTTCAGTATTGGACCGACGGTCTGGAGATTGCCGGCGGTCGGTTCGTGATACACGTCGTTCAGGTCTTTCGGTGGTATCAGCTGCCCCATGACTTTTTGATGTTTGGTCATTTTCAGTCATTGTTATTTGCTTTCAGCAGGACCTTCAAAGAGGAAATTTAGCAGGAAAATTCAACACGTTACCAATCTACTAATTTTATTTGAGAAAAATCAAGCTGTTTTTCTCGTGCCCCACTGGAATTCCCCACAGCCTATGCAGTCACCGTCAACCGCTTTGTCGCGATATAGCTGGTGACGGTGTTGTCGTAGCGACCATACGTGAAAGGAAGTGACGACATCGAAGGCAACGATGAAGCGAAGCAGAGGCTTGAGCGATATCCTCGCAATCAGCAGTCTTTCATACTCCAGGTTTTTTACGCCACAGGTGCCATGCTGCGAGGCCCTAATGAATCGATATTGATAGATTATCCTTGATTCCGCTGCACCAGCCCTCCTTTGGTCCACCTTGCAGTTGTCTTCTGACCCAAACGGAGTTATTGAGAAGGGGTTTTATTGAGACAGCCGGAAGCGTGGTGTGCACGCTGCCCGCTTTTCCCGTGCCCGTTGTTGCAGTTCGCCCCCTCTTTTTCTCACTTGTGCGAGCAGAAATTGAACCCATGACCACTACACCGCTGCAATCCCCTTCGGAAGGCCAACACGCTCTTGAACGGTCCGCTCTCTTTGTTGCCACGCTGACCTCTTTTATTGGTCCGTTCATGATTTCTTCGGTCAATGTTGCCCTGCCGGCCATTCAAGACGATCTTCGAATGAATGCCGTGCAACTGAGTTGGATAGCCACGGCTTATCTGCTGGCGGTTGCCGTAAGCCTCCTTCCTTCCGGTAAAATAGCGGACATTTATGGGCGGAAGAAGGTGTTCACCGCCGGCCTGTTCGTCTACACCCTGGGGTCGATGGCCGCCGCCTTTGCCACCAATGCGGTTTGGCTGATTTTTTTCCGTGTAATCCAGGGGCTTGGCGCCGGCATGTTCGTGACCACGGGTATGGCTATTTTGACCTCCATTTTCCCGCCGCACAAGCGGGGGCGGGCAATCGGTATGTATGTGGCCGCTGTGTATGTGGGGCTTTCGGTGGGCCCGTTTATCGGCGGGTTTCTCACGCAACAGTTTGGCTGGCGCACTATTTTTCTCGTCATGGGGCCTTTGGGGGCGGCTTCCATTGCCATTACCCTGTCGTTTCTGAAAGGGGAATGGGTGGATACCCGGCCCCAGACCTTCGATATGCTGGGAAGCCTGATCTATACAGGTGCCATTCTTTCCCTGGTCTATGGCGCGACCCTTCTGCCGTCGGTTCCCGGATCGCTGCTCCTTGCCGTGGGCCTGTCGGCAATGGGACTCTTTTTCTGGCACCAGAACCGGACTTCGTATCCGGTCTTTGAGGTCTCGCTGTTTACTGAAAACCGTACCTTTACCTTTTCCAGTCTGGCAGCCTTGCTCAATTATTCCGCCACCTTTGCCGTTACGTTTCTCTTGAGCCTGTATCTGCAGTACATTAAGGGGATGACGCCTCAAAGCGCCGGAATCGTGCTCATGGCGCAACCGATAATGATGGCGGTTTTTTCTCCTGTTGCCGGCCGGCTTTCCGATCGGTTGGAGCCCCGTCTGCTGGCAACGGCAGGGATGGCCATCACGGTAATAGGGGTGGCGGTATTTACCCAATTGCACCGGGAAACCCCTCTAGCGGGCATTGTCTGCAATCTGCTCTTGCTTGGTTTCGGTTTTGGCCTCTTTTCCTCACCGAACATGAGCGCCATCATGGGAGCTGTGGCCAAAGAACAGTATGGAATTGCTTCTGGAGCTGTGGCTACCATGCGCCTGATCGGGCAGATGATCAGCATGGCCATTGCAACCGTGGTCTTGGCCCTGCTGGTTGGCCATCAGGCTATTGGGCCACAGAATTTTGATCGTTTTTTACTCAGTATCCGCACGGTTTTTACGATTTCGGCCCTGTTATGTGCAGCCGGAGTGTATTTTTCCATATTTCGTGGACGGTTGCGTCGTTAAGAGACCGATGGTCTCATTTTTTTCCCGAATTACACGTGTGCCATTATGAACAAAGTTGACTGGAAACCCGGAACCATGATCTATCCGCTCCCCGCAGTAATGGTGAGTCTGGGAGAAGTGCCGGAAGAATACAACATCATTACGATTGCCTGGACCGGCACCATCTGCTCGGACCCGCCGATGTGCTATATTTCCGTTCGGCCGCAGCGTCATTCCTATGAAATCCTGCAGCGGACCAGGGAATTTGTCATCAACCTGACCACCCGGTCTCTGGCCTTTGCCACCGACTGGTGCGGGGTGCGATCAGGCCGTCAGTACCAGAAATTCTCAGAAATGAATCTTACGCCGGGGCCGGGCGCAAAGGTGAAAGCGCCGATCATTGTCGAAGCGCCGATCAACATCGAGTGCCGTGTAACCGAGATTATCCACCTGGGCAGTCATGACATGTTCATGGCCGAGGTGGTCAATGTCAAGGCAGATGAACAATACATCGATCCCCGCACCAATGCCTTTCATCTGGCCAAAGCCGAACCATTGGCGTTTGCCCACGGGCAGTATTTTACGCTGGGCAGGAAAATAGGTAAATTTGGTTTTTCAGTGGAAAAAAAGCGGAAGAAGCGGCGACCGCCCAGGCAAAAAGCAAAGAAATAACAACCGTGAAACAGCGCACCGTTGTCGGTGCTACGTTCCGTACCCGCGGTTTAGTATCTGGCCGCAACGGGTGTTCATCGGTCGCCGCTGCTGTTTGTGGCTGACAGGTCGAATGGGAGAGCAGGCAAGGCGGTTGAACCTTTGGGTTCAACCGCCTTGCTGTTTGCAGAAGAGCTGCTTCAGAGCAGGGTTTTGTCGACGATTTCCTTCACATCGTTGGAGAGTGCGGGCTGGCTGCCGATGCGTTCCAGTTGTTGCCGCATCAATTGCTGGCGCGTTGTGTCATATCGCCGCCATTGCGTCAGCGGCGTGATCATGCGGGAGGCGATCTGTGGATTGAGTGCATCCAACAGAATGACCTTGTCGCCGAGAAAGGCATAGCCCTGACCGTCAGCGGCATGGAACTGGCTGTGGTTCATGGAGCAGAAGGTAGCGATCAGTGAGCGTACCTTGTTGGGATTCTTGAAGGTAAAGGCCGGGTGGGTGGTCAGCGCCTCAACCCGTGCCAGCGTTCCAGGCAGACTGCATCCAGCCTGGAGAATCAACCATTTGTCGACCACCAGCGGGTCGTGCTTCCAGGTGTCGTAGAAATCCGCGAGCAGGGTTGCGCCGGTCTCGAGATCGGCGTTGACCACGGCGTTCAGCGCGGCAATGCCGTCGGTCATGTTATTGTTGTCCCGATATTGCTGCACGCCGATCTGCAGCAGTTCCGGATCCAGTACCCCCTCCTGATCCGGTGCCAGCAGATACGCCAGGCAGCAGTTGCGCAGGGCGCGCTTGCCGGCCGCAGCGGCACTGTACTGATAGGGGCCGTCGATCTGCAATGCTTCGTAGCGCTGCAGCAGTTCCTGGCGCAGAGCCTGGCCAAGCAGGGCCCGGAATTGTTGCCGGACCGTAAAGATACCCACAGGGTCGACGGCCTCCAGCTGCTGACTGATCCAGTTTTCCGTGGGCAGCAACAGGGCCATGGCGATAAAGGCCGGATCGCTGCTGGTATCGACAAGCAGGTTGCGCATCCCCTGAACTATCTGGTCGGGCAGGGTGATGGCCTCTCCCTGCTGGTACCGCGCGAGCTGCTGCAGCAGATGATTGAGCCCTAATCGCTGGCCGGCATCCCAACGGTTGAACGCATCGGGATCGTGGGCCATCATTCGTGCCAGTTCTTCGTCGGACTGTTCAAAACGAACTCGTACCGGCGCGGAAAAGTTGCGAAGGAAGGAAACCGTGGGCTGAGTAGGGATATGATGAAAGACGAAGTCCTGCTGCTGTTCCGAGAGAAGCAGTACGGTGGTGGCGGCCTCGTTCGCTGCACCTTCCAGGGGGATCGGTGCGCCCTGGTCATCCAGCAGACCCAAAGCCAGTGGCATGAAAAAAGGCTGTTTTTCGACTGATTCCCTGGTCTGCGGGCAGGACTGGGCGACGCGTACCGTCAGTTGCTGTGTGGTGGCGGAATACTCGGCAAGCACCGTCAGTTCGGGTGTACCGGCCTGACTGTACCAGCGTTTGAACCGGCTCAGATCGCTGCCCGAGGCGTCTGCCATAGCAGCGACAAAGTCATCGCAGGTCACAGCCTGGCCGTCATGGCGCTCGAAATAGAGATCCATGCCTTTGCGGAAGTTTTCCGGGCCGAGCAGGGTGTGGATCATACGGATGACCTCGGCCCCCTTGTTGTAGACTGTCAGGGTGTAAAAATTGTTGATTTCGACAAAGGATGGCGGCCGCACCGGATGGGCCATCGGCCCGGAGTCCTCGCGAAACTGGAACGAACGGATGATATTGGCGTCCTGAATCCGCTTTACCGGCCGGGAGGTCATGTCGGAGGTGAATTCCTGGTCCCGGAACACGGTCAGCCCTTCCTTGAGGCTGAGCTGAAACCAGTCGCGACAGGTGATACGGTTACCGGTCCAATTGTGGAAGTATTCGTGGGCGATAACTGCTTCGATACCCTCGTAATCGACGTCGGTAGCGGTTTCCGGTAAGGCAAGGACATACTTGGAGTTAAAGACATTGAGCCCTTTGTTTTCCATGGCTCCCATGTTGAAGTCATCCACCGCGACAATCATGTAGGTGTCGAGATCGTACTCGCGGCCGAAATGTTCCTCGTCCCATTGCATGGCTTTTTGCAGGGCACGCATGGCATGGCCGCATTTATTCTGATTGCGCTCTTCGACATAGATATGGAGATCGATGGAGCGGCCGGAACAGGTGGTGAAGGTGTCGCTGATGCGAACCAGGTCGCCGGCGACCAGGGCAAAAAGGTAGCAGGGCTTGGGGAAGGGGTCGTGCCAGGTGGCGTAGTGTTTGCCGTCAGCCATATCGCCACTGTCGATAAGGTTGCCGTTGGAAAGAAGCACCGGGCAGGCGGCTTTGTCGCCGATAACGGTGGTGGTGAATACCGTCATCACATCGGGGCGGTCCGGGAAGCAGGTGATGGTACGGAAGCCCTCGGCCTCGCACTGGGTGCAATAATTGCCCGAAGAACGATACAGGCCTTCCAGGGCGGTATTGCCCTCGGGATTGATGATGGTGTCGATCTCCACCTGAAAAGGAGTTGCCGGCACCATCGGGATCTCCAGCCTGTCATCGGCAAAGCTGTACTGTTCCGGCGCAAGCACGGTTCCATTGAGAGTCACCTGGACCAGTTGCAGCTTTTTGCCATTCAACACCAGGGGTTGGTTGTCCGCTGTATTGGGCCGACACCGCAGCAGGGAATGGACCCGGGTGGCATGGGGATCGAGTTCGACCCGTAAGTCGATACTGTCGACCAGGTAGGCGGGCGGGGTGTAATCTTTGAGATAGGTCTCTTTTTTTTGTGCTGTCACGATACTAACCTTTCGTATGAAGTATATTAATCTAAAATATCGGGTTCGAAAAAAAGCCATTGCACCTGGGGAAAGGCCCTTTTCAGTGCCTGTTCACAGGTGTTACTATTGACGATCAGCTGCGCTTCCGAGCCGGCGATGGTCGTTGTGGCCTTGACCGCCACCATCACCTCTTGCACTAGCTCGACAGCAGCCGTTCCTGATTACCGGTGTCGACCAGAAAGTAGATGGCTTCGACCGGCATGGCTCCCGATCCGGAACAAATTGCCTCGGCCAAGTTTGCCAAAATAATGGCTAAATTGGCGACAAGGGCGTACAGTATGCTTTTTGTGGAACCAGCGCCATGCGTTATGGAGAAATCCGTTGGCAAATGATTTGTAGAAATGAAAAAGAACCGTGGCCATTGTTTTTGCCGTGCCAGGATAATCCAAACCGGACTGCATGGCGGCAAGGATATCGTAAAAAATCAATGAACGTAAGCATAAGACATTTTTTTCGTATTCCAAGGCCAGAAATGGTAGTCCGGCCCATGGGTACTCAACTTTTGTGGTACCGATCCTGGTCGTGAATGCTATGGAAGCAACAACGGAAGTTTTAATCGTCGGCGGCGGACCCGGCGGGCTGGCCTGTGCCACTCTCCTGGCACAGAATGGGGTCAAGGTTGTGCTGGCGGAAAGAAAAACGGAATGTGGCCCAAAAGTCTGCGCCGGCGGTATCACCTGGGGAGGATTGCTGAAACATGTCCCCTCGACACTGATCGAGCAGGCCTTCCCCAAGCAGCACGTTTTCAGCCGTTACCAGCGTATTGTCGTGGCGGAAAAAAATCCTATTATCGCCACGGTCAACCGGGAACGCCTCGGACAGTGGATGGCCGATCAGGCACGGGATGCCGGCGTGACGCTGCACACCGGTACTCGGGTCGTCTCGCTGACCGGGGATCGGGCCATTCTCGAGGGGCCCGACCAGCGCCGGGTCACGGTCCACTATAAACAGCTGGTCGGGGCCGACGGTTCCAACTCGCTGGTGCGCCGTTTTCTCGGCCTGCCGACCACGGCCATGGGGATCGGTCTTAACTGCATGCTGTCGGGGAGGTATCCGCAAATGGAGTGGCATTTGAACTCCGGGTTGTTCGGCTACGGCTACGGCTGGATTTTCCCGCATGCCGAGGCGGTTTCTCTTGGAGCGTACGGCGATGTCCATAACCTGTCGGCCCAGGTGTTGAAAAAACGGCTGCTGCACTGGGCCGCGGACAAGGGATTTCGCCTTGATCCGCAGGCTCTTCGTGCGGGCATGGTGAATTTTGACTATCGCGGCGTACGCTTTGACCGCGGCTGGCTGGTCGGCGATGCCGCCGGACTTGCTTCCGGGCTCACCGGTGAGGGTATTTATCCGGCACTGGTCTCGGGACAGGTGGTGGCGCGTTCTATTCTGGACCCGCACTATCCGGCCAGCGAGTTGCGCGGGCTGGTAAAAAAACATCGGCAACACCGGCTGATTATTACGTTGGCAAAACAACAACGCCATCTCTGCAGTCTGATGATGGAGGCCTTGCTCCTCTTTTTACGCTTGAAAGTTGTTGATTTCCATGCCTTGGAAATGGCAGAGTAGGGTGACCGTGTCGTTTTCCAGGGTATATGCCCCTCATTTTTTTCAATACAGGCAATGACCACCAGACAAAAAAATATCCTCTACAACTGTCTCTTTCTGGCTGGCTGCGGCGGCGTCCTTCTCTTTTTGCTCTATGCACCCCCTGAAACAACAAAGCCGCTGCCCCGTGACCAGCATCACGAACGTTTTATACACATGAAAAAGAAAGAGGCAGAACGATTCTGTGAAACCTGCCATAAACCGGGCGGGGAAGCACCGTTGCCTGAAACCCATCCGCCTAAATATCGGTGTCTTTTTTGCCATAAACAACAATAACCTGTCGAGTGCTGCCCATGACCAAGACTCAAGATGTGTACTATGTATCTGGTTCCACCGCCATCCTGGCGGAGGACATGGGCAAGGCGCTGTTGGCCCAGTTCCAGGACATCCGTTTTCGTGAAGAGAAAATCCCTTTCATCCACAGCCCCGACGATGCCAAAAAGGCGCTGCACCATATTCTTCAGCAGTCCGATGGAGAACCACCGCTGGTCTTCTGCACCATTATGGACCAGGAAACCAGGGATGTTTTTGACTGCCCGCAGGTAAAGTTTTTCGACATTTTTTTAAATACCCTGGAGCTGCTGGAAAAGGCACTGGAAACAAAGGCGTTGCGAGAGCCGGGATATTCCAGGCACTTTACCATCTCCAAGATGGATAAACGGGTTGATGCCATCCATTTTTCCCTGGAGCATGACGACGGCACCAGACCCGCCGAATACGATGAGGCGGAAATCATCCTTATTGGTGTTTCCCGATCCGGTAAAACCCCGGTCAGTATCTATTTGGCCACTCACATGGAATTAAAGGCCGCCAACTTCCCATTGACTCCCGATCATCTCGATCAGTATGAACTGCCCAGGGAAATCGTCCGCAACCGCAAGCGGGTCGTGGGCTTGACATCTTCACCCCTGTATCTCCACACCATCCGGGAAAAGCGTTATGCCGGATCCACCTACGCCAGTATCGCCAATTGCACCCGCGAATTGCAGCAGGCCAAGCAGCTCTTCATGCGGCATAATATAAAAGTGCTCAATGTTGAGGGGCGCTCTATCGAGGAGATTGCCGTCCAGGCGGTGCAGTGTATAGGGCTGGCCAAAAAATCGCGGCATCAGGCAAGGCGGCGGGATATATCGGGCCGTTCTGCCTGATCCGTGCCCGAATCGGCGGACCTCGGCTCTATGGCGAAAGTGTTGTGCGGTGAAAGGTTGTTGTCGTGAAACACCGGTTTCATCTGCTGATAATGAATCTTTTCCCGACGGTGCGACATCGTCCGATGTTTCATTTCCTCTGAAATCGACAGAATCCACAGGCCGACTACCACCTGCGTCAATGGGCAGCCAATACCGACGCAGGTTCCGGCGCGACCACCATTGGTTTTCGTTGCATTGTATTCCCTCCCATAGCTGAGCACTATCTCGTTGTCCGGTATCTGCTTGCAGGCATTTCCCGCATGATCCTGTGTCCCCATCTTTCGTTGCTGAATAGCGACAAAGAGCTGTATTTTCTCCCTGTCCGTTTACTCCTTCTCTTGCACGTTACATATCCCTCTTTGTGGTAGTTGTTGTCGGTCGAAAATTGTTCTTTTTTCTCCTTGCCCCCCTCACTTTTTTTTGCAAAAAATTACCCTCTTTTCACGTTTCTTTATGATTCAAAAACGTTGACATTTCAGGTATTTTCTAATAAAATTTATATAGAGAAATAATTCTCGATATAAACCTGCTGAGCCGCCGAAAATGGTGGTGAATCAGTATTGAGTTCTTCATAAAAAAGCGTGAAAGGAGTGGTGCGGGTGGGGGTGATCGTGACCAGAAAATCGATCAGTTGGAGCCATGCGACAGTACTCTTTTTCGGAATTTGTATGGAGACGTTTATATCTCGAGCATCTGACCTTGGGTTATTCGTGAAATGTGCAGCGGCAGGGAAAGTGCACGCTCCCCGTACGTTGCCAGGCTTTCACGGCGGCGTGACAGGAAAGAAGCCAGGTGAAAAGGCGCGGCAAAAGAGGCCGGAACGAAACTTCAGCAAAGGAAGTAGCATATGAACAAGAGCAGTAAGAACGATCCACCGGTCTCCCGGCGGTTTTTCCTCAAGGGAGTTGGAACTGCAGGCATGGCGTGCGCTCTCGCGACACTGTCCGGATGCAAGGATGCAGGAAAACCCTCCGGCGGCGAGGGGTGGACACCAACCCAATATAACGTTCCCGGGACCTGGCCGGTTCAAGTGAGGGGGCGGGTTCCTATTGATCCCAACAATCCGTCCATTGTGCGAGATGATCGCAAATGCATCCTCTGTGGTCAGTGTGCCGAAGCCTGTGAACGCATTCAGACGGTTGAAGGGTATTACGCCTTGCCTATTAAAGATGACATCACCTGCGTCAACTGCGGCCAGTGTGCCTTGTGGTGCCCGACCGGCTCCATCAGCGAACGCGACGACATCGACAAGGTGCAGCGGGTGCTTGCCGATACCAATCTCCACGTGATCGTGCAAACCGCACCGGCAACCCGGATCGCCATTGGTGAAGAGTTTGGCATGCCGGCCGGCAGTATCGTTGAAGGCAAAATGGTGGCAGCCTTGAAGAAACTCGGATTTGACCGGGTTTTTGACACTAATTTCAGCGCCGACCTGACCATTATGGAAGAGGGGACGGAGTTGGTACGTCGGATCAACAACAGCGGCGGCGAGCATCATCAAAAGGAAGGCGGTCATGGGCACACCCCGACGGCTCTGCCTCAGTTCACCTCCTGCTCTCCCGGCTGGGTTAAATTCTGTGAGTATTTTTACCCGGATCTGCTCGAGCATATGTCGACCTGCAAATCGCCGCAGCAGATGCTCGGTTCCGTGGCTAAAACGTATTACGCCGAAAAGAAGGGGATTGATCCGCGCACCATCGTTTCCGTGGCCATCATGCCCTGTACAGCGAAGAAATTCGAGGCGGCTCGCGGCGAAATGAACAGTGCCGGTGCCGCTGCAGGCCAACCTGAGCTGCGTGATGTCGACTTTGTACTCACCACCCGCGAGTTGGGCCGAATGATCAAAAAGAACGGCATCGATCTCACTACGCTGCAACCCGAGAAGTACGATTCCCTCATGGGAGAAAGTACCGGTGCCGGGGTGATATTCGCAGCCTCGGGCGGCGTTATGGAAGCGGCTATTCGCTCCGGCTACTATTTGCTCACCCATCAGAATCCTCCGGAAACCCTGCTTGAGCTGAATGCCGTGCGCGGACTGCAGGGGGTGAAGGAAGCTGCACTTGAGGTTCCCGGTGTCGGCGAATTACGGGTGGCCGTGTCCCATGGGCTTGCCAATGCCCGCACATTGCTCGATCAGATCCGTGAAGACAAACAGAATGGCCGGCCGCCACGATACCATTTCATCGAGTTCATGGCTTGTCCCGGCGGATGCATCAGCGGCGGCGGTCAGCCGCGTACTTCGGTGCCGCCGAGCGACTGGGTTCGCCAGGCCCGGATCAAGAGCATTTATACGATCGATGCCCAAATCTACAAAAAACGTCTGAGTCATGAAAACCAGGAAGTGCAGGCGCTGTATGCTGATTTTCTCGGAGAGCCGAACGGCGAAAGAGCGCACCAACTGTTGCATACCACCTATACCGACCGCAGCGGGCAACTGACCGTTAAGACCAAGGCGTGAGCCGGAACACGAGGGAATATATTATGTCTAAGGGAGTATTGGTCGATTTGACCAAGTGCTTTGGCTGCGGCGCCTGCACCGTTGCCTGCAAGCTCTGGAATGAAAAGAAATACGACGATGTCAACAAGCCAACGATGGGAGAAAACGCCCACCTGGTTGATATCAATTGGACGGTGGTCAGCAAGCACAACGTCACCGATGCTGCTGGCAAACCGGCCTGGCGGTTTATCAAAGAGCAGTGCCTGCACTGCGTCGATCCCGCTTGCGCCTCATCCTGCCTGGTCAAGGCCCTGCGCAGGACTCCGGAAGGACCTGTGGTGTATCACCCGGACCTGTGTGTCGGCTGTCGCTACTGCATGGTGGCCTGTCCGTTCAACATACCGAAATACGAATGGGAACAGAGCTTCCCCAAAGTTTCCAAATGCCAGATGTGCTCCACCAGGATTGACAACGGTGAGATGCCTGCCTGTGTGTCGGTCTGCCCAAACCAGGTAATGACCTTTGGCGAGCGAGATGACCTGCTGAAAGAGGCCCATCGGCACATCAGTGCAAACAAGCAGCAGTATATCGATTATGTGTTTGGCGAAAAGGAGGTCGGCGGAACGGCCTGGATGTATATTTCCGATCAACCGTTTGACAAGATAGGCTTTAAAACAACGGTTCCCAAGGAATCGCTGCCCGCTTTCACCTGGCAGATTCTCAATAAACTGCCGATGATTCTGGTGGGGTGGACCGCCATTCTCTCAGGGATCTATTTTTTCAATAAACGTCGTAATGCCATTTCGGAAAGCAAACAGGATAGCAAGGGAGGGCCGCAGGCATGACCATCAACGGCAACAGGATCACATTTAAAATCAACCCTTTTCGGTTGGTGTTGATATTGTTTTCCTTAATCTTCGTCGGCATTGTTATTTATCGGCTTGTAACCGGACTCAAGCTGACCAACCTCAACGACGCCTGGCCTTGGGGCCTGTGGATCTTTATTGATGTCAAGCTGGGTGTTGCCCTTGCCGCCGGCGGTTTTACCACCGCCGGTATCTATTACGTGCTTGGCGTGAAAAAGGTAAAATCCGTGGTCAAGCCGGCGATTCTTACCGCGTGGCTGGGCTATTGCTTGGTCGGGTTCGGCCTGCTCATGGATCTCGGGCGCTGGTACGGATGGTGGCACCCGATTTTCAGCTGGGGCGAGCATTCGGTCATGTTCGAGCTCTACATGTGTGTTTTGCTCTATACTATCGTCCTTACATGCGAATTTGCCCCTGTGCTTTTCAAGGGTATCGGCATGATGAAACTCTCCACCTTTTTCACCGGCCTGACCGCGCCCCTGGTCATCGGCGGCATTGCGCTGTCAACTATGCATCAGTCCTCGCTGGGCTCCATGTATGTGCTGACTGCAGGCAAGCTCAATGAGTTGTGGTGGACTATGATTCTGCCGGTTCTGTACTATGCATCGGCAGTGGCCGTCGGTCCGGCAATGGTCACCTGCGAGACCGCCCTTGCCGGTCGTTTTTACCGCCACGAATGGGATCATCCGGCCATGACCTATCTCGCCAAATGGTCGGGCTATGTCATGACTTTTTATGCAGTGCTCCGTTTTTCCGATCTGGCGCTGCGAGGTCAGGTCAACTCCCTGTTCGCCTTTGATACGGTCAGTCTCATGTGCCTGCTCGAACTGGGCATCGGCTGTGTGCTGCCGTTGTTTTTCTTCTGGAGTTACAAGCTGCGCGGTAAGGAGATGACGCAGAAGATGATTGTTCGCAACGCAGTCCTGCTGGTGCTCGGTGTAGCCCTGAACCGTGGCAATGTGGTCTTTACCGGAATGGCCAAGGCAGCTGGAGAATACTATTTCCCCTCTCTCGGCGAACTGTTTTTATCCATTGGTCTGATCTCGGTGGGTATTTTAGTGTATTGCTTTATCGTGGAAAATTTTGATGTTTTTCCGGAGCATGTGCACCATCCTGAAGTGGAGCGGCAACAGGACCGACCGGAAGGCGCAACCTGTCTTCAAGCCTGATACGCTTGTCTCCAAGACCTTTCAGACCTACCTTTGACCAGAGGTCAACGAAGGAAAGGGGAGGTATCGTGCCAACAAGGTGCTCTGCGTCTGCAGAGCCCGATTGAGACCCGTAGGGTCGCTATCCGATCAGGTACCTCGTTGGCATTCTCTGCACCCACCAGCTCATACCGGTTGAGCTGGTGGGATTCGCATGCGGCTTTTAGCGGGCCGTGTGCACTCATCCGGTACAGACAGAACAGGACACCTGGCACACTCGCAAACTTTGGGGGAGGTGCCAGAGAGTGGGAGGACACTCGATGCTGATAGAACATATGGAAATTGAAGAATTTATCCGTCCCAACGAGATTGAGGCGATTCTTGAACACGCTACGCAAAGCACCGATAGCGAGATCGAAGCCATTCTCGACAAAGCAGAACACTTTGCTGGATTGACCCATCTCGAGGTGGCCAGCCTGCTGCGGATGGACGATAAACACCTGCCCCGACTTTTTCAGGTGGCCCGTCGGATCAAGGACGAGATCTACGGCAATCGTATTGTCATGTTTGCGCCGCTCTATATCAGCGACTTTTGCGTCAACCGCTGCGCCTATTGCAGCTACAACGACTGCCATACCTTCAATCGCCGTAAACTCTCCATGGCCGAGATTCGCGACGAAATTATCGAAATCATCAATATGGGGCACAAACGGATTGCGCTCGAGGCCGGGGAAGACGATGTCAATTGCCCCATCGACTATATCGTCGAGAGCCTGCAGACCATCTACCAGACCCAGGCCGATCTCTCCGGGGAAATTCGCCGGGTTAATGTGAACATCGCCGCAACCACGGTTGAGAATTACCGTAAACTGAAAGAAGTCGGTATCGGCACCTATATCCTTTTTCAGGAGACCTATCACCAGCCCACCTACGAGAAATACCACCTCAACGGCCCGAAAAAAGATTATTGGTACCATACCACCGCTTTTGATCGCGCTCAGGCAGGCGGGATCGACGATGTCGGTGCCGGCGTGCTTTTCGGCCTGTACGATCCCTACTTTGAAGCCCTGGCCATGGTCATTCACAACGAGCATCTGGAAAAGGAATACGGTGTGGGCTTTCACACGATTTCCGTGCCGCGCATCCGTCCGGCCACAGGGGTGGATATGAGTGCTATCTATCCCAATATTCCCGATGACGAGACCTTTAAGAAGATCGTTGCCGTACTGCGTCTAGCGGTGCCGTACACCGGTATGATTATTTCAACGCGGGAAAGTGCGGCCATGCGCAAGGATCTGCTTGATTGCGGCATCACCCAGATGAGTGCCTGCAGCGCGGTGGGGGTCGGCGGGTATATGGCAGAAAAACGGCGTCGGGAAACCGGTGTGATCGATCCTGATCTGACCGCGCAGTTTGATAAGAACGATGAACGTTCAGCAGATGAAATTATTCAATGGCTGTTGGAAGAAGGTTTGGTGCCTTCCTGGTGTACCGCCTGTTACCGTTCGGGCCGTACCGGAGACCGGTTTATGGCTTTGGCAAAGAGCGGCGAAATCAAGAATGTCTGTCATCCCAATGCGCTGATGACTTTGTCGGAATATCTGGAGGATTATGCCTCGCCGGAGGTAAAGAAGTTGGGCTATGCCGTGGTGGATCGAGAAGTGGAACGGGTGGCCAAACCCGAACATCGGGAAAAAGCTCGGACGAATATCGAAAATATCCGCAAGGGCAAGGCACGGGATCTGTTTTTTTAATTGATCTAATCTGTTGAGCAATCTCGGGGGCGGAAAACGCCCCCGTATTCTTCAATAATTTTCTGATAATCCATTGGTTACATTCCTGATAAGCGAACCGTGAGCTCCGCTTCGCTCCGCACACTGCCCGCTTATCGCCGGCTGTTGAGCGTCCCGCTCGATCACTCTTGAAAGGCTCCGCTCACGCTCCGCCTATCAAGAGCGTTCGAGCGGAAATCTGCCTGCTCCTGGATACGAGCTTCGCTCGCACCAGAACCAGGCAGATTCCGCTCAACAGCCGGCGTTTATTCCTTATTCGAACAACTCTGCTGTTTGGTGGTTTGCCAGAGAGTAATGTCGTTCAGGTATCAAATCATTTTGCCCGGTTCTCTTCCTGGCTGCACCCAAAAATTCCGGTTTGAACTACGCTATCCTGCCGGAAATGCGTGTGTCAACGCAATCTAACCTCCTGTTTTTATACTACGCACCCGATCAACTGTTTATGTGGTCTCTTCTATCCACGGTGAGGTTTCCGGGTGTGAAGCACTCTCTGTTGATGGGTTCTGCCATTGAGCGAGCACAGAAATTGTACATATCGGGAATCGATTTTTTTCTATCTGTTAATATTTCAATAAAATTAATACCGTTATTGAGGGTTGTCTCCTTAAAAGCCGGCAATTAACACTTTTATGTAATACAAAATGCTAATTATAACGTTTTTGTTCTGTAAATGACTGCAACTAATTATTTTAATGTGATATTGAAAAATGTATTGCGTGAGAAATGAGAAGGTGCTAGAAGGGTAGTTAATGGCTATCCAATAAATAAGTACCGTTATAAAGCTAGGCGCTTTTAGGCATTCCGGGATTTTTCCTGGTTTTTTTTGGATTATATAACGGAATTTTTTTACTTGAAATAGATGCAGTGGCAACGGGCTGCTGTCTCCCTTGGGGATGGCGGGCCTTTTTCGCAGTTGTGTCGAGGCAGGCGTTGAATGAAACACGATGAAAGGGAGAGTGTATGAACCAGGAAGAGATTTTATTGCAACTCAAAACCTCCATCGAAGAGATGGACAGCGAGTTGGCCGAGTCGGCAGCCAAGGCGGCGGTGGCTGCGGGGATTGACCCCTTGACCGCTATCACTGATGGTCTGTCAGTAGGTATGCAGACCATGAGCGACCTCTTTGATGAGGGCGAGGCGTTTGTGCCGCAGCTGGTGGTGGCGGCACAGGCCTTTGAGACAGCGGTGACCATTTTAAAAGAAGCGATTCCCGAGGATGACAAGCATACGGCCACCCGGGGCAAGATATTGCTTTGTACCGTACAGGGCGATATCCACGATATCGGCAAAAACATTGTCAAAACGATGCTGTCGGCCAGTGGCTTTGAGGTATTTGACATGGGCCGCGATGTGCCGACTGAAGATTTTGTCGAAAAGGCCAAGGAATTGCAAGTGGACATCATCGCCGCTGCGGCCCTGATGACCACGACCATGCCTGGTCAGCGGGACATTGTTACGATCCTCAAGGAAGAGGGGATCCGTGATCAGTTCAAATGCATGTTCGGAGGAGCCCCTGTTTCTCCGGAATGGGTAGAGAAAATCGGCGGCGATGCGTATGCGGAAACCGCTTCGGAAGCAGTATCTAAAGCAAAGGCCTTAATGGCCGCAATGGGGAGGTGAACCGAATGGCGTTAGCGAAGAAGCTGACCGTATTCGACGTCTATGAACGGGCGAAGAGCGGTCCGAAGGTCGATGAAAACGACTGGGACTTTAAGATCATACCTCAGACGGCGGCAAAGCTGAAAGAGAAGTATGGCATCAAGATGGACAAGAAGACCATCATACCGACGGATAAGAAACTGATCGACAACCTGTTTCAGGCAGGCCTGGAGATGCTGGTGGAATGCGGCATCTACTGTATCGACACCAAACGGGTGATCAAATACAACCGGGAAGAAGTGCTGGCGGCAATCAAGACCGCGCCGACCCATGCGATTTACGGTGAAGGCCAGCAGGCCGTCGTGTTGACCAACCGCACATACAACGACAAACGACCGCCGATTATCCAGGGCGGACCGACGGGCGCACCGTGTTCGGAGGAGCAGTTTCTGGCGATTCATCAGTCGTATGCGCAGGAGCCGCTGGTGGATACCATTGTTGACGGTGTGTTGCAGACGATTAAAGGTCACGACCCAATCCCCGGCAGTCCGTGGGAGATTGCAGCGGTCAAATCAGAGGCGCTCCTGGTGAGAATGGCACAAGATCGTGCCGGCCGCACCGGGATGGGCCTTTAGGGTAACGAAACTTCTTTATCTCCCGCAGGAGTTATAGCCGCGGATTTTCCTGGCGGGATGAGGCAGTCTGATAGTCATGAAGTATCCCAGCTCAATGAGCTGAAGATCGATGTAGGTGCATTGGTTTTCACCGCTCATTACGTACTGGCTGGCAATATGATCATGAGTGAGCAGATGCCTATTTATGGCGGTTATGCTGGTGGCCTTGAAGAGACGGCGATTTGTGATGTCGCGACGACCATCAATGCTTTTGTAATGCTGCATGCGACCTGGCATCTGGACGGTCCGGTGCATGTGCGCTGGGGTATAACCACGGCCCGTGAGCCGCTTGCAGTAGCAGGTCACTGTGCCATGGCGATTGAGGCCAACACCAACCTGATGCTGGGCAATCAGTACTACACAGTGGCCGGTCCCTGTACGGTCATGTGTCTGCTGGAGACTGCGGCTCAGGCGATCACCGATACCGCATCCGGACGCGAGGTGCTGTCCGGTGTTGCGGCGAGCAAAGGGGTGGCGACCAACTTCACCACCGGGCTTGAAGCACGGATGATGGCCGAAGCGTCCCATGCGGTGTTAGGCATGGACACGGCTCAGGTGAACGAGATCCTGGATAAACTGATCTCGTTGTATGAGAAGGACTACAAGACCGCTCCCAAGGGCAAATCCTTTGAGGAATGCTACGATGTGGTCAAACTGGTCCCCACCCAGGAGTACCTTGATGTGTACGACCAGGCCGTAGAAATCCTTACCGGACTCGGACTGGATTATTGGAAAAACGAGGGAGTGAAATCATGAAATTTGTCATCGCAATAATCAAACCTTTTAAGTTGAACGAGGTGCGGGAGAGCCTGACTGCGCTTGGCGTCAAAGGTATTACTGTAACGGAGGTTAAAGGTTTCGGTCGGCAGAAAGGTCATACCGAAATGTACCGCGGTGCAGAATATGTCATCGAATTCTTGCCGAAAATGAAGGTGGAAGTGGCCATTGAGGACAGCCAGGTAGATCAAGTTATCGATGGTATAAAAAAAGCCGCCTGTACCGATAAAATCGGTGATGGCAAGATCTTTGTTTTCGATCTTGAACAAGTAATGCGCATCAGAACCGGTGAAATCGGTCCCGAAGCACTTTGATCTAAAAGGAGCCCGTTGATGAAAAAGTTTACGGTTGTACTCTCTCTCTTGCTGTCGGCTTTAGCCGTCATGGCCGTCAGCACTGGTTTTGCTGAAGAAGTTGCCTCCGCGGTTGCAGCTGCCCCTGTTGCGGATAAAGGTGATACTGCCTGGATGATAGTGGCCACACTCCTTGTTGTTCTCATGTCGGTTCCCGGGTTGGGACTTTTTTACGGAGGCATGGTCCGCTCCAAAAACATGCTTTCCCTTTTAATGCAATCTTTTGTCGTTTTCAGCCTGCTCGGTGTCCTGTGGGGCGTTTATGGCTATAGTGTTGCTTTTACGGATGGCAACGCTTTTTTCGGTGGTTTGAGCAAGCTCTTCCTGAGCGGCGTGACACCAGAAAGCATGGTGGGGACGTTCAGTAAAGGGGTGGTTGTCCCTGAATATATCTATATTGCCTTCCAGTTAACGTTCTCGGCTATAACGCCAGCGCTTATCATTGGTGCTTTTGCTGAGAGGATGAAATTTTCAGCGGTTCTTGCCTTCATGGTATTGTGGTTTACCTTTTCCTACCTGCCCATGGCGCATATGGTCTGGTTCTGGGCCGGGCCCGATGCATATACCGATGCCGCTGCAGCTGCTCAAGCAGGTGCAACAGCCGGTTTTCTCTTTCAGAAGGGCGCCCTTGATTTCGCTGGCGGCACGGTTGTTCACATCAATGCCGGTATCTCAGCACTGATCGGAGCATTTATGATCGGTAAACGTCTTGGCTATGGCCGTGAATCCATGGCACCGCATAATCTGCCTATGACTATGGCCGGTGCGTCGTTACTCTGGGTAGGCTGGTTCGGCTTTAATGTCGGCTCGGCTATGGAAGCAAACGGTGCGGCCGCACTTGCCTTTTTCAACACATTGATTGCTGCTTGTGCAGCTACGGTTTCCTGGACATTGACCGAGTGGGGTTTAAAGGGAAAACCTTCCTTATTGGGAGCAGTTTCAGGGGCCATTGCAGGTTTGGTTGTTATTACACCCGCTTGTGGGTTTGTCGGTCCAATGGGTGCCATTGTAATGGGGTTGTTGGTTGGTATTGTATGTTTCTGGGGCGTGAACGGTTTGAAACGCCTGCACGGTTTGGATGAGTCTTTGGATGTGTTCGGGGTGCATGGTATCGGCGGTATTCTCGGCGCTCTTCTGACCGCTGTGTTTGCCTCGCCCAAACTCGGAGGTACCGGAGTGTGGGATTATGTTACCAACAGCGTTGCTGACTACGACATGGCCGCGCAGTTTATCTCCCAATGCTGGGGCGTAGGCACTGCGCTGGTGTGGTCAGGCCTGGTATCCTTCGTCGCCTTTAAATTGGTTGATATGACCATCGGTCTTCGGGTGAGCGAGGAGGACGAACGGGAAGGGCTCGATATTGCCACACATGGAGAAAAGGCGTATCACTCTTGAGTATAAAGCAATACATTTGACTGTTGCATTAATTGGCCCAGGTTTCCGGATAAAGAAACCTGGGCCAACTCGTTTTAAAGGGGGATAAAGCAAGGAAGGGTGTCTGCGCTGCTACAAGCCAGTTCCTTGTCTACCAAAAGCCTTTGCTGGTGGGTTCTTAATCCACCGGTGGGATGACCAGCACCGGCAGATTGGATCGACGAAGCAGTCGTGTGGCCACCGAACCGAGAAACGAGGGGCGGCGCAAGCCTCTGCGGCGGGCGCCGATGACAATGATGTCGGCCCCGATTTCATCGGCATAATCAAGCATGCCGGCTACCGTTCGGCCATGGCGGACCGTAAATTCCAATTGACCGTCTATTTCGTTGATGTATGCCTTGATCGCGGCATCGTCTGTATCCATAAAACGTTGTCGCAGTTCCTGTTCCTGTTCGAGGAGATGCTGGCGTTCGTTATCTATCAGGCGGTCCTGCCCCATAACGGCGGCCACGCTTTGGATGACGGCCTCTTCTACCTCCGGCAAGACATGCAGCACATGCAGTTTCGCTTTGTGCAGGCTGGCTGTGAGCAGGGCATGGGGAAACACTCCTCGGCTACCCGGCTCACAATCAGTGGCAAATAACACTGTTTCGTATCGTTTCTTCATGTCATTTCTCCTTCAGCAACCACCGCTTCTTTTGGCCGGCGCGGCCATTGCAGTGCAATCACCAGGGCCAGCAGGGCCAGGCCGATACCATACGCCGGATATTTACCCGGCAATCCGATAAGACTGGAAACAAATCCGGGGCGGAACAGTACTGCCGTAACGCCGAGCAGGAGCACGATTTCATACCAGCGGGCACGGGCAATAAACCAGCCCTGGGTGGCGGCAGCGAAACTGAAACAGGCCAGACAGGTCATGACAAAGATCAGCAGGGCCAGGAAGGGGTCGTTAATGCCCCAGAGCAGCAGATCGGTGTTGAAGATAAAAATAAAAGGCAGCACTGCGGTACGGATATCATACAGAAATCCCTGGACGCCCGTAGGGATGGGATCCGAGTGGGCGATGGCACTGGCTGCGTAGGCGGCCAACCCTACCGGCGGCGTGTCATCGGCCAGAATGCCGAAATAAAAACAGAAGAGATGCGCGGCAATAAGCGGTACGGCAAAGTCCTGCGCGGCAGCAATAGTGACGATGACCGGCGCCGTTAACGAAGCCATGACGATGTAGTTGGCGGTAGTCGGCAGCCCCATGCCCAGAATCAGGCTGGCGACAGCAGTAATCACCAGCATGAGGATGATGTTGCCGCCGGAGAGGATATCGATGATATCGGTGATTCTTCCGCCCAGGCCCATGGTTACCACGCCAACAACAATACCAGCGGCGGCAGTGGCAATAGCTACCGCCACCATGTTGCGGGCTCCGGAAACGAGACCGTCGAACACATCACGTGCGCCGCGCAGCAACGCAGCCTTGACATCGCCGCCGTCGCGTCGGGCCCGAACCGCATGCTGCAGCAACATGATAGGCAGCAGGGTCAAAATGGCTCGAAAGGCCGCCAGGTCAGGACTGTGGCGGGGGACAATCAATTCATACAGCAAGACTCCCAGGGGAACCAGATAGTGCAGGCCGCCCATCAGAATGGTGACAAAAAGGGGCAATTCTTCTTTTGGCAGTCCTTTTAAGCCCAACTTGGAAGCCTCTATGTGGGTGATGAAAAAGAGGGTCGCATAGGAGGCAAAGGCGGGAATGGCCGCTGCCTTGCACACCTCCAGGTAGGACAGATTGACATATTCGGCAATGATGAAGGCCGCCGCGCCCATGATCGGCGGCATCAATTGACCGTTGGTACTGGCTGCTACCTCAATGGCCGCTGCTTTGTTGGCCGGATAGCCCACTTTTTTCATCAGTGGAATGGTGAAGGTGCCGGTAGTGACCACATTGGCAATGGATGAGCCGGAAACCAGCCCGGACAGACCGGAGCTGAGCACCGCGGCTTTGGCCGGCCCACCTTTGTAGCGACCGAGCAGGCTCATGGCCAGGTTGATAAAAAAACGACCGCCGCCGGCTTTGTCCAGCAGGGCACCGAACAGAACAAAAAGGAAAACGATGGTGGCTGAGACGTGGAGCGGGATACCGTAAATACCTTCGGTAGTCAGGGCGATCTGGCTCGTATAGCGATTGATGCTGACTCCCTTGAATGCCAATATGTCAGGCATATAGGGGCCGAACAGCGCATAGATGGTGAATACAATCACGATAATCGGCAGTGCCGGGCCGATAACCCGCCGGGCCGCTTCAATCAGCATCACAATCAAGGTCAGGCCGACAATGATATCCCGCGGCAACGGCGTACCTACTCTGACGGCTAATCCTTCGTAATCAAAGACAATATAGAGGGCGGAAAGAATGGCGATTGTCGCCAGCAAGGCATCGGGCCAGGTGACGCGTCTCCGGGCACCCAGCCAGCGCAATCCGGGAATATTAACGGTACGCCTGACTGTCGGGTATCCAAGAAAGACAATGGCAAAGGCAAATGCCAGGTGAATGGCTCTGACAATGGTTGAGTCGAGCAACAGCCAACTGGCGAGTGATAATTGAAACAGGGTCCAACTGATGGCAATGATTGGGATCAGCCAACGTCCCCAATTTTGCGGGCGGCGCAGTCCCAATTCTTCTTCTTCGGCAATGCGTTGGGCATGGTCGATGCCCTTTGCTTCGGGGGGGACGGAAAGGCTCATGGATTACCCCTTGGTGAAAAGAAAAATAAGACCCGGCCGATAGGTCCTATCGGCCGGTTTGATAGGGTAGACCTGATTACATGAGACCAGCTTCTTTATAGTACTTCATGGCACCAGGATGGATCGGGGCGCTCAGTCCCTTGAGCATATCCTGCGCCGTCAGGACTTCAAGAGCCGGATGCAGGGTGCGGAAAGACTCCAGTTGCTGGAATACCTCTTTGGTGATCGCATAGACCACATCATCAGGCACGTCGGCACTGGAACACAGGGTTGCTTTGACACCATACGAAGGGACATCTTCTTTGTTCTGCACGCCGGGATAATAATGTACCGGAATGTTCGCGGCGGCATAGAACGGATGCTCTTTGACCAATGTGGCGACGATGTCGGCGGGAACGGCGACAAAGTTAATCTTGCGGGCACCGGCGGCAGCTTCCTTGACCGAACCATTGGGATGCCCCACGGTGTAGAAAAACGCGTCAATACGGTTATCCTGCAGCATACCTGCTGCTTCGGCAGGTTTGAGGCCTTCAGCCTGCAGGTCTTTGTCAGGATTGATGCCGGCAACGGCGAACAGGTCTACAGCATTGCTGCGCTGACCGGAACCCGGGTTACCGATATTAACGATTTTTCCCTTCAGGTCTTTGACGGTTTTAATGTTTTTATCGGCGGCGGCGACGATGGTGACAATCTCTGGATGGAGCGCAAAAACAGCCCGCAATTTGTTCTGCGGTTTGTCTTGCCAATCGTTGAGACCTTTGTAGGCCTGGTACTGCAGGTCGGACTGGACGACACCGAATTCGAGATCGCCGGCCATCAGGGCGTTGACGTTGAATACGGAGCCACCGGTGGATTCAACAGTGGCGCGGATATTGTACTCACTGCGTTTGGCATTAACGATCTTGCTGATGGCGCCGCCCACCGGGTAATAGACGCCGGTGACGCCACCGGTGCCGATGGTGGCATAACGGGTTGAAGCAGCTTGCGCAGATGACACTCCGCCGACAAGAAACAGCAACCCTGCTAACAGTATCCACAGTCGTTTCATAAGAACCTCCCTTTGTGATGTTTCATGTTACAGTATCCCCAGTCTGGTCTTCCAGAAGGGAATTGGGCCATTTCGGCTGCCTTGTCATCTCGCGGTGCTCAACCCAGCGGCC
>JBFJXW010000024.1:0-28959 GCA_041622895.1 Desulfobulbus sp. | reverse complement strand
GATCCCCGGAACCGATCTTGACGGAGTCTTTTCCATTGCCAACCTGCATAAGGCCATTGAGATTCGTAAACGAATTGCCCAGGGCAAGGTCAGTAAGGCTGTGGTCATCGGTGGCGGAGCGATCGGCATCGAGATGGCTGAAGCCATGACCGATCTTTGGGGCGTCGAGACGGCGCTCCTTGAACTGGAGCCGCAACTCCTGCCCTGCATTGTTGATTGGCACTTTGCCGCTATGCTGAAACAGCATTTGCTGGAAAAAGAGGTGGCTGTTTATACCGGGGAATCGGCTATGGCCCTGCTTGACAACGGTGAAGGCAAAGTCTGCGGGGTCAAAACCGGCATGCGAACGCTGGAAGCGGATTTAGTGATCATGGCGGTGGGAGTCAGGCCGCGCAGTGAGTTGGCCCGAGAGGCAGGGTTGGACGTCGCGCCCTGGGGCGGTATCAAGGTCAATCAGCGATTGCAGACCTCGGATCCTAACATTTATGCCGCCGGCGACTGTATAGCCGTCAATAGTCTGGTGACCGGCCGGGAAACCTTTGCCCCCTTGGGCTCGCTGGCCAACCGGGAAGGACGGATCGTTGCCGATAACATGGCAGGCCGTCCTGCAGTGTTCAAAGGAGTGTGCGGCTCTTTTATCATGAAAGCCTTTGATCGCTGTATTGCCTCCACCGGGATCAGCTATGAAGCCGCGGTTTTTGAGGGTTTTGATGCTGATTACGCGCTGACCTCACCACCCGACCGGGCCCATTTTTTCCCGAATCAGGCGGTCGTCATTCTGCAGTTGGTGTTTGACCGCAAATCACGACGGGTTTTGGGACTGCAGGCCTTTGGTATGATGAATGATTCTATTTCGGCCCGGGTGGACGCAGCAGCCGGTCTGATCGCTCAGGGCGGCACCATCGAGGATTTCGGTGTGCTGGAGATGGCCTATGCGCCGCCTTTTTCTTCTGCCATCGATTCGATCAACGCTGCTGCCTATGTGGCCGACAACCTCTGCGACAACCGTATGCGCCATGTTGATCTCTCACGCTTTCTCGCCTGGATGGAGGACATGGACAGTGAGCCGGATTGGGTGGTGCTCGATATCCGGCATCCCCTGGAAGCTGCCCCCTATGTGGAGAAATATGGAAGCGACCGATGGGTAGCAATCCCGTCAGAGCAGATCCGGCAACGACACAGTGAACTGCCAGCGGGAAAAACCCTTATCATTATCTGCAGTTCGGGCACGCGATCCTACGAAGTACAAGTTCTCCTTACCCATCTCGAAAAATCGGATACCTTGGTTTTAAGTGGCGGGTTGAACGTGGTCAGTCGGTTAGGCATCGACTGGTTTATCAAATAACAGAATAATATACCATTCATTGACAAACAGGGGAGGGCATGGCGGAACCGGATGCGGCCCCTTTGGTGTAGAAATTCAGGCGAATAGCTGAACAGGTGCTGGCCGAAAACTCCTCTGGTACCGAAGTGTCTCGGTGCCATCGATAAAAGGATGCAGAACAGGCTGTGCATGAGCTGTCGCGTGTTGAGGTTGTGTGTACCGATCCCCTGGGACACTCTTTGCTGGGCATGGTTTGGTACCTGGCGGTAGGTTTGCCGATGATTCGGAAATATTAGATTTCCACTTTGGTTGCCTGTTCGGAGTTTTTGCTCAAATCCCTGGCTGATCCGGTCATCACCGATACAACAGTGATGCTCGAACTGGCCGGGGATTTGAATTCTGAAGAGGCCGCACCGGTACTGATAGCCCTGCGGACGAATATCAAGGATAGTGCAATCAACAGGCTGAGTATCAAAAATTCGTGGTTGATATGGCGGAATATGCGGGGTGCAATAAACGGGAGAAATACGGAAACGTCATTTTCAGGATGCACGACCGGTGATCAGGACACCCACCCAGCGTGATGTACAGGATTATAAAGAGCCGATGGCTCCAGGGTCGATGTTGTCCTTGTCAATGCTCTAGCTCCGATTCTCTGCACGCTACCACTGCCTAATGTATAGGCGTTTGAGTGCTATTGCCGGTCTGCCGTGCTTGACTAAACAACTATTGGCTGTTTTTTTCAGGCAGCAAGTGCTTCCAGATAGGCCGGCAGCTGTTCGAAATAACGGCCAACCTCTTTTGGCTGGTGGGCATCTGAGCCGGCCTGCAGTTCAATACCGCGGTTTACGGCTTCAGCAATAATCCAGGGGGCGGGGAACGGCGTGCCACGATAATCGAATCCCGAGGTGTTAATCTCCAGGGCAACACCTCGTTCTTTCATGGCATCCAAGAGCACGACAATCTGTCGCCGATGCTCTTCGTTGAAACCAATTCCCGGATAATGCCGCATCACTGCATCGAGGTGGCAGAGGACATCACAATCAATGACCTGTAGGGCTTCGGTCAGGTTGTTGAGATAGGTGGTCACAACCTGATCGACTCCAATAGCTGCCAACTGATCCAGGCTTTGGCGGCGCCGGCTGAGCAGGTTGAAGTGGACTGCATCCGAGCGATAAAAATGGCAGGAGAGACCGATACGATCCCACGGATATTGTGCCAGCCGTTCACGAATGGTATCAGCCGCATCTGGATTGTATCCCGTTTCAACACCTAAACGGACATTGATGCTATCACCAAAGCGTTGTTGCAGGCGCAATCCTTCCTGAAAATAGTAGTCAAAATCTTCTTGTTCCAACCAACTGCGGGGATGATAATTGATCTCCGTTTCCAGATGTTCCAAAAAGGTGATCGTCGTTAATCCCCGATGTATTGCCTGCTCGACATATTCCTCCATTTCTCCTATGGCATGATTGCACAGGCGCGTATGGATGTGACCATCAGTCGATATATCGATCAAAGGAAGCATGTCGTGGTAAAAGAGTTGGAATACGAAGCGTGTTACGATGAATGAAAGAGAGGTCAGGCATTTCCCTTGGGAAAGAAATGGAGGACGCCATCAATATCAGAAGTATCACAGATATCGCCTAATTCCATTTCAAAATCGATGAAGCCGTCAAGGCCGTCCATTTCCACCGAAAAAGTCGGGCCATCCGGCAGGTGATAGATCAGGGTATTGACTTTGCTCAGGTCAATGGGGTTGGAGAAAATTTTCTTCATGTACGTATAAAGTCCAAAAAATAGATTAGAGAGGCTTTGTATTAGCAGGTTTGCCGTGGAAAAAACAGAAAATAAGCAAATGCTCACGGTAATTTTATTAACCGGTGGCTTCAACCTGCACCGCAGATACGTATTATTGAAAAAGTATATCGCTTAAACTCGCATGGTTAGGTGAATAAATAAAAAACTTTCTCGATAGGATTTGACACGGAAAACGCGCATGGTAAAATACCAAGTTTCGCACTTCGCTCATACTGGGCGCGCAATCTGATTTAATACGCACTAACGAGAGGTACCTCATGGCGACAGACGAATATATTGATGACGATTCCGATTTTATCAAGTCCACCGATAAAAATCCGTCAAATATTTTGCCGGAAAAATTAACACTCGATTCAGCTTTGCAGTTTGAATGCCATCCTAAAGTCAGCTGTTTCACCGCTTGCTGTCATAATATTAAAATTATCCTTACGCCGTATGATATTCTTGTCCTTCGAAAGCGTTTGAACTTACCAGGCCACGAGTTTATTACCCAATACACTGAACCGACCTATTTAGAGAAGACCGATATGCCCGGGGTGCAGATTAAACTGGTCGGCGAGAAAAACGGTTGTCCTTTTGTCACACCGGAGGGATGTACCGTGTATGAGGACCGACCTTCGGCCTGCCGTTATTACCCGGTGGGCATGGCTGATTTTCACGAGGGGGGCACCGACACTGCCGAAGAGGAAAAATTTTTCTTTCTGGTAAAAGAATCGCACTGCAAGGGACATGATGAACCGAAACAGTGGACAATCCGCGAATGGCGGGCCGACCAGGGTGTTGATCTTCGTGATCAGATGAATAAAGAATGGCTTCGCCTGGTCATGCGCCGCAAATCCTTCGGTCTCCAGGCAACCCTGAGCGAAGCAGCGAAGCGAATGTTCTTCATGGCCTCTACCGATCTGGACACTTTCCGTAAATTTGTTTTTGAAAGTTCTTTTCTTGATACCTACGAAGTTGACGCGGAAACCATCGCAAAAATAAAAGAAGACGACGTCGAGCTCATGCTGTTTTCTTTTAAATACCTTGCCAATACCTTGTTTGGCGCTGCCGGCATGGCCATCAAGGCAGATAAGATTAAAAGCAAGGTGGCAGAAATAAAGAATCGGCAGGATGAGGCCCTGCAACAGGCAGAAAAGGAATATGAAGAACTCAAGGCAGAGCGAGCTCTTTTGGAAAAAGAACGCCAGGAAAAGATGAATAAATAATTCTAAAAAATCGGCAAACTAGCAACCAAAGAATTTTTTCTTTGGTTGCTAGCGTTTCCTGCCTTTGTTGCCGGTGATACGATGCTTGGATATCGGCTCGTTGCATCGCCATTTCGGTCAGTACCCATAAAAAAGGCCCTGCCGGCTTATGCCGGCAGGGCCTTTGTCTTTCACATCACTCGCACGAGGATGGTTTACTCGGTTTCAAGCGCCTTAGCCCAGCCCTTGAGCAGTTTCCAGGCTTTATCCACATCTTTCTGTGATTGGGCCATCAACTGATCCACCATTGCCGGATTGGCCAGCTTCAGCATCCGGTATCGGTTTTCGTTCAGAGCATAATCGGCAAAAGAGATGGTCGGTTCCTTGGAATCGATGATCATCGGGTTCTTGCCTTCGGCCTCAAGTGCCGGATTGTAGCGGAACAGCGACCAGTGACCGCACTCGACCGCTTTTTTCTGCTGCTCCAGACCCATGGCCATGTTGATGCCGTGGTTGATGCAGTGAGCATAAGCGATGATCAGGGACGGACCGTCATACGCCTCTGCTTCCTGGATAGCCTTGATTGCCTGCTGCGGATTCGCGCCAAGGGCGATCCGGGCTACATAGACGGTACCAAAGGTGGAGAAGATCAGGCCCATATCCTTCTTGGGCGCGTTCTTACCACCGGCCGCGAACTGAGCAACAGCCGCACGCGGAGTGGACTTGGACATCTGGCCGCCGGTGTTGGAGTAGACCTCGGTATCCATGACAAGAATATTGACGTTCTTGCCCGATGCCAGGACATGATCCACACCGCCGTATCCAATATCATAGGCCCAACCGTCGCCGCCGATGATCCAGACGGATTTTTTCACCAGGTAATCAGCTACATGAAGCAGCCGTTTGGCAACAGTACCTTTGCCTTCCAGAGCTGCCTTCAGTTCGGCAACGCGTGCCCGTTGGGCTTCGATCTCGCCCTGATTGCTCTGTGGAGCAGCGATGATCGCATCAGCGAGTTCCTTGCTGATCAACCCCTCTTTGGTAGCCGTTTCAAGCAGTTCAACAGCCTGGCTTGCCAGTTTGTCAACTGCCTGGCGCATACCCAGACCATGCTCGGCGTTATCCTCGAACAGGGAGTTGGACCATGCCGGTCCGCGACCGTCTTCACGCTGACAGTACGGTGTGGTGGGCAGGTTGCCGGAGTAGATGGAGGAACAACCGGTGGCATTCGATGCCAGCATCCGATCGCCGATCAACTGGGTGACCAGTTTGATGTACGGGGTCTCGCCACAGCCGGCACAGGCGCCGGAGAACTCGAACAACGGACGCTTGAACTGGCTGCCCTTGATGGTGCCGATGTTGATCAGGCTCTCGTCGACTTCAGGCAAGGCGAGGAATGTTTTCCAATGGGCGTTTGATTCCTCACGCAGTTCCTCGGTGTTCATGGCCATGGATAGGGCACGAATCTCCGTCTTTTTCCCTTCTGCATCTTTCTTGCGCGCCGGACAGACCGTTACGCACAGAGTACAACCGCAGCAGTCGGCGGTGGAGATCTGCATGGTGAACTTCATGTCCTTGAACTCTTTACCCACTGCATCCGCAGTTTTGAAAGTAGCATCAGCGCCGGCTGCCTTGAGTGCTTCGGGTGTGGCAACTTTCATGCGGATACAACCGTGCGGACAAACCAGCGAACAGCGGCCGCACTGAATACAGGTCTCAGCATCCCACTGGGAAACTTGAACAGCGATATTCCGTTTTTCCCACTGGGTGGTAGCCGTAGGCCAGCGACCGTCATTCGGGAATTCGGAAACCTTGATGTCCTCGCCATGACCTGCCATCATCTGAGCGGTGACTTTTTTAACGAAGTCGGGAGCGTCCGCAGGAACAATCGGCGGCATCTCATGACCGGTGACCTTTTTGGGGATCTTGACTTCGACAATATTTTCAACTGCGCCGTCAACAGCACCGTAGTTCATGTTGACGATCTTGTCGCCTTTGATGCCGTAGGTCTTCTTGATCGCTTTCTTGATCGCTTTGATCGCGTCATCCTTGCTGAGGATGCCGGAGATAACAAAGAAGGCGGTCTGCATGATCATGTTGATGCGGGCGCCGAGACCGAGAGCCAGTCCCAGTTTGACCGCATCGATGATGTAGAATTTGATCTTTTTCTCGATCAGCTGTTTTTGCACCAGAGCCGGCAGGTGATCCCAGATCTCATCTTTGGTGAAGGTGGTGGTCAGGAGGAAGGTTCCACCCGGCTCCAGGTTGGCCAGCATATCATAGGTATTGAGGAAGGCCGGATTGTGGCAGGCTACAAAGTTGGCCTTGTTGATCAGGTACGGTGCAACAACCTGGTTTTTGCCGAAACGCAGATGCGAGACGGTCATGGAGCCGGACTTCTTGGAATCGTAAACAAAGTACCCCTGTGTGGAGTTCTCGGTTTCTGAACCAATGATCTTGATGGTGTTTTTGTTGGCGCCGACTGTACCATCGGAACCCAGACCGTAGAACAGGGCGCGGAAGACATCGGAACCTTCGATGTTGAAGGACTTGTCGTACTTGAGGCTGCTGAAGGTAACATCGTCGTGGGGACCGACGCAGAATTTTTTCTTCGGCGCAAAGGACACCATGTTGTCAAACACTGCTTTGACCATGGCCGGGGTAAACTCCGCGGAACCCAGACCATAACGGCCGTTGAGGATAACCGGGGTGAACATGGTCGGATTGGCCTCAGCGGCCTCGGTAACAGCGGTACGAACATCAAGATACAGCGGATCGCCGTTGGAGCCCGGCTCCTTGGTGCGATCAAGAACGGTAATGCGCTCGACGGTCGGCGGCAGGGCATTGACCATGGCAGCGGCATCGAACGGCCGGAACAGGCGGACAATTACCAGACCCACCTTGTCACCCTGGGCAATCATATGCTCAACGGTGGACGCTACGGTCAGCGCGCCGGAACCCATGATAACGATAACATCGGTTGCGTCCGGCGCACCGATATAGTCAAACAGGTGATACTGACGGCCGGTAAGGGCCGCGAATTTGTCCATGGTCTCCTGAACGATGCCAGGAATCGCGTTGTAGAATTTATTGACGGTCTCACGACCGGTGAAGTACACGTCAGGGTTCTGCGCGGTACCGCCGATGGTGGGGCGATCCGGAGTCAAAGCTCGCTCGCGATGGGCGATCACCAGATCTTCGTCGATCATGGCGCTCATATCGTCATAGGTCAGTTCTTCGATCTTCATAACCTCATGGGAGGTACGGAAACCATCGAAGAAATGGAGGAAGGGGATACGGGATGCCAGAGTGGACTGGGTGGAAATGAGTGCAAAATCCTGTGCTTCCTGAACATCCTGAGAGCAGATCATGGCCCAACCGGTCTGGCGGGCAGCCATGACATCACCGTGGTCACCGAAAATGGACAGACCCTGAGCGGCAATAGCGCGGGCGGTGACATGGAAGACCGTAGGGATCAACTCACCAGCGATCTTGTACATGTTGGGGATCATCAGCAACAGACCCTGGGAGGCGGTAAAGGTGGTGCACAGAGCACCTGCGCCCAATGAGCCGTGGATGGAACCGGCAACACCGGCCTCGGACTGCATCTGAGAAATAACCGGGATGGAACCCCAGATGTTTGCTTGTTTAGCGTTGGCTTTAGCGTCGGATTCAGCCGCCATCGGAGACGATGGCGTAATGGGATAGATTGTTATGACTTCACTTGTGGCATACGCTACATGCGTACATGCCTGGTTTCCGTCAATAGTGACCATTTTTCGCGACATAAGATCATTCTCCTTACACGGTGGTTGGTGTTAGCCGACAGGAAACTGCCGGAAACGGTTAAAGATGAACGCTATGAATAAAGATTCCGAAGAATCTTAAAAAATATACTTAGCCCGCTTTGGTCTGCTTGTTACTCCTCCAGAGTAGAGGGGGATGGATATCTTTACCTTCTCAAGCGAGAACGTAGTGACATCCGATGGTCCCAGAAAAATCATTTTGGCCGTGCCCATCGAACGCCGCAATGAATTGGCATTCAGTAAAATAATGGGGCAAGATAAAACAAAAAAGAGCATTGTGCAATGTTAAAGCGTTGGCGGAAATCCATACAGTTGCAATGGGTTGTCGTCAGCCGGCTTGGGGAGAGGGCATCTAGCGTCATCCTAGGCAGGAGTCTGGTTGCGAGGGTGGCCAGACGGTGATGAAGTAGCCGTAAATGAGTGAGGATTCAATGTTTGCTGAAGGGCGGAGAGCACCTGTCTCCGCCCTGAAATGAACAGACAGTCACCAGCGGAAGATCAGGGCCGTCGAAAACGTATCAGTCGGGTTTTTCTTGGAGGTAGTCTTTGATTTTGTAATACAGTGATTCCGGGATCTCGTCACCGAACATGAATTGCTGCGCTTCCTCTCCGGTGATGCTCTCCTTGACGGTTGTGGGAAGGGATCGAAGAAATGCGACTTTGGCGGGATCGGGTTTTTTTTTCGTGTCTGTCATATTCATATCTCCTCGTACTCGTAAGGGTTTCACTTAAAGGGCCTGAAGGACATGGTCCCCTGATAGTGATACATAATAAGAGGCGAGTTTGCGTACTACAAGGTCGACGTTCGTTTTCCCCTGTACTCAGCCTGCCCTTGTGGCCGAAACCGGTGTACCCGTTCTTTTTTCCCGTCAAAAATCTGTTTTATTGAAGAGGGGTTTTTGTTATGGTCACTTTCTTTTGGTTGAGTCGAGGAGGAAAGGTGGATGTCTGCACAACGATATGGGCAACATCGGGATGTTCTGAGCGCTATTAGAAAGGAACTGGATGATCAGGAACAATCCCGTTTCAGTGCCCACGCCTGCCCGAGCCGCGACGCTGTACGCCGTATCGCAGAGCCGCGTCAGGGGCACCGTCAGCAGTTTGCTCAAGACGCCGATCGCGTTCTGCATTCAAGGGCCTATGCCCGCTATATCGACAAGACCCAGGTTTTTTCGCTGGTCGATAATGATCATATCACCCACCGGGTACTGCATGTGCAACTGGTCTCCCGGATTGCCCGTACCATTGGCCGCTTTCTTGGCCTCAATGAGGATCTGATTGAAGCCATCGCTCTAGGGCATGATATCGGTCATCCGCCATTCGGCCATGAAGGCGAACGCATCCTGTCGACAATATGTCGCCAACATGGTCTCTTGTCTTTTCAGCACAATATTCAGTCCGTGCAGTTTCTCGACCACTTTGAACGCAACGGACGGGGCTGGAACCTCAGTCTTCAGGTGCTGGATGGTATTCTCTGCCACGATGGCGAGGTGCGAGCCCACCGTTTGCGGCCGCAACGGCACAAGGACTTTGCCGCCCATGACAACGAAATCGCCGTCAAGTTGCACAATCCTCAGATGTCACTCGTGCCAATGACCTTGGAAGGCTGCACTGTCCGGTTGGCCGACACCATCGCCTATATCGGCCGTGACATCGAAGATGCCATTGAACTCGGGATTATGGGTCGCGGAGACATTCCTCAAGAGTGCTCTCTCGTGTTGGGTGACAGCAACGGCACAATGGTCTATGTTCTAGTTACGGATCTGATAACGGAAAATCAGCATCTCCGGCACACAGCGAGCAGCGATCCGGAGAGTGATTCCATCGGCTTTAGCGAACCGGTTGCAGCTGCCCTGCAACGGCTCAAGGTTTTCAATTATCAGCACATCTATCAAAATCCCGCCTTTAAGCCCGATTTTGTAAAAATCCATCATTGTTACGAACAGATGTTTGCTTATTACCTGGCGCAGGCGGAAAGGGAGTTGCCCCTGGACGCAACACAACGCACGTTCCTTCGTCTTCTGGCACCTGCCTATCTGGCAAGACATACCCCGGCCGCCACCGTTCGTGATTACCTGGCTGGGATGACAGATGCATATTTTTTGCGTAAGGCTGCAGCGATCGGCTGTGACATCCCGGAGCGGATATGTTTGCCAAAGTAAAACTATTTTTACCGGGCGATCGGACAAGAATGATAGTGATAGCCGCCTTTATCGGCGTCATGTCCGGCGTTGCCATCATTGTCTTTCGCGAAGCCGTGGAGTTGGTCCACGAAGTTATTTTTGTGAGGGGGTCTGAATTCCTCCAAATCGCCCAAGGCGGATGGCGGCGGATTCTGCTGCCCCTCTTGCCTGTGTCCGGTGCTGTGCTGCTTATCCCCTTGTCGCTGGCTTTTCCCGGCAAGGTGAACGGCTACGGATTCACCAGCTTTCTGCGGCGGGTTAATCTGGAAAACGGAGTAATCCGGGCCCGCAATATTTTTATTAAGATCATCAGTACCGCCCTTACCATTGGTTCGGGCAACTCGGCCGGTGTCGAAGGACCGATCGCTCAGATCGGCGGTGCCCTGGGGTCGCAGGTAGGGCAGCGATTCAGGGTATCCGGCAAGCGGATGAAAATCTACATTGCCGCCGGTTGCGCCGGTGGTATTGCCGGTATTTTTAACGCCCCCTTGGCCGGAATGTTTTTTGCCGCCGAGATTGTCCTGCTTGGCACGTATGAGATTTCCTCTTTTTCTGCCCTTGTCATCTCCTCAGCGCTTTCCACCGTGGTGTCTCGTGCGTATTACGGTGAAATTCCAGCCTTTCCTATCCCGGATTACACCATTGTCAACCCGTTTGTCGAACTGCCGCTCTATACTATTATGGCTGTTATCGTCGGGGTGTCGGCGGTGCTCCATATCCGGTTTTTTTATTTTATCCGTGATCAATTCAAGCGCATCCCGATCCATGTTCAGATAAAACCGATTCTCGGAGCCCTGCTGGTCGGCAGTATTGGTATCTTTTTTCCGCAAGTACTGGGAGATGGCTATGACTATATCGCCAAATCCCTGGCTGGGGATACCCTGGTGTGGCGGATGATGCTGCTGGTTTTTCTCAAATCTCTCGCCACTGGCCTTACCCTCGGTTCCGGCTGTTCCGGTGGTGTTTTCGCGCCTTCACTTTTTATCGGTGCGGTGCTCGGCGGCGCCTTCGGCGGTATTGTTCATTACCTGTTTCCCGAATATACAGCAACTGCGGGAGCCTATGCCACGGTAGGCATCGGCGCTTTTCTCGCCGCCGCTACCCATGCCCCCTTGACCGCTATCTTTCTCCTCTTTGAGATGACCGGCAATTATATGATTATTATTCCGGTGATGCTGACCGCGGTTGTGGGAACGGTAACCTCGTCCTGGCTGTATAATGATTCCATAGATACGGTTGATTTTACCCGTGAAGGAATCGATATCCACGAAGGACGGGAAGTAGCGATCATGAAATCAATAAAAGTGGGGAAGGCAATTACAGAGGATGTCGATTTTATAAGTGAAAACGCAAATATCAATCATCTGCTTGAATTGTTCCGCTTCGCCCGCAACAGTTTTTATTTCCCGGTCATCAATCACAAGGGACTTATGGTCGGCGTTGTATCGATGCAGGATGTGAAAACCATCCTCCATAGTGAGGAGGAACGGGTCTGTCATCTGGTTGGGGCCATTTGTACCCGTGATGTGCTCATGCTTACGCCGGATACCAATCTCTATGAGGCGATGAAACTTTTCGACATCAAAGGGATCGATGAGATCCCTGTGGTGGAAAACCTTGATGAACCGTGGGTGCTCGGTATGCTCAAACGTCAGGATGTCATCGCCGCTTATAATCATGAGATGCTCAAGCGTGGGATCAACGAACGGGCTGAAAGCATACGCATGATTTGCTCGGCCAGCTGATGTCTGATTTTTTTCTTCTATTCTTTTTCGATGCGCAGGCAATGATGCTGAAATAAAAAAGATTTCTCGTTGTTGCTGAATCCGGGCCGGTGTTTATACTAAAAGCGATGTATCCTTGCATTATTATGGTGTAAAAGAGGCTATTTTGAACATTACGCTGTTTTCCTTTGGATTCAAGCACGGCTATGCTCAGGCTGATCTGGTCTGGGATGTCCGTTTTCTCCCTAACCCCCATTGGGTGCCCGAATTACAGGTTCATACCGGCAAGGATGCGCAGGTAGCTCGATATGTGCTCGAAAACGAAACCGGCACACGTTTCCTTACCTTGCTCGAACCTCTGCTGGCCTTTCTGTTTGATGAATATACAGCCCACGGGCGGGAAGACATCACTCTGGCCGTTGGTTGCACTGGTGGCAAACACCGTTCGGTTGCCGTGGTTGAGCACCTGGTAGCTTTACTGCAGGACAGAGGCTTTATGCCGCAGGTGTATCACCGCGATATTGGCAAAGAATAGGTGCGTCGGGCTGATTTGTATCGTAGATTCAAGGGAGCCTGCTTCAGGCTCTCATTTTGACACTGGAGGATACCATGAAAGAAATGCTGAAAAATGTACTGTATGCGGGGATTGGAGCTGCTTTCCTGACCAAGGAAAAAATAGAGGAATTGAAAAGCGACTTGATTGAAAAAGGTAAGTTGTCACAGGACGAGGGCAAGCAGTTTGTGGACGACTTGCTGCGCAAATCAGAAAAGGCCAAGGATCAGCTCGATTTGTGGATCAACAAGCGGATCGAGGAGCGGATTAATCAGCTCGATCTGGCAACCAAAGATGAAGTGGCCGAGTTACAGCGCAAGGTCGAGGAGTTGCAGGTGGCGTTGAACAGGGGTACAGGCGAGTAACCGAGCTGCATGTTCAGCATTAGAAAACTCGGAGCCATTGGTCGGACCTACCGACACCTCAACCGCTATCATCGTATCCTGCGGGTCCTGTTCAAGTACGGCTTCAACGATCTGGTCGATCGCCTGCATATCGATCAGTACCTGGAATCCGGGCTGCAGATGATCAATCGCAAGCCGAGGGAGCAGATCGCCCGTCTCTCTCGGCCCGAGCGTTTGCGGCTGGTGTTCGAGGAGTTGGGACCGACCTTTATCAAGCTCGGGCAACTGCTCTCCACCCGCCCGGACCTCATTCCGGCCGATTTTCTTGATGAACTGGCCAAGCTCCAGGACGATATCCCGCCTTTTGATGTGGCAGAGGTTCGGGTCATCTTTCAGGAGGAATTGGGGCGCTCACCGGAAGAACTTTTTCACTATTTTGACATTGACCCCCTGGCAGCTGCTTCCATCGGTCAGGTGCACCGGGCCCGCCTCGACAGTGGTGCCGAAGTGGTGATCAAAGTGCAGCGACCTGGCATCGAAAACGTCATTGCCGTTGACCTTGAAATTCTCGCCCATATCGCCGACCTCATGGAGCAGTACCTCGAGGAGGTCCAGGGGCATCGGCCCACGGCTATTGTCCATGAGTTTGCCCGTAGTCTCAGTCGGGAAATCGACTTTACCATTGAGCTGACCAATATTCAGCGGTTCAGCCGCCAGTTCGAGGGGAATACCGCCATCCATGTACCGGACATCTATCCGGAACTGAGTACCGATCGTATTCTGGTGATGGAATATGTGGCCGGCATCAAGTCTTCCCACGTTGCCGCCTTGCGGGAGCAGGGCTACGATCTGACGCTGATTGCCGAACGCGGGGCCAATCTGGTAATGGAACAGATTTTCGTGCATGGTTTTTTCCATGCCGATCCGCATCCGGGCAATCTTTTCATTCTACCGGGCAATGTGGTCTGCTTTATCGATTTCGGCCAGATGGGACGATTGTCGCTCACGGATCGGGAAGACTTTACGGATCTGGTCCTTGATCTAGTGGCGGGGGATGAACGGAAGATCGTCAACGGTGTGCTCAAAATGACCATTCAGCTTGGTGAGGTGGATCGGGAAAGTCTGGCTCATGATCTGGGCGACCTAATGGATATGTACCTTTACCGGCCGCTGGGAGAGCTGGAGGCAGGGAAAATATTACAGGATCTGCTGACTCTGGTGTCACGGCACCACCTCTCGTTCAAACCCAGCATGTATCTGATGATGAAGGCGCTGAGCACTGTGGAGGGCCTTGGTCTGATGCTCGATCCCAAGCTCGAGCTGATCCGGCTGGCCAGGCCTTTCATGCGTAAGATACAGCTGGGTCGAATGCAGCCCGGCCGCATTGCTGAAGAACTGTCCCACACCGGCTCGGCCTACGTCCATCTGCTCCGCGTTTTACCCGAGGAACTGCGTGCCATTCTCAGCCAGCTGCGCAACGGCCGAATGCGGCTTGAGTTTGAGCACCGAGGCCTCAAATCCCTGGGTGCCGTTCTTGATCGGGTATCCAATCGCATCGCCTTTTCCATTGTCCTGGCGGCCTTGATCGTCGGCAGCTCCCTGATTATTCATTCCGGTATTCCGCCTCGCTGGCACAGTATTCCCGTCATCGGTCTGGTTGGTTACCTGGTGGCCGGCATCATGGGATTCTGGCTGTTGCTCTCCATTATCCGCCATGGCCGCATGTAGTCGACACACCTCGTAACCGGGGTTTGTTTCTGCTATTTTTTCAACCACGCTCCGTTGACCTGGATAAACTGCCCGGCCGGGGTCTTTTCAATAGCCTTCTTGCCGGCCAGTTGCTCAACGGCTTGCAGCGGTGTGTTGTTGCGTTGGGCGATTTCCTGATAATATTGTTTGCGTTGGGCATTGATCGATCGCACCAGTTGGACAACCTCACCATTGCCGCTCTGCACCGCAGCCAGATATCCGGCAGGTGTTTCTCCCACCAGCCCCTGGGCTTTTGCGGTCTGCAGGTCAAGAGCAAAGACAGTCTGTGCGCACAGCAGCACAGCGATGAACAGGAAAGCGATATATCGTTTCATAGGGTTCCTCCAATCAGAACAGTCCACTTTCTTTACTGATCACAGTATCCAGTTCCTTTTCCACTTTGACCCGGATCTCGTGTTCAATCTTGACGTTGAGGTTGATGGTAATCGGTTTGTCGGGTGGGGCGACCTTCACCGTCGGTGAACAGGCGGCTGCAACCACTCCGGCAACCGCAAGCAGAGCCAGAATTCTGAACATGTTTCCTCCCTATGTCCTCAGTTGGCGCGTGATGGATGGGTTCCTCGTTGAATCTGCCGATCCAGCTCCGAGGTCAACTTGTGACTATACTGGAGACTCTTAAGCAACGAAAGCAGATTCTGTTCGGTGTTGATATTGAGGTGGACCGGTCGGGTGGCATCGAGGTTCGGACTTTTACCCTGGAGCTGCAGGTTGATTATCAGGCTACCGTTCGGAAGGTATTGGACTTGAGCAGCCAGTCGTTGATAATGAAACTCTTCAAGTGCTTTGAGGGCATAGGAACTGAGCCCGGCGCTTTGCGCCGCACCGCCCGCCGGTTGGTAACGGATAATACCGCCTTGGGAGCTGTTCTGCAGCTGCCCATGCGCGATTCGGATGCCCTCGGGAAGAAAATGAATCGGCAGGTTACCGGTTACCCGGCCACTCACGCTTAACCCCTCGGTATTTTGCAGTGCGACAATTTTCGGCAGGTCAATGTCGTTGATGCGCACCGTACAGGTGCTTTGTGGCCGATTGTGGTCGTAGCTGCAGTCGGCAAGCTGTATGGTGCCGTCGAACAGAGCGGCTTCTGCTTGTTTGATGTGCAGCAAGGGGATTGTGCCGCGAACAGAAGGGGCCAGATCGGATTTGAGCAGAAAATTATCCACCAGAGCTGGAGCCTGTAGCCGGGTCAAGCGGATTGTGCCGGACTTGAAAGAGCGGATGTTCGGCAAGAGCTGCAGGTGCTGTTGTATAGAAAGGCCGGAAAAAGGAGAGTTGAACAGCAGACCCCGGCCATCGGTGAAATCGATTATTGTCTGCAGTTCAGGTTTTTGTGTTCTACTCCAGGAGCCCAGGGCGGAAAGAGTGAGGGCCCCCTGTTGCAGGGTAACGGGCAATGCGGGGGTCTGGATGAGCCGTAGCAGATTGCTGTTTTCACTCATAACCAGCGGGCCAGTGGTTTGGAAGGTAGCCTTGCCTTTCTGCTCGCCAGTGCGCTGCTGCGTGAGATTAAAAGCCAGGATTCCCGAACTCTGGGGAGCTGCCAGGGTACTGGTGAGTTCTAGGCGTTGGGCATTCAGGCGCAGTTGAATGTTGAGGGCACCGAACTGCAAAGGGGTGAAACGGAGTGTACCGATGCGCAGATCGTCAACGGTCCAAGGATCTGCCGGTGCCAGCTGCAGTTGCCAAAGATCGGGTTCGATCGTGATGTGTCCGGCTAGATTGGCATCGACGGAACTGGTGGCAATGTTCAATCCCTTACCGTTTTTCAGCAGGAGCCGGGAGTTGGGTGCAAAGCGTATTGTCCCGGCCGACGAGATGATACCGTCCAGTTGCAGGTTGATATCCGTGGCGGTCAGTTGAGGGTGATGCATGCCGGTTGTGAACAACCCCAGGTGGAAGGGACGTTGTTCTGTTTGCAGATCCATCTGTAATTCAACCTTTGCCGTGCCCTTGAGGGCCGGAGAAAGCTCGAAGATCGGCAACAATTGCGGCAGTGCGTTCAACTGGAGCTGCAACGTGCCGGTGAGTTGCCCCTTTGCTGCAGTGAGAGTGACTGCCAGCGGCGGCTGCGTATCAATCCTGCTTTCCGGCGAGGTAATACGGAACTGGCTTTCTTGTTCCGTTGTGGTGAACGTGACAGCCAGGGCTATCGGCATGGTATTTGGTTTGGCAGCGTTCTGGTGGAGCAGAAGCCGTTGAATGGATGCCTGCTTCACAGGCAGGCTGAGAACAGGTATACGCTGAAAGAGCCATCGCAGGTCCGGCAGCGTTGTGGTTGTTTTTTGTGCGTCCGGCGGCAGAGGGGACGGCAGGGTGATGGCAACGGTAGCCGCATTGAGCGTGTCCACCCTTCCTCGGAACAGTTCGAGAAGCTGGTAGCTGCAGGTGGCATCGGTGAGCCTGAGAGTGATCGGCCCGGATGGCTGGTCCAAGGTAGCGCTAAAATGGTTTATACGTATCTGACGGGTGTCCAGGGCTGCGAGGTCGAGATCGACGTGGTGGATACCCACCCGTGACAGGAGCAGCGGCACCACTTGCTCTGTCCATGGGATGCGTGTGGCCAGAATAAGAAGAACGAGTAACATAACAGGGAGGGAAAACCATAGAGCTCTGCGCATAGCGTTGTTTCCTCGGCTTAAGGAGAGAGGGCCAGCCTCAGGGTGACCAGGGACCAACCAAGTCCTGCCGCTTGGGTTGGTAGTCTGCTCCAGGGGGACGCAGCGTAAATATGCAGTCGTTCTTGAGCTGGAGTCCCTGGCAGATGATCGGTGAAAAGGAGGACGAACGGGTGTGGTTGTTCTTTTCGGTTGACAGTGATACTGTTGTGGGGTGGACAGCCGGTTCGCATAGTACCAATGGAAGGGTCGTCGTCGAAGAGAGTGGGTTTGCAGGCACGCTGTCCTGGTATGGATAACCATTATGAACGGTTACGTTTTATATTGCATCATAAAAACTCCGGCTGTGGCAGGCACGACATTAACCCTACGGAAGGTTGCACGCTTGCCCTGCAGTCGAATACCGGTGGGGATTGCGGTCCTCCCCGTTCAGTGAGGTACAAGATTCGCCACAAAGCCGCCCCGGGAGACACTCTTTTAAAGTGCTCGAATAATGCAGTGCTTGACTTTGATCGCTTCTATTATATTTTATTGAAATAATATTGATTTTATAGGTTATCAACCGAGGGCTTCGCCGGTTATTTGCCACAGGCATTCCATGTGGTGTTCAAACCACATCAGACTGTTGCCCGCTTCTTCCGAACTTCCAGCCGGGGGCGGGGAGACCGCAGAGGAGCATTATGGACCAGGCCGACAATTGGCTGAAAACCAACACCTTCCATCATCGGCAATTTGCCGACGTGGGTGATCTGCTGCGGCGAAAAGAGAAACAGGGGGTGTCTGTTTCTCTTTGCATCCCAACGTTGAATGAGGCGCCGACCATCGCTACGGTAGTGTCACGATTGCGCACCGAACTGCAGCATCGATATCCTCTGCTCGATGAGATTGCCGTCATTGATTCCGGCTCCATGGATCAGACACCGGAGCTGGCAGCTGCGGCCGGCGCCGATGTCTACCAAGCCGCCGAGATTCTTCCGCAACTGGGTCGCTATTGCGGCAAAGGGGAAAATCTATGGAAAGCTGTATACCAGCTTAGAGGCGATATCATTGTCACCGTCGATGGTGATATCAGTAATATGCATCCCCGTTTTATTACTGGTCTGCTCGGTCCACTCCTCCACCGCCCCGAGATCGGGTACGTTAAGGCGTTTTATGACCGCTCCTGCAGCCAACAGGGCGCGGAAGGCGTTCAAGGCGGCGGCAGGGTGACGGAAATTCTTATCCGACCACTGTTCTCATTCTATTTTCCGGAATTAACCGTTGTCATCCAGCCGCTTTCCGGCGAATATGCCGTCCGGCGGACGATTATGGAGCAACTCGCCTTCCCGGTGGGCTACGGGGTGGAAACCGCCCATCTCATTGATGTTTGCGATACTTTCGGACTTACAACCCTTGCCCAGACCGACCTGGAGCAGCGCTGTCACAGCAGTCGCACCAATCGTGAACTCGGTGAGATGTCTTTTGCTATTATGCAGGTTGTAAGCAGGCGACTGCAGCAGCGGGGCATACTCCTGGATGTGCCGACCGGTTCCGGTGGTTTGCGTCAGTTCCGACTGCAGCAGGGGCAGCATCAACAGGAAATTCACCAGATCGTCGAAGCAGAGCGTCCGCCCATGCAGGAATTGCTGGTCTATCGGCACAAACGAGCAGGGGAAAAGCAGGCGCACTTTTGGGCAGCAGAGAGGCAGACCGGCGAGGACGGTCCCCTGGCTGCGGCGGGCGGGAGTTGAACTATGCGGGTTGCTCTTGTCCATTACCATTTGCAATACGGTGGAGTTACCAGAATAATCTGTCATCTGCAAAAGGCCCTTGCCAGCAGAGGGATTGCAACCGTGGTGCTCACCGGCAAGCCGCCCGCCTTTGATTTTCCCGGTCTGTTCCGGGTTGTTCCCGGTTTGCAGTACGAGGCATTTCGTCCGAATGTTTCTCCCAAGGAACTGGCGGCGCAGATGATTGTGGCTGCCCGCGAAGCACTGGCTGGGGTACCGGATATCTGGCATGTACACAATCATAGTCTGGGCAAGAGTCTGGTGCTGCCGAGAGCCCTTGTTGAACTGGCTCGGCTGGGCGAGCGGTTGCTGTTTCACATTCACGATTTTGCTGAAGATGGCCGCCCCGGCAATTATCGGGCTATGCTGAACCAGATGGCCGGTGGCAAACAAGCAACCCTGACCCGTCTGCTCTATCCTCTGGCCGATCATCTCCACTATATCGTGCTCAATAGCCGCGACTGCAGCTATCTCCTGGATGCCGGTATCGACCCGCACCGTCTCCATCTCCTGGCCAATCCTGTGGATCTCGGTTCGTTCGAAGAAACCCCGCCTGAGGACAGTGTCCCAACGTCCCCCCTGTGGATCTATCCGACACGGGCCATCCGTCGTAAAAACCTGGGCGAGTTTCTTCTCTGGTCGGCCATGGCGCCGAAGGGAACACGTTTCGCCACTACCGCGGCACCGGAAAACCCCGCGGAATGGAAGCGGTATGCCCGCTGGAAAGAAGTTGCTGCGGAGTTACAGCTGCCGCTGACCTTTGAAGGGATAGGGGTGCCGGGATTGAGTTTTATTGATATGCTCAGACAGGCTCGAGGCGTTGTTACGACCAGTGTCGCCGAGGGATTCGGCATGGCTTTTCTTGAGCCTTGGTCCCTTGGGATTCCGGTCTGCGGTCGCAACCTTCCGGAGATCACCACCGGTTTTCGCGAAGAAGGAATCGTTCTGCCCTGGAGTTATGATCGGTTTGATATTCCCGTGTCCTGGGTCGGTCGCGATCGTATTGTAGATGCGGCGGAGAATGGGCTGCAGTGCAATCTCGCGGCCTATGGCCGCTGTCCTGGCAAAGATCACCTGGAGCGATTGCTGGCAGCCTGGATTCAGGAGGGAATGGTGGATTTCGGCAAACTTGATGAACCGCTGCAGGAAGCAATCCTTCGTCGGATGGCACAGTCATCCAGACAGGCGGCTGAACTTCGCCCCTCCGCGCTGCCGGAGCCTGGCAGTCTTTGCAGTGTGCTGGGCGAGAATCAGAACTTGTTACGCTGCCGCTACAATCTGGAACGGTACGGGGCTGCTGTCGAACAGATCTATGATCAGGTCGTGGCATCGGTCACCACCGCCCTTGACAGCATTGACGGCGAGGTGCTGCTGGATCGCTTCCTTGCCCCGGAGCGTTTGTCCCTGCTGCGAGTCGATTGATTTTGACACGGGCAGGGTCGTGTATTCAGATGCGCAGGATGCAGAGTACGGTCAGAACACCGTAGGCGAGAAACCAGAGGAGAAGGGCCTGCAGGGTCCAGGTGCGGGCCGGCGCTGTTTTCGGCAGCCAGAGCAACAAGCCGAGCGGCACCAACGGAATCAGCACCCCGGCGATAAAAGGCGACATGTAGCGAAGCAATTCCTGCAGGCCAAGAAAAAACCAGGGTCCGGCAATGAACAGCAGGCCGAAACGGCCCGGCTCTATCGGCGCGGTGAACAGGATGGAAACAAGGACGGTACACAGTACCAGAAGCAGATGGCTGCGCCAGCGGGCGGTGTATCGGCGCAGATGCGGCCAGGCGGCTATGCCTCCAAGTACCACCAAGCCGATAACATGATGGGCGTACACTTTGTTGACGCCGCTATCGGTAAGATCAAACAACAGGTCGTTGAGCGAAGCGCCGACCAGCGGAATAGAAAGGCAGATATGCTCGGCAATCGCCCCGGCGGCCTCACCGGTGGCGTCTCCCCTGAGCACATAGCCAGTAAATAGCAGCAATAATCCGCAGGGAACGGTGGAGCAGAGGCGCAACCAGGCGCCCCTCTTGTATTCCATCTCATTTTTTCCCACCACGATCCCTGCATGCACCAGAAGCAGCAGGAAGAAGGCCTGGCTGGAAAAATAGTGCAGGGCACGCCAGAAGAATCCGTACGGGATCACCAGTTCGATAGTGGTGGTCGAGTAGAAGGGATCGGTGACATTGTACTGCAGGGCAACCACAATTCCCGAGAGTATCGAGAGATAAAGACTGATCAGTGACGCCCCGCCCCAAGGATAGTCGAGCAATCGCAACAGAAGCGCAGACCGATTGTTTTGAGCGGCGGGACCTGGCATCAGAGGGAAACCACGTAGGCGGTCACCCGGCCTTCGCTATCTTTTTTCAGGGAGACGTCGTAGGTCGGCAGATTGCGCTCCGCTGGCCCGGAGATTCGTTTGCCCTCCGAGGTAAAGCGACTCTGGTGACAGGGACATTCAATATATTCTTTATCCTGCTGGTAATTGATGCGGCAGCCAAGATGCGTGCAGATCCTCGATACTGCTTTGGCCCCGTCAGCGGTGGCAAAAAGGATGAAGTCATGACCGGTGTGGACACCGCTTAAGGGGAGCGGAGCCGGGACCTCGATCAACCGGGGTTTGGGAGGTACGCGAAAAGCGGTGAAGCGGAGCAGGGGATACAGAAAAAGGGTTGCGGCCACTCCCAGCGTCCATTGCATTCCGCGCGTCAACAGGGTGCGGCGGCTGTCGTTACGGACGCTGTGCTGATTGTTACCGGCCACCGGAGGGCGCATCGGCAAATTTATCCTTGAGTGCCTTCTCAACATGCGGTGGTACCAGTCCGGTAATGTTGCCCTTGCAGCGAGCCGCATTCTTGATGCCGCTCGAACTGATGTAGATCCAGCGGAAGCCTGTCATCAGGAAGACCGTTTCCACGGTGCGTTCCAGCCTTCTGTTCATCAGCGCCAACTGAAATTCGTAGTCAAAATCCGAGATGGCCCGCAGGCCGCGGATAATGGCATGGGCATCGTTTTTCAGGGCGTAGTCGACAATCAACCCATCCGTATAGCCGACCTCAATCCTGCCGTCGAAGTCCTTGAAGCATTCGCTGATCAACGTGGTGCGCTCCTCCAGGGAAAAGAGCGGTGTTTTTTGTACGTTGATGGCCACGGTAACGATGATCTTGTCGAACAGGCTGAGCCCCCTGTTGATAATATCGATATGACCATTAGTGATGGGATCAAAGGTTCCTGGATAGAGGGCCACCTGAGGCGTGTTCCGTTTAACGGTGGGTGGAGAGAGAAGGGATTCGTCGTTCATGGTTGTAACTCGTACGATTGCCGCCCGTAGAACCACAGTCTGGTTTCCCCATAATGGCGCTGGTCGGTAACAGACAGGGAGCCCACCTCTGTGGGCAGTGCAACGTCCCGGTGTTCTTCGACGATCACCAGGGCGCCGGGCATTAGAATGTCCGCTTTTTCTACCATCGTCAGGGTCCGTTCCGCCAGTCTTTTCTGGTACGGTGGATCCATGAACACCAGGTCGAACAAGGTGAAAGACCGGGTCGTGCAGGACAGCGATTGAAGATGAGGTGTTGTGGCCAGGTTGAGTTGCATAAAGGCAGCCTGAGGCCTGTGGAAGCAGGTGCGAAGATTGGTTTCAATCAGTCGGCCGGCCTCAAGGGACTGGTCGACAAAGAGGGTGAAAGCCGCGCCCCTGCTCAGGGCTTCGATACCGATGGCCCCGGTTCCGGCAAAGAGATCCAGCACTGTACTGTTTGTGATTTGCTTGCCAAGGATATTGAATAGGGCTTCGCGCACCCGGTCGCAGGTCGGACGGATAAACGTTTGTCCTGACCTGGGTGCAACAAGTTTACGGCCCCGGGCGCTGCCACCAGTGATACGCAAAAAAACTCCGCTGCTCCTGATAGGATTAGATTTCTATGTCGTCGTTGTGACTGATGAGTTCAGGTTTTTTTTTGGTGATCCGATTCTTGATGGCCAGAAAGGGGCCGGACAATATGTAGAGCAGCGCGGTGACGAACAAAGTGATCGGCGGTTCGCTGGCCAGCAGAATCATGAGAAGAATCATGCCGACGATCAGCTGAAACCTTTTTTCCTTGGCAATTTCGGTATGTTTGAAGCTCAGGTATCGGTGGGTGGATACCATCAGGTACGAGAGGAGATAGACCAGTATCAGCAGGGAAATATGCTGAACGGTGTCGGTGGTTTTGAAAACATGGGTGCTGAACATGACGGCGGTAGCGATCATGCCGGCGGCAGCCGGACAGGGCAGGCCAGTGAAGTCATGGCTCGGGCTGGCGACGGTTTGTGAATTAAAACGGGCCAGGCGCAGGGCCGTGGTGGCGACGTACAGAAAAGCGGCCAGCCAGCCGTAGCGCCCGTACGGGGTCAATGCCCAGAGGTAGGCAAGCAGTCCCGGGGCCACACCAAAGGAAACCATGTCGCACAGGGAATCGAGTTCCATGCCGAAGGTCGAGGTCGATCGGGTCATACGTGCCACCCGACCGTCCAACCCGTCAAAAACAGCAGCCACGACAATCGCGATGGCGGCTGCAAAAAAGTGGCCGTTGATTGCAGATATGATCGAATAGAAACCGCTGAACAGGCTACAGATGGTCAGCATGCAGGGAACAACATAAAAACGATTTGAGGAGGAGCTTTCCATAGTATGTTCGGTGTAATAGAGGCGAGTTGACCCTTGAAGGTGGATGTATTGAAGCGTTGTCGTTACGTCGGGGGGCGGATTGCGCCTGCTGTCGGCGTGCAGCTGCTCCGTAGTGAATATATCTTTATAAGATACGATATAATGAGGAGATAAGCAATCTATTCTTACTGGGCGGAGACACCTGCGGCATCAAGAGTGCCGAGCACTGTCTCGCCGGCCCTGACTTTCTGACCGACTGAGACCGTCACCTTGGCTGATAGGGGCAAGTACAGGTCAACCCTGGAGCCGAAACGAATCATGCCGAACCGCTGTCCAGCGCTTACCCGATCATTTTTTTCCGCCCGGCAGACAATACGGCGGGCGATCAACCCGGCAATCTGTACCACCGTATAACGCAGGTTGTCGGGAGTTGTTATGGTTACCGCGCAGGACTCGTTATGGAGGACGGCCTTGTCCTTGTCAGCGGCATAAAATTTTCCCGGTTTAAGCTGTACGTGTTCTACGGTCCCGGCGTACGGTATACGGTTGACGTGCACATTGAAGACATTCATGAAGATGGAGATCTTCATGACCCGCTGCTGAAGAAAGCGGTCGTCATCGATCTCGTCTACTACAATGACCTTGCCGTCCGCAGGGCAGACAATGGCGCCCGGTTCCTCAGGCAGCACCCGCGAAGGATCACGGAAAAAATAGGTGACAAAAGCGGTGAGCAGTAAAAAGATCAGGGCCGGGATGGGGAAACCGAGCAGGCTGAAGATCAGGGTGGCAAAACCGCTGAACAGAATGAAAGGGTAGCCTTCGCTTGCCAAAGGGAATTCAGTTTTTTGCATTGGTTTTCCGAGTAAGAGGGGAAGGGGTGCGGTCGGTCTGCAGCACGCACGTGTGGGTCACCAGGTAGCGCGGCGGGCAGTTATTTTTTGGGGGCCCGCACCATCGCGATCTTGCCGGTTCGGATAATCTCTTTGATGCCGAGGGGGCGGAGGATATCGATGACTGCCTTGATTTTCGATTCTGAACCTGTGATTTCCAGGGCATAGGAGTTGGGACTGACATCCACCACCTTGCCGCGGAAAATATCGATGATCCGCAACACTTCAGCCCGGGTTGAGGCCTCTGCCTTGACGCGGATCAGAGCCATTTCCCGTTCGACGAATTCGCCTTCACTGACGTCGATGACCTTGATAACGTCGATCAATTTGTGCAACTGTTTGGTGATTTGTTCAATGATAGCCTCTTCACCGCTGGTGACCACGGTCAGGCAGGAAACCTGCGGGTCAAAGGTCTCGGCTACACAAAGACTCTCGATATTGAAGCACCGGCCGCTGAAAAGACCGGTCACCCGGGAGAGAGCACCGGGTCGGTTGCGCAGAAGAACGGAAAGGGTGTGTTTCATGATTGTGGGTCCTGTTCGACGTAAGTGTCTGTTCGAGTCGACCGGCAGCAGAGCCGGCCGACGGTTGGTTGTCCGGCGGGTTGGTTATCCGGCGTATTTATTATACCAGGAGCATCTCGGTGGTGGCTTTGCCTGCCGGAACCATCGGGAACACGCCTTCTTCCCGGCTGATGGAGAAGTCCATGATCACCACATTTTGGGCGGCCAGTGCTTCTTTGATGACCGGTTCGACCTCGGCCTTGGTTTTGGCACGCAGACCGACTGCGCCATAGGCCTGGGCCAGAGCGACGAAATCCGGGGTGGCTTCCATCACGGTGGAGGCGTAGTGACGGTTGTAGAACAGTTCCTGCCACTGCCGCACCATGCCCAGGTAGTTGTTGTTGAGGATAGCGATCTTGACCGGTGCACCGCATTCTCTGGCTGTGGCCAACTCCTGAATATTCATCTGGATGGAACCGTCACCGGCCACGTCGATGACCGTTGCATGAGGAAAAGCCATCTGAGCGCCGATGGCTGCAGGCAGCCCATACCCCATGGTGCCGAGTCCACCGGAGGTCAGTAACCGGCGCGGGTGGTTGAATTTGTAGAACTGGGCAGCCCACATCTGGTTCTGCCCGACCTCGGTGGTAATGATGGCGTTACCGCCGGTCAGTTCGTGCAGTTTTTCGATGACAAACTGGGGCTTAATGACTTCGCCGTCTTCCATATAGGCCAGCGGATGCTTGGCATCCCATTCCTTGACCTGCTCGACCCACGGCTGGTGCTGTTCGGCAACCATCTCGGGTTTGTATTCGCTGGAATTATCCAGCCAGCTGTTCATTGCCTGGAGAGCCAGTTTGCAGTCGGCAACAATGGGGATATCGACGCCGACGTTCTTGCTGATCGAGGTGGGATCAATGTCGATGTGGATAATTTTGGCCTGTGGGGCAAAGGCATCGAGACGGCCGGTAACCCGATCGTCAAAACGCGAACCCACGGCAATCAGCAGGTCGCTCTTGGCTACCGACATGTTGGCGGCATAGCTGCCATGCATGCCGAGCATCCCCAGCGACAGAGGGTCGGTGCCCGGAAAGCCGCCTAACCCCATGAGGGTCATCGTTACCGGGATGTTGAGCCGCCGGGCCAGCTGCGTCAGCTCCTCGCTGCCATTGGAAAGGATGACGCCGCCGCCGACATAGAGTACCGGGCGCTTGGCTTTGAGGCAGGCCTTGCAGGCTTTTTCCACCTGATTAGGATGCGGCTTGATGTTGGGCTGATAAGTCTGCATCTTGATCGGTTTTTTTGCCGGATAAGCAATCATTGACGCCATGACATCTTTGGGCAGGTCGACCAGCACCGGGCCGGGACGTCCTGAAGCGGCCAGGTAGAAAGCTTCGCGCAGTACCGGTACCAGATCTTCCGGGTCGTTGACCAGATAGTTATGCTTGGTACAAGGACGGGTGATGCCGACGATATCCACTTCCTGGAAGGCATCGTTGCCGATCAGGGCCCTGGGCACCTGACCGGTCAGTACCACCAGGGGAATGGAGTCGCAATAGGCTGTGGCAATGGCGGTAACGCCGTTAGTGGCACCGGGGCCTGAGGTTAGCAGGGCGACCCCGACTTTGCCGCTGGCACGGGCAAAACCGTCGGCCGCATGCACAGCACCCTGCTCGTGGCGGACCAGAATGTGTCGAATGCTGCTTTTACAGAGCTCATCGTAGAGTTCGATGACCGCACCGCCGGGATACCCGAAAAGGAGTTCCACGCCCTCTTCCTGCAGACATTTGATGATGGCTTGTGATCCTGTGATTTTACTCATAAAAGTATTCCTTTCTTTGTGTGTGCGATTCGCTCAGGATGTGCCGAAGCAGTCGGAAGCCGACCGGTTTGCGCAAGGATGAACAAAAAAGAGTTAAAAATATATAAGTGATGAAAATGGCTGTCAAGCGGGAAACCGGGCGAGCACCGTCAATTACGGCGATATTTGCAATCAGCGCTGTGGATGGATGTTTGCCCGATGGTACCCGGCGGGTTATTTTTTCGATTGTTCCGCTTTTTCAAGCTGATCGATCAGGTCAGCCACCATTGTACCGGAGGGCGCCGCTGCCATGGGGTTGTAGGTTATGAGTATCTTCCATTCGGCAAGAGCGGCTTTTTGGTTGTTCAGTCCGGTCAGCAGGACCACCCCTTTGTTGAACCGGGCCTGCTCATGCTTGGGATTGATTTTCAGGACCTCGTCAAAAAGATCGATGGCCTTCTGGTGCTGGGTATCTTGATGATACATGACACCGAGGTCGGTCATGACATTGAGGTCACCCGGCAGCAGTTCCAAGGCTTTGAGATAGGCAGTGATGGCCTGTTTGGCCTGACCGGTGTCGAAATAAGCATGGCCCAGTTCTACCCATGCCTGCCCATCGGTGGGCTTGTCGCGGGTAGCCTTTTCCAGGGAGGCGATGACTTCGGTTGCCTGTTGCTGTTGGGTCGTTGGATGGTTGTGGTTGTCGAGTGCCGGTGCGCGGTATACGGAGTAGACCACTCCACCGAGAAAACCGATAATCAAGCCGGCGACAACGGCCAGATAGAGGGTCTGTTTTTTTACGTAACCGGTGGTGTCCATCGGTTTACTCCTGGGAAAAAGTTGACATAGCGGACTGCAAGGCGCAGGTCGCATGGCGGGGACAAGTAAAATAGCACAGGCTGACGTAAACTGCAATTAAAGCCGCGAAAACCATGCACGCCAACCGCTTAATTTTCCGGATCGAGCAGTGCGTCCAGGCAGACACGGTGCACGGTCGGGCCGCAGTGACCGCAGGTGACTATCTCCCGGCAGCGGAATCCTCGGGCCCGTTGCAGGCAGGCAGCCTCTACCTTGGCCAGGGTCGCTGTGCTGCAGCCTTTGGCCTGCATGTCGTAGAAATGAAGCATGCCGCCGGGGTGCAATGCATCGAGGGCACAGGGCAACAATGCTTCGCCGCCATAGGGTAACACAAGGAGCACCCTGTCGAACGTACGGCCAAGGGCAGGCAATACCTGGGTCGCATCGCCCTCAAGAAATCGGACGGTGGTGATTTTTCGGTTGGCTCGGAGATTGCGTAGCGCGTATTCATGAGCAACGGGGTTTTTTTCTATGCCGATCACTTCGCGTGCGCCGCTGTGGCGGGCAATGATCAGAGGAAAAGGGCCGATGCCTGAACAGAGCACGGCCACGGTTTCACCCGGCTTGACTTGGGCGGCAATCCGTGCCCGTTCATGGGCTGAGCGCACTGAAAAATAGACCTGGGCAAGATCGAGATGGAGGTTGATTCCGTTTTCCCGATGCAGGGTGGTCAGCCGCATTTCTCCGCCAATCACAGTCAGCGGCAGGATGCGGTATTCGCCGTCGTACTGACCGGCGCGCTTGGCGACCACACGGATACTCTTATGCTGATTCAGGATGATCTCACCAATCTCCCGTTCATGCGGCTCCAGTTCAGGCGTGATGCCAAGCACTGCGATGTCCCCAACCCGATCGAAGCCGCCGGGCAATCGGGCAGGAGCCATTTCGGGAAAGCGCGCGTGCAGGGTTTGTTTAAGATTCACGGGCGGTGCTCTCTATTTCGGGAAAACGTTTACCGTTGTTCAACAATTGATCGAGCTTTCTACCAGTAACGTGCTTTGGCCGTCGACATGAATGCTCAGCAGGATGTTTGCAACGTAGTGCGGATTAGTCACTGGCGGTCACACTCGCGGCCATTGGTCTTCATGATGGGAAGGGTTGTCTCTCTGGATACCTGGGCAGGTTTCTACGCACTTATCTGTTTGCAACTCTTTGTGCAAAATCCG
>JBFJXW010000023.1:0-29041 GCA_041622895.1 Desulfobulbus sp. | reverse complement strand
TAAGGAGAGGCAAACCGTGCACGGCTCGTCACGGAAGACCCATTCGTATTTTTTTTCCGTGAAAAGGTGGCCCTTGAACTGGTCGTTTTCTAACAGGTCATCAAGAAAACAGCGGCGTATTTCCTTGGGGATGAGAAGGATCGGGTGGTCGTGGCTGGGACAGGGAAGCGTCAGGCAGTTGTCCTGTTTCGTAGATTCTTGGTCGTCGAGATTTCTACTGTCGTCTATTGGGTTGTGTTGCTCCTCTTCGCCCAGCCATCGGGAAAGTTTGTTTGCGAGCGAAGCCACACTGTGGACATCACCAGCCAAATCCGGTGCCTTGAGCCGCCAGACCACCTCAAAACGTGTTCCTTCCGGGGTATTGGCGTACTCTTCGAATTTTCGCAGCAGATTATTGAGAAAGGTTGATTTGCCGCTTCCGTGCGGTCCGTCAAAGATATAGATTTTGTTCTGCTGGTCACCAACCGAAAGAGACTCCACATGCCGTATTAGTCGGTTGGCAAAGAGCCGGTCAGCAAAAAACGGCCGATCCGAACCCTCGACGAAAAGCAGGTTGCAGTCATAGTTGAGATAATGGATTGATTCAGGATCAAGGTGGGATTCATCGACACCGCCACGAACAAAAAAATGCACCATGTCCGCGTATACCTGCGTTACATTGCGGATATTTCGCTCAGGACGCTCCACCACTTCCTGAAGAAATTCAATGAATGAGAGTTCGGATTGATGATTCCGGTTTCCCTTATACTGACTGAGGGTATTCAAGGCCTTGGTAAATGCACGCATCCGTTCACCTTCCGTCTTGCTCGCGTTCCTGTCTGGTTTTAATCGACCAGTGTCTTTGTCAAGGACCGGTCTTTCATCGTATAGCGGAATCGCTTCCAAGTGATGGTCCGTTTCGGTTTTTCTTTTTTTTGCTGGCTCTCGTCCTCTTTGTCAGCTTTGGCAGCGATGGGGTCGCTGGTGTACAGGTGCACCTCGTCGCCCCAGAGAAATTCCACCCCGATCAAAACAGCCTGGATAAATTCACGGACCAAGGGTTTCCCTTCAAAGACATGGTTCAATATCAGGGCATTACCTTCGCCGACGGTCACCTCAATACGCGGTGGATGATAGAGGCTATCGGCGACCATTTGTTTGTAGTCGGCGGCTTTGCGGCTGCGGACATAATACTGCCAGGTCATCTTCTCCTTGTTCAGCCGTTTCCCTGCAACGAATAACTTGTGCTGGTCGACAAAATCCTGGTCAAGGAAGCTGTTGATAAACATGGAATCACAGTAATTTTCGCGGACATGGAAAATAAACTCGCGGCCCCGTCCCGTGGCCTGGTCAAAGGTGTCGCGTTTGCGGCGATCGGCCAACTGGAAATATTCCAGACCGGTTCTGCCTTTTTCGGCCTGATCTTCCAGATAGGAAAACAGGCGCATGCCCAGGGCATAGGGATTGAGTCCGACCCGTGGCATGGAGGTCACCTTGGCATTGACAATGGAAAAATCAACTTCATGACCGTTGATCCTGTCGTCCCCGAGAAAGAGTTGTTCATGCCAGTAGCTGGCCCACCCTTCGTTGAGGATTTTTGTGCGGATCTGCGGCTGGAAATAGAGGGAGGTGGAACGGATGACCTCCATCACTAACAGCATCCATTGGTTTTTTCCCTGGTGGAGAAAAGGTGAATACTCCATGAGGAATTGCAGGAGATCGGTGTGGCCGACCGCTTTCTTTTCCTTGAGTTTCTTGTGGTACAGAGTCTCCAGTTCGGTATATTTTTCCGTGATGCTTCCGAGGAAGCGGGACTCTCCTGTTTGGGGGTCCTCTCTGAGCATCCGATTATAGCGTTCGATTTCCTTGGCGTAGCTGCTCACTGAAGCACGGGGACCTTGCTGGATGAAAATGTCGAAATAATAGTCCAGCAGTGTGAAGGTCTGGTCGTTTTTTTGCTGGCCTATATCAGTCAGCAGATCGAAATAGCCCACCAGGTTGTCGATGGTTCGGGAAAATTCGATCACATAATCGACCCATCGTCCATGCTCTGACCGTAGTTTGGCCACCAGTCGTTTATCCGCCAGGGCGCGGCCGTTGAAATCGTAGTCCCAGGTGTGACGAAAAAAGAGATTGTTCTGGAAAAAGTCGATGTGACCGATAACGTGATAAAAGATCATCACGTTGAGCCAGTCGGGATTGTTGTCGTTGTAATAAGAGATAGGCGGTCGGGTATTGATGACGGTTTCGTACGGATTGTTGGGGTAGAGTTCATACCGCCCCTGCTCCCTGAGTACTTCCACATCCTGCACCCAATAGTCGTATAAGGTGGGGATCATTATTTTCGGAGATAATTCAAGGAGATCTCGATTGGTAACGACGTACTCGAGGGATTCGTCCTGAAAGCGCAGCCCGGCTTCCCGTGCCCGATCTTTACATCCCTCCATGATCCTTTTGGCATGCTGACTGATCAGTTCCATAATCCCCACCGGGAGCAGGCCGCAGCCTTTCTCCGTCCGCTCCCTCGTTTAAGAAATCAGATGTTTAATGCCTTCAATGATCCGTGATTCCGTGCTCTCCTTGGTCATCACATCCATACGCAACAGTTCCTTCTTGCTCTCCAGCAGACCGGACTTGGTGATATACTTCTCCACCTCGCTCCTGCTGGGGCCGCCAAAGCCGTTTTCGGCAATGGTAATGCCAACCCTGCTGGCATAGACCAGCATTTTTTCCAGTTCAGGCAGCGCCTCCTCGCCATAGGTATCCCAATCGTCGCCATCGGTACCATGGAAGACATAGATGCTGTAATCCCGGGTCAGTTCCTCCTCGGCGACAATTTCATTGACCAGTCGATAGGCTGTAGCGACCTGGGTGCCGCCGGCGACCTGCATAGAATAATAGGCCTGGAAATTGTCGACTTCCCGTGCCTCCGTGTCGTGGAGAATGAACCGGGTTTCCACTTGATTCTGGTACTGATAGGACAGCCAAGCGTAAATCAGCACGTGTTGATTGACCACCAGTTCCGTTGGCTTGCCCCCCATGGAACCCGAATAATCACGGACGAAAAAGACCACGGCCTGTGATTCGTAGTCTTTTTCCTTGGAGAGAATCCGGTAGATGCGATCACGGGGCGAAACGATGAGCTGGCCGGAATCAACCGGTTTTGTGGGGTGCAGTCGCCCCAGAGCGATATTGGTCTGGAGTACCTGTCTCAGCGTCGCCTTCTTATCGAGGATCTGACCAAATCCACGATTTCTGTCCGTCAGGTCATATGCATAACGGGTCAGCGATCTTTTCTTTCCTTTGTCCTTGAGGTTGGGCAAGGCAAATTGCTCGGTGAGAATGCGCCCCAGATCGTAGACTGTGGACTCCAGTTCATGGGTGCCCCCTTTACCCTGTCCGGCGCCGCCCTCGCCTCCTTCCTCCTGGTGTACCGGCTGCTCTCCGATGATTTCCCCTTCTTCGCCCTCACCAGAGCCGCCTTCTCCGGGTTCCTCACCTTCACCCTCATCGTCACTCTCTTCACGGATCTGATCATGGATGAATTTTTCTTCCACGGTCGTCGGAATGACCACCACCTTGTCGCTACCGTCACGGCCTGGTTTAACCAGCTTACCCACCCGAATTTTGCGGGGAAAGCCGTCCTTTTCCCGTTGAAGATCCCGTTGCAGCAGATGATCGAGGGATTGGGCGGCAACCATACCCGCGACCGGCGAGGCAAGTTGCTGTTGCAGCGTTTCCGGATCGGAGTAGCTGTACAGAGAACGGGAACCGGGAGGGGGCGCATGTATATGGCCCAGTACCGGATTCTTCATCTGTTGCGCCATCTGCAGTTCCCGTTCAATGACCTGCCGCTGTGCAGACGACAGTCCTCTGGCCTCCAGCGTGCGATAAAGTTCCTGCAGTTTTTTCATTGCCGTATCCGCCATCTGGTCAGCCTTGTTTCACGGTTTGCACTTAGCTTTCGTCGATCTGGGTACAAAAATACTCAATGGTTTTCTGGGCACAGGTGACACAGTAGCCGAGTTTATGCAGCATGGTGTCGATCATCCGGTCGTACAGTTTTTGGTTCTCTTCATTGGTGCGGTTGGCCAGTGCCCCGATCAGGCTGCCAGCACCGGCGATATCCGATTTCAGGCGGACATCGGTAACCGCCTTGACCAGCTCTAGGTTATCCATGAAATCGTAATGCGGGTTGACCGATATTTTCTGGCCGTAGATTTTGCGAATCGAGGTGCGGAAGGAGTCTTTCTGTTCCCGGATCTTCAAGCCCAGGCAGGCTTCCACCGAATCGATGTAGCGCTCGTCGATCTTCAGGGCCTGCAGTTCGCCGGTCTGGGGATTTTTGTATTTCCACATTTTGTCCACACCCAGATTTTCAGCATCTATACCGATGATCATATTAACATAATTAATCACATCCTTGCGAATGGCCAGGGGTTCATCCATGTAGGCATTGAACATCTCAGTCATAATCCGTTCCCGGTACAGACTCTTGGCTATTTTGAGATCATCGAGGAACTTGGCACGGTCAGCGGCTTCGGAAACGTAGTCGAGAATCACTCTGTCGAGCGCCTTGAATACATCGTAGGCGAACATGCACCGACCTTCGTTGGTCTCCGAGCTTTCCAACATCAGTTGCATGGATCGTCCCAGGTTACGCTGACCAAGGCCTTTCTGGCCGAAACGTTTGGTGATATCGTGGTCCTGATTAAGGCCGTCTATGACCTCGGATAAGGTTTTTAAACTTTTTTCTCCGGCCACTTCGCCGGCGGCCAGCTTCATGGTCTCAATCGGGGTCAGCTTTTCCGAACGGGGCAGGCGGGTCAGCACCACGGCCACCGAGGCGGCATAGTTGAGGTTCGGGTCCTGGTGCATAGTGTCACCAGTTAAGGTGGTTTTGGACTCGTTACCGATCGCATAGGCGGTCAAATCGTGCTGCTGACGGTAGTTGGTGTTGTGGGAAACATAGCAGATGCGGCAGCGGTCGATGATCGGCGCTTCTTCCTTCTCAGCCAGGAAACGGTTGAATTCGGAGTTGTTGCTGGTGGCGATGATCAGGGAGTCAATCGGCCATTTGTAGCCATCGATTTCAATGGTCCGGTTCTGGATGATGCCGAGATAGACCTGCACCAGATCCTTCTTGTTTTTGTAGATTTCATCGCTGAAATGAATACCGCCGCCGGCAACTCGGGCCAGGGCTCCACGACGGAGATCAAACCGGTAGGGGTTGTTGGTGTCGCTGATGTGCAGAAGCCGCTGAATAGACTCTTCGCCAAGCAGATCCACGGCCGAAGAAGTAATTTTATCTTTGGCCGGATATTTACCCGTTACCGTGCCCAGGCTCTCCACCAGTGGCACCGGGACGAGCTCGATGCATTGCAGCATCGCATCAATATTCCCATCGGTCAGTATCTTGATATCGTTCCAGATGTAAGCCGAACAGGCCCCGAGAGGCCGGTAATTCTCGGACCATTGGGCCAGCATCTGGTCGCTGACCTTGAATTTTTTAGCAAGATAGCTCATTGATTCCTCCCGATTCTCATAGAGATTCAGGGCCAGAATCATCGGGTCTTCATAGGTCTGCGATTCAATTACCTTGATGTTGCCATAGGAGCCGATACGGTCGAGGTTCGTGAATCGGAACGTGTATTTCCGATTTTTCGGCTGCGAGAGAAAATTGCGGTACAGGCTGCACAGATATTCGACCAGAAACGTTTTGCCGTTACCCGGTTCACCGACCAGAACAAAGGCCATTTCCTTGGACGAACCGCCCTGCGAGGCATCCTTGACAAACGAGACAAAGGAATTGATCTCGTCATACATGCCGATAATATGTTTTTTCTCTTCGCGAAATATTGTGAAATCAAACGTGCTCTTGCCGTTGACCACGACCTTGTTGATGTCCTTTTCCAGGATCATCCGGCTGACACCTTGAAACGCATTTTCAAAGACACGCTCACCCTTTTTAACCGCGGTGATGTGATGATGGAGTGAATTATTCTTCGATTCGGACATCATGCCCCTCCTTGACGAGGTAAGGATAAGTTTGCCACAGCGGATTATTCGTTTACTATCACTCTAACTCAATAGTAATTCAAGGGGATAATACAAATTTTATACTCGTTCCCTGGTAGCGATGAGCCGTTTGCTCGCATGAAGCGGCTCTGCAGAGCCTTGTATTGGGCAGGGAATTTGACTAGCGTATACCGGTTGAGGCCCCAATAAGAGGGGCGCCTCCTATCCGTTTATTGCAGACTGCAATAAAAAGAGGCAGCTCCTTTATAAAAAGGAAATACCTCTGCGAACTGCTGTCTGAAAGTCTTGGATGAGTTTGTTGCAGATGTGCCATAACCCATGAAAAGAACCGCTTTATCGGGTTTTCGTTCTTTGGGAATGCGGTTGGCGATCATCACCTGAATCATTTTTCCATGGCCTCGTTGCCGCTCGGCAGCGGTAAGGCAGCGCCACCTCGTCAAGACCCGGTTATCTGTAAGAGAGCAGGTGCCCTGTGCCACGAACTCTCTGTGTTGCGCTCCCTCAGGCACCTCTGGAATTGCCACGGTAAGAACGGGTTGTGTGCTTTCGGCGATAAAAAACAACGGAGATTCGACAGAAAACGGGAAAGAGACACTGCAGGATACTGCCGGCAAACAGTATCACTGTATGACATACCCGACATGGCAAAGGGTATATGTCCCATTATCCGAGGAACATTCCGTAACAGTCCGTGAAACCGCTCTTCCATCAATAAAACCTTTTCCCAAGGGAGCGATGCTGCGTGTGCTGCCTCCTGTCATGCTGCATACAGATCCGGGGAAACAGCAAAAAAAAATCCCCGGATCATATAAAATGATCCGGGGATGCCCTGGTTAATCCGCGTATCGGCGCCGTTTCTCTGATCCGCGGAGAAAGGCTGGTATGTGTTTCAGGCAGGTATTCTGACTCCCGGTTCATCCTCGCGCTGCGTCTTCCCAACCCTTGGTCAGTGACTGTTGTGCAGCGTTCGTCCCCGGTTACAGCGGCGGGCCCGTCTCCGATTTTCACGGAGTTCCCTCTTATTCCTTATCGGAACCTGAAACCTTCTGCTAGCGAACAGTATTCGATGGAGAAAGTCAAGCGTAATGTATTGAAGGAAGATTCTCCGGTTGAAACAGCCACTGACCGAGAATCACCGGCCAATCTTTTGAAGATGCTTGCTGATATCAGCGCTAATCGTTATGGTACGCAAGGAAGTCGTGATCAATGAGGCGGGATATTGGTCCCGTGGTAGGCCCCCTGTGATCTGGCCGGGAAAGAGGCGTCGCGGTAATTACCAGCCACTTGTGAGCGCGAATCCCACCCCTTCCGCAATCAATCTTACAGACGAGCCGGTGCCTTGCATGGATAAGGATAAAAAACGGAAGTTCGCCCATGCCATTTCATTCAGGATCGCCTTGCCGGCCCTGCTCACCATCCTGCTGTTCGTCACCGCCACCTTTGTCATCATTCTGCCTTCGCTCAAGGAAAATCTGCTGGCCAAAAAACGGGAAATGCTCAAAGAGCTGATTGAAGTGGTCTATGATATGGTCGCGACCCATGAGAAAATGGAGCGAGAAGGCGAGATGACCCGGGAACAGGCACAGCAGGATGTCATCAGGATCATCCGTGATATCCGGTACGGGCCGGAAAGCAAAGACTATTTCTGGATCAACGACATGAAAGCCCTGATTGTCGTTCATCCGTACCGACCCGAACTCCGCGGTGAAGCGGTGCCCGATCTTCGATATCCCATAGGGAAAAATCTACTGGAGGAGTTTGTCAAAATCGTTGAAAAGCAAGGGGCAGGCTATGTGGATTACCTGTTTCAATGGCAGGATGATCCGCAGAAAATCGTTCCCAAGCTCTCCTATGTGAGGGAATTCAAACCCTGGGGCTGGGTCATTGGTACCGGTTTATATGTCGAGGACGTGAATGTCGAAATCGGCCGTATTGCCAAACAGCTGAATGCGATAGCCACGGTTATCCTTCTTGTTATTTCTTTTCTTGCTTTCTATATCATCCGTCACACGGTACTGGCCGACCGTGTGCGCCGCATAATCTGGGAGGAAAGGGAACGTTTGCTGGGTGCCCTGGAGGAAAGTAACGAGCGCTTCCGTTCACTGGTAGAGGCCACCAGCGACTGGATCTGGGAGATTGATCCAGAGGGTGTCTACACCTACAGCAGCCCAAAGGTGCGTGACCTGCTGGGATTTGATCAGGAGGAGATCATCGGTAAAAATTTGGTGAACCTGACAGCGGCAAAAGAGGTGGAGCGTACCAACCGCATTTTTAAAAAACTGATCCTCTCCAGAAAACCATTCAACGGATTTGAGAATACCTGCCTGGCAAAGGACGGGCGGATTGTGGTTATTGAGAAGAACGGTGTGCCGGTGTTCAGCGAGAGCGGCGAGCTGCTGGGATACCGCGGCATTGCCCGTGATATTTCCGAACGGAAAAATGCCCTGGAGGCATTGCAAAAGAGCCGTGACGAACTGCACAAGAGTCTGGAGGAGACGGTAAAATCACTGGCCTCGGCTGCGGAAAAACGGGACCCTTACACGGCCGGGCACCAGATGCGGGTCGATAAACTGGCCTGCGCCATTGCCCAGGAACTCGGGCTTCCGGAAAAACAGATTGAAGGGCTGCACTTCGCCGCTTTACTCCATGATATCGGCAAGATTGCTCTGCCCTCGGAGTATCTGGCAAAACCGGCCCGGCTTTCCGCCCAGGAACGGGCGATCATCAAATGCCACACCGAAGTCGGTTATGAAATTCTCAAGAATATCCATTTCCCGTGGCCGGTGGCGGATATTGTCTACCAGCATCATGAACATCTTGACGGCTCCGGGTATCCCCGTGGCCTCACCGATAAGGATATTCTCTTGGAGGCCAAGATCCTTACCGTTGCCGATGTGGTCGAGGCCATGTCCTCACATCGCCCCTACAGGCCTTCCCTCGGCCTGGAAACGGCCCTCGAGGAAATTCGTTCCGGCAGGGGTACCTTCTATCATCCGCAGAGTGTCGATGCATGCCTGCATCTGATAGCTGAAAATAAGGTGGATCTGACTGCCGTCGCCTGGTGAGTCGCCTCACCCGGCAGCGGCAGTTGAGGTGCCTGATTATTTTGTGCCGGGTTCAGCGGTTTTTTTTCGTTTATCCATGGGGGCGTATTCACAGCCCATCAATCCACAATATTCCCCCACATATTGGGCCTGCGGCCGATAGAGGGCCGGTTTGCCCTGGGCATCGGCGAACTGTTCTTCAATGATGTGGGCGCACCAACCGGCCACCCGCGACATGGCAAAGATCGGGGTCATCAGATCCATGGGAATGCCCATCAGGTAATAGACCGGTGCGCTGCTGAAATCGACATTGGGCAAGATGGTCGTTTTTCCCTTCTTGGCAAAAATGGCCAGTGCCGTATCTTCGATTCGTTGGGAAATCTCCTGCCATTTTCCGCCGGTCTGCTCGGCCAACCGCTGGCCCATTTTTTTCAGATACACTGCCCGTGGATCCCCGGTTTTATAGATGGCGTGGCCCATACCCATGATCACCTGACCTTGGCGCAGTTGCTCTTCGACCCAACCTTCGATATCCGGTTCGTGCTCCAGTGTAAGCAGCATTTCCATAACCTTGGCATTGGCACCGCCGTGCAGGCTGCCGGACAGGGCACCCAATCCGGCAGCAACACCGGCAAAGATACTGGCCCTGGTCGAAACGACTTCCCGAGCGGCAAAGGTCGAGGCGTTGAAGGTATGGTCGGCGTGCAGGACCAGGCAGACATCAAGGTCATGGGCCGTGGCAGCATCGGGTTTTTTCCCTTGCAGCATCCAGAGGAAATTGCCGGCATGATCCAGGGAGTCGTCGGGCGGGAGCACCGCCTCGCCGTTACGGATGCGGTGCCAGGCGGCCACCAGGGTAGGCAGCCGGGCAATCAGACTAATGGAACGATTAATGTACAACTGGCGGTCGATATTTTCGCCCTGCGCATCGTCCATGGCCAGCAGCGGTACGCTGGCCTGCAGAACGGTCATGGGACTGGCGGTTTTCGGCCAAAGGCGCATGCTCTCAAGAACGAATTCCGGCACATGACGCATTTGTTTTATTTTTTCAGTGAAAGCAGCAAGTTGTTCATCATTCGGGAGGGCGCCGAACAGCAGCAGGTAGGCGGTCTCCATGTAGGAGGAACGGTCGGCCAGGTCTTCAATACGATACCCTCGATAAATGAGTACACCTTTTTCACCATCGATAAAACTGATCGCGGAATCGGCTACGGTCACCCCTCGCAAACCGGTATTCTTTACACGAATTTCTTCGCTCATTGCATGCCTCCACGCGTATGTTTTCGTTTGAATAAAAAGCTGCGGATTTTGTGGTCGATGTGGGCCGGCGGGATACAGCGCCCACGCGGCTTTCGTATCATAAAATAACGACTTTTAGTCAAGCAACCAAGGAAATTAAAGCAATGTTCCAGGGTTATGCTCAAGAAAGATTGTGCTCCGGTTGAACTACACCGCCGGTGGCACGTTTGCGTCGTGTTTCTCACCACCGGCAGGATCTGGTTCGCTCTTTTCCCCTTTTGTTGCTAGGTCAGGTAGGGGGCAGGACGCGGCTTCCTCTTGCTTTGGAGCCTGGAAAAGAGGGCCGACATCGGGAAGATACGCCTCGAAGGCCTTCCCGTAGATTTCCCAGATGGTGATGAACAACGCTGCGATGATCGGGCCGATGATGATTCCCAGGATACCGAACATGCTGATGCCCCCCAGGGTGCCGAAGAGCACGAACAAATCGTGCATCTCGGTGTCTTTTCCGACCAGGCGGGGGCGGAGGACATTATCGAGGTTGCCGGCTACGGCGCCACAGAGCACGGCGAGGATGGTCGCGCCGATGAAATCGCCCTGCAGGACCAGGATAATCAGGGCGGGAACCCACACAATTGCCGTGCCGAAGGCGGGTATAATGGACATCACCGCCATGACCGTGCCCCAGAACACCGGTCCCTGGATACCGGCAAGGGCAAAAGCCAGGCCGCAAATAAATCCCTGCAGGATGCCGATAATCAGCGTTCCTTTTAAGGTCGCTGCGGTCACCGAGGTGAAGCGTCGCAGGAGCCGTCGTTCGTCACGATCGTGCAACGGCAGGAAATAGAGGATTTTAAGGAGCAGCACCTCGCCCATGGTGAGGAAATAAAACATCACGTAGAGCATGATCACGCTGCTGAACACGGCATTGACCGTTAATTTGGTGACCGAGGACAGGCTGTTGATGAGGAAAGTCGAGATGTTGCCGACTACCATGCCGGCTTTTTCAATGAGCACAGCCCGATAGGGGAGAATTTCATGGTAATACGGGATTTTCTCCATATACGAGGTGAGCGTGGTCGGTTCGTTAATAAACGCCTGCACCCAGGGAGTGACCGATTGGCTGACGCTGATTGCCTGGGCGACCACCACCCCGATCAGCAGTCCGAGCGGCGCCAGCACCAGGACAATGATAGCAATGATGACCAAAACAGAGGCAATATTTTCCCGATCGCCTATTTTTTCTGAGAGCCAACGGTGGACCGGCCTGAGCATGGCTGAAAACAGGCCTGCCATGAACATCGGCATGAGAAATTGCTGGATCATGTCAAGGAAGACGGCAGAGATCAGCAGCACCAGCGCCAGCAATACACTTTTGTTGATCAGTTCCCGTTTCATCCGGTTACTCTTGAGGGGGGGAGAGGGCTCGGTTCCGGTTTGCGTGCATGATGTCCAATTGCATTCGGCGGCAACACGCTGAACCGGCAGATACCATGTGGGTTACTGTACAAAATCCGCTGCTTCCACCAGGGTTGCAGTCAGACGGGACAGGTCGTCCGGCTCGATGATAAATGGAGGCATCAAGTAGAGCAGACGGCCAAAGGGACGAATCCACACCCCTTGGTCGACGAAAAATTGCTGCAGTGCGGCCATGTCCACCGGTTCCCTGGTTTCGATTACTCCGATAGCCCCCAGCACCCGCACGTCAGCCACGGTGGTCAGCTTGCGGGCTGGTTCCAGCTCTGCGGCCAATTGTCGGGAAATGGCTGTAACCCGTTCCTGCCAGGAGCTGTCGAGCAGCAGTTGAATCGATGCGCAGCCCACATGGCAGGCCAGCGGGTTGCCCATGAAGGTCGGGCCGTGCATGAATACCCCGGGGACGGCATTGGATATGACGGTAGCTACCTGGTCGGTAGCCAGGGTGGCAGCCAGCGTCATGTACCCGCCGGTAATCGCCTTGCCGACACACATGATATCGGGTGCCACGCCGGCATGTTCGGCTGCAAAAAGTTTTCCGGTTCGGCCGAAGCCGGTGGCAATCTCGTCAAAGATCAGCAGTACTTCATATTTGTTGCAGAGGGTGCGCAACCCTTGCAGATAGCGGGGATGATACAACCACATGCCACCCGCACCCTGGACAATCGGCTCGACGATAACGGCCGCCACCTCCTGGTGGTGGGTGGCGAGCAGCTGTTCCATCTCCTCCAGGTCGTGTTCATCCCAGCGGTCGTCGAATCGACAGCGCGGGCGGGGTGCAAAGAGCTGTTGCGGCAGAGAGCGCTCAAACAGGGTGTGCATGCCGGTGACCGGATCGCACACCGACATGGCGTGGAAGGTATCGCCGTGATAGCCGCCGCGTACGGTGACTAATCGGTGTTTTTCCGGCTTGCCCGCGGCCTGCTGGAACTGCAGCGCCATTTTGAGAGCGACTTCCACGCTCACCGAGCCGGAATCACACAGGAAGACCTTGTCCAGCGGCTCAGGGCTGAGCTGTACCAGCAATCTGCCGAGTTCAACCGCAGGCTCGTGGGTCATGCCGCCGAACATGACATGCGACATACGCCCGACCTGTTCCTGCACTGCCCGATTGAGCACCGGATGGTTGTAACCGTGGATAGCACACCACCAGGAGGACATCCCGTCGATCAGTTCCCTGCCGTCAGCCAGGGTAATCCGTACCCCGGATGCCGAGGCCACCGGAAAGACCGGCAGCGGTTTGGTGGTGGAGGTGTACGGGTGCCAAAGGTGTTCCCTGTCGAACTGCAGCAGGTTGTCGCTTGCCATAACCTTACCCGCGCTCAAAGGTAAACCCCATGGCTGAAAGATGGCGCAGGTCATCGGCAATGCCGTTGCCGGTGGTGGTCAGATAATTGCCGACAATGGCCCCATTGGCACCAGCGGCAAAGCACTGGTATTGCGCATCGCCCAACTGTTGGCGCCCTCCGGCCATACGGATGACCGATTCCGGGTTGATGAAACGGAACAGCGCTACCGTGGTCAGTACCTCGTCAAGCGACAGCGGCTGCAACTCGGCCAGCGGTGTACCGGCAATAGGGGTGAGTATGTTGACCGGTATCGATTTGACATCGAGATCGCGCAATTCAAAGGCCATATCAATGCGGTCCTCCATGGACTCGCCCATACCGATGATACCGCCGGAGCAGAGAGACATCCCGGTGCGTCGGGCCAGTTGCAGGGTCTCGACTTTTTCTTCCCAGGTGTGGGTGGTGCAGACCTTGGGAAAATAGCCCTTGCTCGCCTCCAGGTTACAGTGATAGCGTCGAACCCCCGCCGCATAGAGGCCGTCGGCAATCCTCTCGTCAAGCAAGCCGGCTGAGGCACAGTACTTAAGCGAAGTGGCTGCGGCCATCAGCTTATACAGATGGGTCAGCTCGTCTACCGTGGCCTCCGAAAGGCTGCGGCCGCTGGTCACCAGGGACAGGCGGTGCACGCCGTGGGCATCATTATCTCTGGCCATGGTCATAGCTTCCTCATCGGGGATGACCGTGTAGGTATCAATGCCGGTGTGGTGCCGGGCGGACTGCGCACAGAACCGGCAGTTTTCCGTGCAGTTGCCGCTTTTGGCATTGATAATGGAGCAGAGGTCGAAATGGTTGCCCTGGAAATGACGACGGATGGCGTCGGCGGCCCGGTAGAGTTCCTGCTGTTCGCTGGCGAGCAGCTGCTGTGCCGTTTGCCTGTCGATCTGTCCGCCTTCGATGACCGAAGCCTGGGCCTGTTGTACGATGGTATCCATAGTGTTGTGCACCTTGGGGATTAGTCCCGGTTGGTTTTGATATCTTTGGGCGGTCCGTTGACAATCATTTCCGCGATGGTCAGCTTGATCTTGGGAAGAAGCCCCCTTTTCTCGCCGAGAAACCGGGATTCCAGTTGCGCCAGCCGTTTGTACAGGATGGTTCGGTCCATGGCTGGTGCCTTGGTGTCATCCGTGTAGGAAGACTTGACCACCTCCTGGCAGCGGAAGCAGCCGGGAAAGCGGAGTTGCTGGCCGTCCGGACGGGTAAGGGTTGCTGGTACGCCGTGGGTCCGGCAGATCATCAGCCGGTGGAGGTACAAGCTGCAGAGCCCCTCATCGTTCAACGGGCACATGATCTGCGGCCGCTCGCCCCTGGCGATCAGCAATCGGCTCTGTTCCACGTATTCCTTGGCTCGCTGGATAATGCGGTCGAGTCGGGCATCGTCCAGAGCGCGAATGCCCTCCCACAGGTAGGCCCATTCACTGTAGGTATAATGGAGGAAATAGGAATCGCAGCAATTGTCCGGACAGCCTGTACAAGTCAGGGAAATAGTGCCGGCGACCTGATCGTAGTCCGAGGCCATGGTGGCATATATTTCGCTGAGTTCGCAGGAGAGTTCCGGTGGTAAAAACAGTTCTTTCATGATTGTCCTCCCGCCTCACAACGGGGTTCCTCGAAGGATTGCACCTGATAGGTGAGGATTTGCAGCGTCCCCGAACGCCAGGCCTCCTCCGCCAGACCGGCCTTGCGGCAGAGATGACCGAGAAACTGCTCGGCAGCGGGCAGTTGTTGCCACACCTGTGGCAGAAAGGTGGCGCTCGCGCCGCCGGGTCCATTGAGAATGACGCCGTCAACTGTGGGACGCAGCAGGCGGACCAATTCCTCGGCGGTATGGTAGGCCAGCGGCTGCGGATTGGTGAGCACGGAGATCTCGATATGAAGATCTTCCAATTCGGCGGCGGTCAGCGGTTTGAATCGGTAATCCTTGAATGCCGCATTGAGAGCGTTGCGTTGGATGCCTTCGGCAAGGGGCTCCACAGCGGCAAGACTGCCGATGCATCCCCGCAACTCGCGCCGTTTGTGCAGGGTGACAAAAACCCCTCGTTCTTCCAGAAAGGCCGGGTCGTTGAACTCATCCGTCGAGATTGGCGGCGTCGGCTCTATTCCCAACTGCTTTTCTATCTGCTGTCGTGCCAGACGCAGAAGGATGCGTCCCTGTTGTTCAGTGAGCATGTTGTGTCCTCTGCTGATCCCATACTACAAAAGATTGTACTCTATTTCACAGGTCAATCCTGTCAATACAATTGTGACCAGAACGCAGGATAGCAAGCCGTAGCGTACCTGGCAGCCCTTTTTTCAAGATGTTGGAAAAAATGTCCGCAGCCTGTCAGCCTGCTGGGGATGTACCTGGACAGGGGCAATGCTGGGCATTACACGGGCGCCTGGGTGCCTGAGGGTAAAAACGCAGGAGTAGAGGGACGGGATGGAAGGAAGACTCTCCTTGAGTTGTTGCATGCTTTGGACAGCCGTTCGTGGGTTGATCAGTGGTGTATCCGATTGTCCGTTTCAGTCCGGTGGTGAATGTTTTGTATCGGATAAAAGTTTTTGTTGCGGCATATCGGAATGAGAGGACCCTGCGAAGGGTCCGTTGGCTGTTCGGCCGAATAGATTCGCCAGCCAACGGAAGAGGTGCTTGATTCCCCGCCAAAGACGGGGAATCAGCCAGATCGACATGAGGGTAAAGAGGGCGAAGAAAACCAGAAAAATTCCCGGGTGCTGCAGAGCGGCCCATAACCCACCGAGAACCACAACATCCTCGGTTATCGACAGTGCCCAATTGCTGACGGGTTCGGGCGAGGTGTTCACCAACACCCTGGTGCCGGCTTTGACCACATGGCTGCTGGCAGCCACGGTCCCACCTAGGATTCCAGCTGCAACTGCAAGGGCCGGGTCCACCTGCCCCACCGCACCGGCCGCCAGTATCGCGCCGGCCGGTATGCGGATGAAGGTGTGCAAGGTGTCCCAGGTGGTATCGACGCCCGGTATTTTATCCGTGAAAAACTCAATCAGGTACATCAGGCCGGCGGCGCCGATTACCGCCGGATGGGCCAGTACCTGCAGGTCCGGCGGCAGAGTGATTGCCCCATTGACAGCCATCAGTCCCAACATCAGCAGAGCGGCGTACAAGTTAATGCCGCTTGCCCAGGCCACGCCCATGGTTAGGGCGATGATATTGACAATGTGATTGTAGTTTTCCATGGGTGAGTGTGCTGCTCTCTTAGCTCTGGCGAGCAGGGGTGATTACAATATTGACCCGACGATTCATGGCGTCGCTGGACGAAATCGTTTGCGATTCGCCATACCCGACTGCCTGCATACGCATGGGGTCAACACCACGTTGTTCCAGTGCGTTTTTCACCGCTACAGCCCGTCGTTCGGACAATTGCTGATTATAGTCGGCGGCACCACGGGTATCTGTATGGCCTTCGACGCGAATCGTGGTCTGCGGATATTTGTTGAGTACATTCGCAACACGGTTCAGCTCGTTGTAGGCTCCTGGTTTGAGTTGGGCGGAATCGAAGTCAAAGAATAGGTCACTCTTGAAAGTCGCTGTCAGCACATCCTGATCACGCTGGATGCTGGCTGCTTCGGATTGTGCCACAGCGTTCTGTAAATCCCGCTCCTGACGGTCCATATAAGCCCCGATCTGGTTGCCGGCCAGGCCGCCCAAGGCCGCACCGATACCGGCTCCGACCAGCGTGCCGGTCGTGTCTTTACCGATAGCCTGTCCGAGAATCGCACCGACACCGGCACCAACAGCAGCCCCGACTCCTGTTCCTGTTTGTTGTTTGGTTGCGGTAGCGCATGCGGTCAACATAAAAGCCACCACCATCATTGCGGAAAATTTCATCAGACGATTCATTTTTTTCTCCTTGTATTGGGTTGGTTTTCACTACGAATTGTCTGCAAACAATGGTTTCCTGTAATTGCAGTGTATTCATTCTTGGATGAGTGCGGAACGAACAATCGTACCTGTCGAGGCTGATTTGTGTAAAGGAAATGGAGCCGAGTGTACTGACTGGATCCTGCCGTTTATGCAACATGCGCCCTGCTGTAGCGCAATCTGTTCAAGAGCTATTGCACTGGTGAGGGGGCAATTTTCTAGGGCTTCCGATATTCCTTCTGTCGAAGGAAGAAGAAGTTCATTGCATATACAATGACAATCGATGCTAAGGAGATCAAGCTAAAGCGGCCGAAAAAATGATTTTTTGTTGGACGTGGCCAGGCACGTTTTCGGAGGTGAAGCGGGCATCTGTGGAGGCGGCAATGCTGCATAAATGGGCGCTCTGCAATGGAAGCGCTATTACCTCGGGAGCCCCAATCCCTTGAAAGAGAGTTCGCCCGAAGAGGTAAACGGGACCTGTTTTTCAAAGCCACGTACGCCTACGCCGACGGTCCCTTTAAGGGTATAGGGCAATGGTTTCCCTTTGGAGGCGGTGGCGTCGCCGGTATGGATCAGGCCGACCACCGAGGAAACCATGTCCAGCACCGAAGCATATACGAGAACCGGCACGGTTTCCGTACCGTAGGCCGGCACGACCTGCTGGCTGTCGGCAATGCCGCTGGCGAATTTGCGGCCGTCGACTTCCAGGTCACAGACGATACCGTGCAGATCCAGAGGGACGTCGTTTGGATTAATCACCCGCAGCTTGATCAGAAAAACGCCTTCCATAGCCTTCATATCCTGGATACGGATGTCGGCAATGGAGATCTTGGGATCCTCCTTGAGGCCGTGCATCGCCGCGCAACCGCCGAGGAGTGCGATGATGCAGAAGAGAAACAGAAAACGGAATGATTTTGATTGCAGTCCCGGAAGATGCATGGTCGCTCCTTGCAGTAAAATAACGATGGCTACAGGTTTTAACCACGGGAAATTACAAAGTCAACAGCGCTATGGAACTATTGACGTTCCGAGCGGAACACGGTATCAATACACCGCAACGGAGAAGTGCCGGAGCGGCTGAACGGGACGGTCTCGAAAACCGTTGTGGGGGCAACCCCACCCAGGGTTCGAATCCCTGCTTCTCCGCCATATCACAATAACAAACGCCGCAACCGGATAGCCTGGTTGCGGCGTTTTTGTTTTCGGCTCACAGGCGCGGCTGGTCTGCGGTTTCCTGGTTTACCAGGGTCGTACTTTGCCATCATCCAGATCGTATTTGGCCGCGATAATGGTCAGCTTCTTGGTCTCGACCAAGTGGTTGAGGAGAGAGGATTGTCTGGTCAGGTTGGCGGCCACGGTTTTTGCGTTGCATCTATCACGCATTCAACGAACGCTTTTTTCTTCACTTCGGCACAGTTGTTCTCGTTCAGCAGGCCGATGCAGATCGCACAATTCCTTGCCCCATTTGTTCTGAACGTGTTCGTTCTCATGTGGTGCAACCCCTCCTGTGTTTTTTTATGTTGAACTGACAGCCCATCGGCCTCCAGTGATGACGCTTGACGGTCAGGCTGTTTCCGGAGAAACCACGGTGAACCTGTCGTAATCTTATTAACTTATGAAATGTGGGAGAGGTTTTCTCAAAAAAGTGTAGCGTGCTCTTTTTGCGCTATCCAGAATGGTACTTGAATGTATGCGGAACGGGAGACGGTTGTGATAGGTGATCTATCATGAAACCGAGCTGTTATCGGCATTTTTGAGAGTCGGGAAACGGCCCCTGTCAAGAGTGCAGACCTTGTAAAGGTATAGAGCCTATCTATTAGGTGAATGTTTTTTACCCATTGCAATGGGTTTGTACCGGCTATCGTTGCGTTTATGTGGACTCTAACCGACGAGGACTGATATTCCCTCTGCTTTTTTTGTTTCTTTGAGGATCCCCCGATGGTGATTCTCAAAGAGCGTCATGATGTCCAGTGTACTTTCCGCCTTCAAGAGACCGCGCTATCCAACCCTTCGAGGGCGGGCTACTAGTACGGAGCATACAGTCGCACTCCTCTCAATTGTGTAGCCACGAACCGTAAGGTAGATTCTCTCAAGAACGACTAAGCGCGGTCACGCGAGGATTGTGTTGTATTGTAAGGACTCACTCGTCGTTTCGTAAATCGTCGAAATCCTGGCGCAGTGCTTTGAGTCGTTTTTGGTAATCCCGGCAATCGCCATATTCCATGAATTTATAATAGCGCTTGTGGAAAGTTTTGAGTTTTCGCGCGTGTTTAATGGGGCACCAGTATTGTTCGGTTCGACCAGCAATTTCCTGCACGTAGGCAATTAATCCATTGAAGTATCCACAATATACACAATTCAATTTTTCGATTGGGTTCAGGTAACTGAGGCTGTGGCGGTCAATGACGATAAAATCGTTTCTTTTAACTTTTGGTATTTTGTATATTTTAAAGCAGATTTTTTGATAAATAGTGGCAGAGACATCAAGCATTACTGCAGGAATGAGACACGACCATATAAAAGGAACGGTCAATATATTGAGAAAAGATGCGTTGAGCAGGTAGGTTGAAAGCTTAGTGACAAGGGTTTTGTGGTATTTTCTTGTTTCTTCTTCGAAAGAGACCTTTTTCCCTTGTATGGTATAAAAAAATTGCGCTTCTTTTTTTTCAATTTCTTCCAGTAGCTCTTTCTCGAGTTTTTTAATTTCAACAACAATATCTTGAATTTTGTTCATAATGAGGCCGTCCTTTTTTAAGAGTGTATACGGGAATCGTGGAGCACGCTCTGTGGTACATATCCCGATTATGCAAATGCCAAGGCCTCATATGCTGAACCGGAACCGACGTTGGATATCGCGGGTTATAGACGAATACGAGATGAATATCCAAAGAAAACGGAAAAGGCGGTATTCAGACGACAGCACCCTCGTTGCTGCAGCACCTGCAGCCGGTACGCTCACCTCTCGGGTGTAGAGCGATTGCAGGTGGCGATCCGGTGACAACGAACCCCACCTTGTTGCACAATGTTGTGGTGGCGTGGCAGAGATTGCAATTCTCGTGCGTGCCGGAAAGTGTCGCGTACAATCGCAGGGGATGCTATGCTTTTGGCCGCATACTTTTCCTTGTCCCTCTGAAAACGGATTCGTCCGCGCTGACGGAAGGAATGCCCCATTCCTGGAAGCGCTCTTATGAACACAACACGTTGTTGATTATGCCTCGATTGATTGTCTGCCAGGATGGCCAGGATTACCGGGTGGTGGAGTTCGCCGCCGCAGTCACCATTGGCCGGGAACCTGATAATGATATTGTTCTCACCTCGCCGCAGGTCTCGCGACACCATGCCAGCATAGACAGGCAGGAAGACGGCGATTATCTACTCGTTGATCACGGCTCCACTAATGCGGTCTGGCTGGACAACAAGCGGGTCAGTGCCCTTCGCCTACACCACGGCATGACTTTCCGTATCGTCAACTTTTTTTTCACCTTTATTAACGAGCACAAAGACGACCGCCCCTCACGGGTCTTTTCCGTGGACGCTCTGCCCCCGGCTTCGTCTCAGGAGTCGCTCAATTCAGCCACCATCCTCTTCAGTCTGGCAGAGGAAACTGTGACGCCTGTGACGGATTCAGCGATTCCAGGTCGTGACAGCGAGGAGGCGGGCCTGGAACCGCTTGGCCGGCTGTTTCTCGACCTGCAGTGCATCGACGAAGAAGGGCCGTTGAGAGACCAGCTTCTTGCCGGGGCTGTGACCCTGCTGGGTGCGGAGCGCGCATTTCTCGCTCTGCTGAACGAAAAGAATGAGCTCATCTACGCCGCCACTCATCGGTTCGACCCGTCGAAAGAGAACCGGGAGATACGCCAGGATGTGGTGCAGCTGGTCATGAGCGGCGGCTGTTCGCTCATGACCGGTGGGGAAACGGGCGATGGAGTCCGTAAGGGCAAGGCAGGGACTTCGGGTTCGGTGCTTTGCGCACCGCTGTCGTGTGCAGGAAAAACCATGGGCTGTCTCTATCTCGATCATCCCGGCCGAGATTTTTTCACTGGGAGCGGCCGAAGCATCCTGGAGATTCTCGCTTCGTACGGGGCAGTGCTTCTGGATAACCTCAGCGCGCGCAAACGCCTGCATCGGGAGCGAGAGTCGCTGAAGGTGCGTCTGGCCAGCAAGGATGAAACCATCATTCGCAGCGACAAGATGGTCAAGCTTTATGAGGATATCCGGACGATCGCGCCCATTAATGTACCGGTTTTTATCTCCGGCGAGGCCGGCAGCGGCAAGGAACATGTTGCCGCCGCCCTGCACAGCTTTTCCGGGCGTAAGGGTGCCTACATCCCTTTAAACTGCGCCGCCATTCCCGAGGGCATTTTTGAAAGCGAGTTGTTCGGCTCCAAGAAGGGCGCTTTTCACGAGGCTGTCGACAAGCCGGGCAAGCTGGAGATGTCCGAAGGCGGCACCCTGTTCCTGGATGAGGTGGCCGATATGGCTCTGAGCCTGCAGCCTAAGCTGCTTCGGTTCCTGGAGAACGGCGAGATCACCCGCCTGGGTGATACCCGGGTGCGCAAGCTCGATGTGCGGGTGGTGACAGCCACCAACCGGGACGTAGCCGCCATGATAGGCGAGCAGCGCTTTCGCGACGATCTGTTTCAGCGTCTCTCCTGCTTTACCCTCAAGGTGCCGCCGCTTCGCGAGCGGGTCGAGGACATCGAACCCCTGACGCACTATTTTCTCAAAAAATTTGCTGAAGAATACAACTGGAAGGAACCCAGCATCTCGGACAATGGCCTGCAGCTGCTCGCGCAGTATTCCTGGCCGGGCAACATCCGCCAGTTGCGCAATGTTTTACTGCGGCTGGCCGTCCAATCTCAGGGCAAGTTGATCAGCGAGCGGGAAATTGCCGCTCTTTCCGAGGAATTCGGCACTGCGGAACCGGCCAAGATTGATGTTTTTCCCAGCCTGGAAGAGTTGGAGAGAAACCACATCAGGGCCGCCCTGGAACGGGCTGACGGCAATATCTCCGATGCTGCCGCTTTGGTGGGCATCGCACGCTCAACCTTGTATCAAAAAATGAAAAAGTACGATATTTCGGTCTGATATTCAGCGGGCAGCGACGGCTGTCGTAAAAACGGACAAGGGGACGCGTCAACTGTCCGTTTTTACAACAGTCGCTCGTTCTTTAAAAAATTGTTTTAAATGAAGCAGTTATTGCGCAGCAGCAATGTTGCGCTGTCCGGTTTTCGGACACTTTTCGCAAGAGCGGTTCCCCTTTTCCCCCCACCTTTCCTGTTTTTTCTTCGCTCGCATTGCACCTGTCATCTAACACACTAGAGTTTTGTTCATTTTTTAAATATCATTAATTGCTCGTTTGTGGCATGGCCATTGCTTCATTCTGTCAGTGCTTGTAACTCTTTGTCTGTATCACGTAAACCAACTTTATATGAGGTACTCATTATGCTGAAGAAATCTGTTCTGGCCGCTGCCATCGTTTTCGCCCTTTCCGCTGGTATGGCTCATGCTGACCACACTCTCTATGGATCGTTCAAGCGGAAGGGGCCTTCCGTGCATCACAATACCTTTACCGCGCAGCCGATCACCAACACCAATACCAACATCATTACCGTCAATACCTCTGCAACCCAGACTTCAACCGCCACTGCCGCTGCTACCGCTCCGGCCACCCAGACTGCTCAAGTCTCTGCTTCGGCTGTCGGTACCGGCAGTAGCGTAGCCCCCACCGCCGATGCCGTTGACGCAACAGCCGCAACCATCGATACTGCTGACGCCGTCGACACGACAGCCGCCACCACCGATACCGTTGACACAACAGCAGCAGCCACTGACACCACCGATGCGGTCGATACTACAGCATCAGCCACTGACACCACCGATACCGCTGACACCGACGACACCACAGCATCTGCCACCGACACTGATGCGGACAGCGCTGCCGAAGCTACTGCAACCACCCAGGAGTCGACCGATGCGACGAGCGGTCTGCAGGCTAGCATCCGTAACGAAGTGAAAAATACCGGCAATATCAGCAGCACCGTCAACGGCGGTAACAATAATATGGCCAATGCCGCTTCCATCGCACTCAACGGTGACTCCAGGCCTTCCAGCTCCGTCGAGAACAAAGTGAGCAGAACCGGCAATATTACGAGTATGGTCAAGGGCGGTAACAATAACAGCGCCAATGCCGCATCCATCTCGATGAGTGGAAAAGTTGTCAAGGGCCGCGTGGTCAATGAAGTGGAAGGTACCGGCAACATCTCCTCCATGGTGAAAGGCGGGAATAACAATCAGGCCAACGCCGCCTCCATCGCCATCAACTAACACCGGCTCTTTTCCTGTTGCGGCGATACATGCCGCAACAGGAAGACCTTGGTCTATCACTCAGCCAAACTGTTCGCGGAGAAGAAAATGAAACTCATACACATGCTCACCCTTGGCGCGCTTCTTTTGCTGCCGGTCGTCGGTCATGCCGACCTCCTCGGCATTCGTGCGCAAAACCAGGTGAAAGGGGGCGAGTACAGCTCCCAGGCCAAAGGAGGCCATAACAACGTCGCCAATGCCGCTTCCATCCATATATCCGGCAGCCAGGCCAAGGAAGTCACCAACCGGGTTCGCGCCAATGGTTCGGTTTCCGCCTCGGCAACCGGCAGCGGCAATACTGTTAACAGCGCCTCCGTGTACATGGAGGATTCCAAGGCCGGCAAGGTTTCCAACACGGTCAAGGTCGAATCGATCAGCAACACGGTACAGGGGAATAACAACACCTCCAATATCGGTTCAGTAATGATGCAAAATTCCAAGGCCGGTGCGGTCAGCTCGTCAGTAACCGGCGGAGCCCTCAACGGAGTGATCGACGGTAATAACAACCAGCTCAATATCGGTTCGGTACAGATGAGCCAGGCGCAGCGGGGTGAGGTGAATACCAAGACGGATCTGGGGGATGTTACGGTCTCGATTTCGGGCAGCAACACCAAGATTGCGGTTGATTCCGTGGTTGTTGACTGATAGGTTTGCGGAGGAAGCATACAATGCGTACGATCACTGTCCCTCTGATATTCTTGCTTTTTTTGACCTGTGCCGGTTCGGTTGTTCCTTGTCGGGCCAACGACCAGGATGATGGCATCGAAATCGACTCCCGTGTTGAGTCGTATGAGCAGATCAGCAAGTCGAACAGAAATTTCTCCTATCTGACGCAGCGTGCCAGAAGCAAGGCGGCATTGGGGGACAGTGGTGTTGTCACTTCCACGGACGGGCTCCTCAACAGCGTCGTGCTGGAATCAGGGGCGAAAATAAACGGTGATATCATCATTATCGATGATTCCAAGGGCGACAAGACGATCATTTCCGAATAACCGGTATTAAGGAACGAGCATGCTGTTACTACCAAGAAGATTGCGGGGCCGGATGCATCCGGGCTTTCTGCTGCTGATATCGCTGATGGTCCTGGGGTTAACCTCCTGCGCAAAGATCGATCCTCGCAACGTGGATGTCGATCTGCCCTCAGACGTACCGGAAATTAAAGAGACCAATTTTGATAAACCCCTGGCCGACCTGGGCAAGATGACCCAGGTGTATGGTAAACGGGTGTTTATTCAGGGCAAGGATATCGTCGATTTCACCGGGCTTTCGGTCTATGCAGGCGGTGAGATACCCCACGATATCACGGAAATGAGCAAGAGCGCGCTGAATGCGATCGGCGGCAACGTGGTGTACATTCCTTACAGCCCGGTGTTCATCAACAACCAGATGGTCACCGGATATTCCAATTTCCAGGAGAAATACATCCCGGATATCGTCCTCTCCGGCGGTATTACCGAGTTTGACCGGGGATTGGAGACCAGGGGCCGTAACACCGACTTCGGGGTGACGACCCGGCCGTTCAACGTCAACCAGTCCTGGGTACCCGGCGATACCATTTCGGTAGACTACAACCAGGAAAACCAAGACAGCATTGCCCGGATCACCCTGGATTTCAATCTGCTCGATTTTCGGACAATGTCCGGTGTCGCCCGCATGCAAACCGTCAATTCAATCAATGTGTACAAGGCGACGGCGGATAAAGAGCTCGGCTTCACCATTTTCGGGCCGACGTTTGGTCTCAAGGGTACGGTCAAAAAAGTGCAGGGACGGCATGCGGCCATCCGCCTGCTGGTCCAGACCAGTATCCTCCAGGTTGTCGGCAAATACCTCTATCTGCCGTACTGGAAATTGATTCCGAACATGCCGCCCGATCCGGTGGTGCTTGAACGGATCAGGGAAGATTTCAGAAACCTGAGCAGTCAGGAAAAGGTCGGCGAAATTCAGACCTGTCTCTATCTCAAAGGCTACAATGTACCGGTCACCGGCCGTCTTGACAGCAGTACCCGGTCGGCGCTGGCCCATTTCAAGCCGGAGTATGATTCGTCGCGGGGCGTCAACGATCCGGAACTCTATGTCGCTCTGTGGAGTTCGCTTGGCGAAAATATGGAGCAGGTAGGCTATCGGCGTGAACTTTTGGCCAAGGCCTTGAACGGCGGCTCGACCCCGGTGGAACAGGTGGCTGCCGCGCCGGCAAGGAAATCTCCAGCCAAGGCAGTGGCCAAAGCTGCTGCAGCTAAATCTTCGAAGAAGGCAGTGGCAAAGGCTGCGGAACATCCATCTCCGACCAAGGCAGCAACCAAAGTTGCCGAACAAAAAACGCCGAACAGAACAGCGCCAAAAAACAAATCGGTAGACAAGGTCGATGCCGGTCCCGCTGCAGTGGCCAAGCAGCAGGCGGCTCAAACAGGCAATGAACAGACCGCTCTTGCCCAACAACAGGCTACACAAGAGGATATTTCCCAGTTATTACGAAAACAACGGGGATTGGGAAATTCCATTTCAGCGGAGGCTTTGATCAATGAAAGATATCTTGGCCAATAACTTTCCGGGAGGTTTGATCCTGGGAGTACTTGCCACTTTGCTTGTTTTCCTGCTGATGGGCGCGGTGCATAACGATCCGCCGTCTCTGCCGGTGGCGGTGCTCGACCCGGGCGAAAATAGACCGGTTGCGCTCACAAGTACGGGCCGCTACCAACTTGCCACCTGGGATGCGGCAGGAGGCTACGGGGCCTTTGTCCTCGACACCTCGACTGGTATAACCAAGATTGCCTACAGTTCCGTCAAGGGTCCTGGCGGCAAAACAGTCAATAACCTGGGCAAACCCTTTGTCCAGATGCGATGAGGAGCGGTGTAATGATCTGTGTGAGCAAGACAGGGAACGATGGTAAAAAATGGGGAGCGCAATCCCTGCGGGTGCTGATCGCGAAATTGATCATGGTGGCGCTGGTGCTGGCCATCGGTTCGGTCGCCAATACATCCTCGGCTGCCACCGCTATGGGCGGTGTCCAGGGGTATGGTTTAAAGATATTTAGAGTCGAATCGGGTCTTTACCCATTTGTCAACGTTTACATGCGTACCTTTGACCAGGATATGAATCCCCTGGTCAACCTCAATGTACTCAATATCGGGGTGATGGTTGACGGCAGGGTGTATGATCCGAGAAAAAAACAGTATCTGATACAGTCCATCCGTAACCGGGAAGAGGCGCTTCGTTCCATTCTCGTCCTTGATACCAATAAAGCGCTCAAAGGCGCGGGTTTTGAGGCCATGATCCGGGCGGCGGCCCGTTTCATCGATGCCAAGCGGCCCCAGGACCAGGTGGCGGTTCTTGCTCTGGATGACAGCAGCGAGGGCTATACCTTGCTCTCCAATTTCGATAGGGAACCCGGAATCCTCGGCCGCCGTCTCGCCGACCTGCAGCCGCGCAGTGAGAAAACCCGGCTCTACGATGGTGTGGCCGCCGCCATGCAGCTGGCTGGAGGGGTCGGTGGCAGCGGCAACTCAAGCAGCGAGGTCAACTACGTGGTCTCTACCTCGATCGTCGTTATCGGCAGCGGCCGCGACGAGGACAGCGCCATCAACCGTAACGATCTGATGACCCGGATATCCAGTCTTCCCATTCCGGTGCCCATCTATTCGCTGTGCTTCACCAGTCAGGGAGAAAAAGAGCAACGCAATCTACAGGCCTTATCGAAAAATTCTTTTGGCAAATACTATTCCATCGGCGGCACCTACGACACCATCACGCCCAGCATTGAAGATATCCAAAATATCATGCAGAGCGACTATGTGCTCACCTTCCGCGCCTATATTCCGGTGGACGGCGAGCGCCATAACGTGAAAGTGGGGGTCGAATATCCCACAGGCAGCGGCATTATGTACTATGATGCCTCGTCTTTTGAGACGGTAGAGCCTCCGACTTTTCCTTTGATCATTGAAGCACAGCAGAAGATCGACAAGGCCATTCCTGCTTTGCAGGAGGGTGATCTGTTCCTGCGTAATCCTTTCGTACCGGCGGCCGATGTTCCGGCGCCTGTGAAAAACTGAGTTCCTGTTCGACAGTTGCCGGGACAGAACGTCCCGGTCAATGGTAGATCCCCTGTTCACGCCCCGAGCCATCCTCCATGAGACGGCCCGGGGCTGAACGTCTTTGTTTCGATACTCAAACTGTGCATGCAATCGCCTGATCACCGACCACTGTGCTCTTCGGCCTATCTGGTTGCCCTGGATGCCGGTTGCGCTTACCGGGAATACCGGATAGACGGCAGAGAGGTAACCATCGGTCGCGATGGGAACCGGTGCGACATCGTGGTGGCCGGCGCCACCGTATCACGTTGCCATGTCCGTATTGCGGCGGATGACGAGGGACACTTCTGGCTCACGGATCTGAAGTCCACTAACGGCGTCTTGGTCAATGGATCGCGGATTGCGGGCAGGGAACCTTTGCGGGATGGTGATCTGGTCGGATTGGGAGCGGGCAATCATCTGCGTTTTCAGCGCCAGAGCAGCCGCAGTACCAGGCAGTTCATTCTGGATGCCAAGGACCAATGGTTGATCGGTCGCGCCGCAGACTGCGACCTGCCACTGCCCTTTGAGCCGATGGTGAGTTCACGCCACGCCCTTATTCATGCCAAGGACGGTCAGTTGCGTATCACCGACAACCACAGCCTTAACGGCACCTGGGTCAATGGTCGCTCTCTGCACGAAGGCAGTTTGGCGGCTGGCGATACAGTGGTTATCGGTTCTACCCATTTCCAGTTTGCCTTGCAGGCCAATGGCTCGCTCAGTGTGCGGCAGCGTGAATACGGTCAAGCCATCAGGCTGGAGTGTATAGGCTTGAACCGAACCGTTGCCCGCAAGGCACATAGTGCACCCCGGGTGCTGCTTGACGATATTACCCTGGCTTTGGATCCCGGTGAATTTGTCGGTATCCTTGGGCCCAGCGGCGCCGGCAAGACCACGCTGCTGACCGCGCTCAACGGCAGCATCCGCCCGAGCAGCGGCCAGGTTCTGTTGAACGAGACGCCCTTGGCCGAAGCCTATGCGATGCTGCGCAACGCCATCGGCTATGTGCCGCAGGACGACATTCTCCACCCGGAACTGAGCGTGGAGGACAGTCTGCATTACCTCGCCCTCCTGCGTCTGTCTCCTGATATTTCCCCGGCGCAGCGAACCAATATCGTGGATGCGACCATCGAAACCCTGGGTCTGCAGCAGGTGCGTCAGCATCCGATTCATCAGTTGAGCGGTGGCCAGCGCAAACGGGTGTCCATCGGGGCCGAATTGATCGTGCGGCCCAGCATTCTTTTCCTCGATGAGCCCACCGCCGGGCTTGACCCCAGCGTTGAGGAGCGCTTGATGCGCCATTTTCGCGGCATGGCCGACCGCGGTACCACCGTGGTTATCACCACCCATGTGTTGTACAATCTGGACCTGCTCGACAAGGTGGTCCTGCTTTCCCAAGGCAAACTGGTGTTTTTTGGCAGCCCGCGTGAGGCGCTTTCCTTTTTCAGCGAGGAGGAGATGCCCCTGGCCCGGCCCAACCTGATCTTCGATCGGCTGACCGGGGAAGAGGGGGCGTGTTCTGCTGGAAGCGATGACTGTTCTTCCGGCGATCAGGAAGCGATCGCTGCCCGTTACGCCCATAAGTATCGACACTCACGTTACTACGC
>JBFJXW010000022.1:0-29589 GCA_041622895.1 Desulfobulbus sp. | reverse complement strand
TGTTACATACCTCCCGGTTGCCGTAACCGTTTCTTTCAGGTTTCTGTCGTTGTGAGGGGCAGCCCTCCCTGTCTTCGTGACGATCCCTTTGCATCGTGTTGCCAGCTGGTGCACAAGGGGGGCACCGAGAGAGCTTTGCTCTCATTGCTGGCAGATGGATCGCTGTCATGGTATAAACATCGCCTGCTGAATGTGATTTGCGGTCAGGTTGATCGCAGGAAACCCCCTCGTTGTCTTCTGATTAGGTTTGCATCCGCTCCCTTATGCCGTCAAAAAATAGGCTTACCTGGCTGATTTGCCTGCTCCTTTTCGTTGGTTTTCTGGCTACCACACTTGTCAGCTATACCGTTTCGGTTACCCAGTTGAAAAAGGGTTTTGCCGAATCGATCCTGCCTCTTACCAGCGATACTGTTTATTCAGAAATACAGAAGGATTTGATTCGACCGATCTTCATTGCTTCCATGATGGCATCAGATACCTTTCTTCGGGATTGGGCGCTTTCCGGAGAAAAAGACATTGAGCAGATAACCAAGTATCTTAAGCAGATAAAAACTAAATATCAGACCGTCACCAGCTTTTTTGTTTCAGAACGAAGTGCTCAGTATTACTACGCTGGAGGTATTCTCAAAACGGTTCGTGCCGATGAACCCCGGGATGAATGGTATTTCCGAGTTCGTCAAATGGATGAGCCCTATGAATTGAACGTTGATCGCGATCTGGCCAATGACGATGCCTTGACCTTCTTTATTAATCATCGTGTTTTCGACTACCAAGGAAACTACCTGGGGGCGACGGGGTGCGGACTGTCAGTGACCACGATCGCCCAGCTGTTGCGCGACTACGAGACACGCTATAAACGCCATATCTTTTTTGTTGATTCGCAAGGTCGTATTACCTTTAGGGCGGAAAGCGAAAACGATTGGAAAGCGATCGGTGAGGTTGAAGGCCTGCAGGATATTGCAGCGACGATACTCAGCAAGGAAAGCGGCGCTTTTTCCTATAAACGAGACAAGGAGACCTTTCTGCTCAACAGCCGTTTTCTGCCAGAGCTCGGCTGGTACCTGCTCGTTGAACAATCGCTGGATCAAGAGATGCGTCTGTTACGCAAAACGCTGTTAATCAATCTCAGCCTGTGCCTGGTTATCAGCCTGGTCATTCTTGTAGCGGTTTACCGGACTATTTCCCAGTATCAGCAGCGTCTTGAACGAATGGCCACCACCGATAAATTAACGAATCTCAATAATCGGTATTCCGGAGAAACCTTGTTCGATCAAGCAATCCGTGAAGCATCGCGGCAACAGTCGGAACTCTCCATCATTTTGCTTGACATCGATCGCTTTAAAAATATCAATGATCAATACAGTCATCAAGCGGGAGATGTCGTCCTTGCCGACAGTGCTCAGATTATTCGGACCTGTTTGCGGGAGGCGGACAGTATCTGCCGCTGGGGAGGTGAGGAGTTTCTTGTTATCCTCAAAGATTGCGCCCTGGATAACGCTTTTTCACTAGCAGAGAAAATCAGGGAACTCAGAGCGGGCAAAACGGTATGTTTTCAAAAGAGCCGCCTGGTCGTCTATTTCAGCCTGGGTGTGGCCCAATGGCAACCCGGCGAAAGCAAAGAAAGCCTGCTTATGCGGGCAGATGACGCCATGTATCATGCGAAAAGCAGTGGTCGCAACCGGACGGAAAAGAGTTGCAACATTGCCCGGAGTCCGGCATCCGAAGCATCCGGACACGACCCTCGGAATTGATTACCTCGCTGCACGGTCAGGAGGTGAACAGCGCAATAAAAGGCTTCGGTACAGCAGATTCTTTCACTGAACCATGTTCTTGTTGTCGGCATCCCCGGAGAAGCCGACTAAAATTCAAAACCGACTCTCGTTGTAATACCATACCCCGCATCACCGCTTCCTCCGTCTTCCCCAGAAAAGTCCTTGTCGATATAATATTCAAGGCTCAAAACCGTACCGTCCAGAAAAAGCATAGACGCCTTGGTGGTATACCGTTCTTCTGGTAAATAGGTTTTTAATGCTTCCGAGTTCTTCTGGTATTCCAAGGCTAGGACGGTTTCCTTGTGCAGCAGTTTGGTCGTATAGGCGAATTCGCCGATCCATGCGCTGGGTTCTGTCGTATTTCCCTCAAGAGAAAGGTCGGTGAGCATATAACTGTCAAAGGCGCGGATATATCCGCCGGTAAGGGAAAAGGACTGATAGTTTGCTCCGAGATTGAAGTTAAGGCCGGATATCTTGTCGGAGGTGCTGCCAAGTCCCCACGGTTCGAAGGTTGTGTCAATTTTGTGAGTGTCGCCGATGTCACTCATCCAGGAAACGCCGGCATTGAGTGACATTGTATCTTTTTGGTATTGATAGGTAAAAGGGGAGCTTGAGTCGTTGTCGTCAGTGTTGGAGAGCGTATCCTGAAATTTCCTGAAATCAGTATCTGACTGCAGTCCGTCTGAGTCGAGATGATCAAAGATCGCATCCGACTTGTGGTCGATAGTACAGGCGATGAAAGTGAGGGCGTACGGATACATGCCGTCGAAAAATTCATCAATAGCCAAGGCGTCCTCAGTAACGTCCAGAGGCGGCAAATAAAAAAAAGCTGCATCCGACGTATTGTAGTTCGAGGCTATAAACCTTTTTTCGTTATAGACACCGCTGGTTTTTCCCAAAACAGAGCCGGTAATCCACTCCAGTCCCATAACGCCCCGAAGGAGACCGACAAAAGGTGCCTTGAAGGACTTCGTTCCTCTCTGCAGGTAGTCTTTGACAGGACTTGCTCTGTCCAGAATGAAGTTGCAACGGGTGACAAAGGCACTGGGGCGCGGCTGTTTCTTTTTCTTGGTACGGTGGCGAGCGTTTTTTTTGATCAACGCCGTGCGGCTTTGGGCCGTTGTTTTGGTCTCTGTCTGGGGGCGGGTGACTGTTGTTGCGGATTGGGCCAGTTGCACGCGCTTTGTCTTTGTTGGCGCGGTATCCGCCTGAATCGTCGACGTATGGAGCAGGTAAAACATTCCTGCGGCGGCTAATGCAAGGGATCGATAGAGTTTTTCAGCCATCTGGTTGTATGGGGTCGCGCATTGATTCGTTCGAAGCGTGGTTGAAAGTACTTTATTGTCCGGATAACATATTAAAAATTTAATAGATATAATGCAAGGAACGCTTTAGTGGAAAAAGCGTTCCGCTGTTTTTTGGTGAAAGAACGCGGGAGGATGGCGTACGCACTTCGGTTCCATGGCGAGGGACCCTGATCTCGCCTTGGTTGACAATAATATTAATCTGTAAAAACAACGTTTTGACAAATGGTGAAAGTTGGGGTAATGAGCTAGAGCACAATGAATGGACCTGCACGGGCAAGAAATCGATGACAAGAAATGCAATGGCCAACAGGAAGATGCGAATCATCACGAGCCTGTTCGGCCTTTCTTATTTGCTTATTTTTTCTGTCTTGATCTGCAGTTGCAGCGAAGAAGATAAACGTACAACCAAGACGCACCTTTCAGAACACACTATTATGGATCGACCTGAAATAACCCGACTCCTTTTTCATCCTGTCAAAGTTGCCCCTAATGTCCCGCCTCCAGGTGCTATTGACATCCACCCGCAGGTCGAAGACGGTACCATCATCGGTTGCCGTCTCTACAGTCACTCCGTTACCGCACCCACCCTGATTTTTTTTCATGGTAACGGCGAGATCATTCCCGATTACGACGAAGTCGGCCCCCGTTACGTACAGGAAGGCATGAATTTTTTGGTCACTGAATACCGCGGATATGGGTGGAGCGGCGGTACTCCCCTGGCCAGTACCTTGCTGTCCGACAGCAACGCCCTGTTTGTCGCCTTGAAAGGCTGGCTTACTGATCACGGCTATACCGGTGCTCTGTTTATTATGGGCCGATCCCTCGGAAGCGCCAGTGCTATCGATGTTGCCGTCAATCACAGCGATGCGGTCAGCGGGCTGATTGTCGAATCCGGATTTGCTAAAACCCTGCCGTTGGCCAAGGTTTTGGGTGTTGATCTTGAAGCGATGGAGATCACCGAAGAACAGACCTTCAATAACAGCAAGAAAATCAGCAAATTTACTAAACCAACCTTTATTCTCCATGGTCAGTACGATCAGTTAATCCCCCTTTGGCAGGCGGAAACCCTGCAGGCGGAGAGCGGCGCCAAGAATAAAGAATTCCAAATTGTTCCCGGAGCGGATCATAATTCGCTCATCGCCGTTGCCGGGCAGCTCTATTTTCAAGCTATCAGGAAATTTGTTGAAAAAGCTGCTGGCATTGCACCAGAGTGGCGAGAACGGAGGCGAAAATTCAAGGCTCAGCAAAATAACAACAACGCCGCTGAATGACGATGATAACCAAAAGGACGGGATACCTTTCCTGGGACGAATATTTCATGGCAGTGGCGATCCTTTCCGGGCATCGCTCGAAGGATCCGAACACCCAGGTGGGTGCCTGTGTTGCAAACAGTCAGAACAAGATCGTCGGCGTCGGTTACAACGGTTTTCCCTGGGGATGTTCGGATGACGAACTCCCTTGGGCCAGGGAAGGTGACTATCTGGATACCAAGTACCCCTATGTCTGCCATGCCGAGCTCAATGCCGTGCTCAACTCCATCACCTACGATCTGCGGGATTGCCGGGTGTATGTGGCGCTCTTTCCCTGTAATGAGTGCACCAAAGTCATAATTCAGTCCGGCATTCGCGAAATTATTTATCTTTCCGATAAATACAAGGATACTGATTCGGTCAAAGCCTCGAAGATCATGCTGGAAAAATCGAACACCTCTTTTCGGCAATTTTTTCCTTCACGGGATTCCGTAGAGCTCAGTTTCAGGATTGATTGATCCGGAATGGGGAGAACCTTCGTAACCGAGAACGACTGTGTTGCCCCCTCTCTTAGAATTGATCATTGGTGCAGGTTTGGGTTCTTCCGCGGTGGTGAGCATGTTGGCAGCTGAACGTCGTTGCACTGCAGGCGATGTTCAGGATTGACCTTGCCCTGTTGTACACTCTGTTTTTACTTTTTCTTCATTCCGTTGCTGGTTTTGTTCCGCACCCACAGTTCGATATCCGATCTGTTTTCTTCGGGTTCAGGGATTGTGCAATAGGCGATCTGTTGTTTGGTCATGAGCCTTCAGTAAATATTTTACTTTTTTTCTTTCTTCTGCGATTTTCCTGCAATTTTTTTGCTGTAATAGCATTCATGCATTTTTCTTTTTTCTTGAACTATCCGGTATTACTCGTTTAAGGAAGGTTGCCGTTGCCTGTATCAGTGATGATGCATACTATACTAACGTAGTTACAGCTGAACATTTACTCTATGAAAAGGAAACTTGATGCGATTTGATGATCTGGCTTTACCCGATTCTTTGCGGAAGGGTATAGCTGAAGCAGGATTTACGGAATGTACCTCTATTCAGGAATTGACACTTCCCTTGACCCTTAACGGCAAGGATGTAGCCGGCCGAGGGCAGACCGGTACCGGCAAGACAGCAGCTTTTTTGATAACCCTTTTTGATCGTTTGCTTAAAAACGAAAATGCTTCCGGCAACCATCCCCGTGCGTTGATACTGGCCCCAACCAGGGAACTGGTTGTGCAGATCGAAAACGATGCAAAACTCATCGGGAAACATTGCGGTTTTTCCGTGCAGGCCATTTATGGCGGTGTCGATTATTTAAAACAGCGCGATGCTCTGCGTAAAGGAGTTGATGTTATCATCGGCACCCCAGGTCGTTTGATTGACTACCTCAAGCAAAAGATCTGCACGCTTCAAGAAATTGAAATGCTGGTCATCGATGAAGCCGACAGAATGTTTGACATGGGATTTATCGCAGACCTGCGTTTCATTCTCAGGCGATTGCCGCCATTTAATAAAAGACAGAACCTGATGTTTTCCGCGACACTCAATCAGCGGGTTATGGAGCTGGCGTACGAGTTCATGAATGTGCCGGAAAAGGTGAGTGTGACCGGTGATCAAATGACAGCAGACAAGATCGAGCAGGTATTGTTTCATGTCGGCCGCAAGGAGAAGTTTCCATTATTGCTAGGTTTATTGCGCCGAGACAACATGAAACGCACTATGATTTTCATCAACACCAAGCGTGAAGGCGAATATTTGCATAAGCGTCTGAATGCAAATGATTTCCCGTGCCGTTTGATTTCCGGTGATGTCATGCAGGAGAAGCGCCTGCGCATTATGAATGACTTCAAGGATGGAAAACTGCCGATATTGATTGCAACAGATGTTGCCTCAAGGGGGCTGCATATCGAAGACGTTACGCATGTTATCAATTATGATCTTCCTGAGGATAGCGAAGATTACGTGCACCGTATCGGGCGTACGGCTCGTGCTGGAGCAGAAGGCAAGGCCATATCCTTTGCAGACGAACAAGGCGCCCTTTATCTGGAGGACCTTGAGGCTTTTATTCAGTACAAAATTCCTGTTGAATGGCCCGAGGATGATTTATTTGTCAATGACTTCAATAGGGTGACAAAGCCAAAACGTAAATATAATGTGGGTAACACCGGCAAGACCGGTGTAAGGAGGCGCAACAAATCTACTCGCAAGTAACCCGCTGTTTTTCATCACATGAGTGACAGGCGTTCACTGGATCTCAGGTGAGAACCTTCTGCAGAGAAGTAATAATTATTTCCCCACTGGAAAACTGAAAGCTATGGCAAAAGAAAAAAACATAAAACAAGTGAATGTGAAAAAAGAGTCGACAAAATCCTTGAAAGAAAAGCGAGCTGAAAAACAAGTAAAACGCGAGGAGAAGTTTAAGAAGCGGCCGTAGCGATAAATAGGTTGATTGTTGTTGTAAATTTTTAATTCATTCATTTTATACTGGTTTTCAGGAATATATTGATCCTGAACCCTGCAAGTGTGGTGGGCGGAGAACAGCGCTGTCCACCACCGGCATCATCCCCTCCACTCAGTACGCCTTTTTTTTCTTTGGTCCTTTCTGCGAAAGAAAGAAATAGGCTGTCTGGTTTCTGCTCGACCTTCCCGTTTTTTCACTGTACATCCCGCCACAAATCCTGACGAAAAATTTGCCGTCTGCAACAAGCACTTAAAACGCTGTAAAAAGTACAACGCCAGACCGTGCCTCCGGTCCCTTAAATAACCTGTAGTTTCAGGAGTACGTGTTTGTGAAATATTTTTGAACAGGTCTTCGTGCGGGTGCTGAGAAAACAACTATCCGCAAGAGGGACGTCTTCCCGGAAAGTGAATAAAAAAGAGACGGGGCGACGGTAACGATCAGGTATCGTTGACCAACGGCTGACCGTCAATACATCCGGTGCCTGAACAGCCAGGTAGCCATGCTCAGCGTTGTGGCGGCGATGATCGACATCGGCCAGAGTTCGTGCCAGAAATATTCAATGCCGGCCCCCTCGAGAAATACCCGGCGCACGATGATAAGAAAATACCGCATGGGGTCGATGTAGGTCAGGGCTTGCATAAAGGACGGCATGTTGGCAATCGGCGTCGAAAACCCGGAAAGGATGACCGCCGGTACAATAAAGAGAAAGGCTCCCAGCAGGGCCTGCTGCAGCGTCGTGGAGAAGGAAGAGATCATCAGGCCGACGCCGATGATTGATAGCACATAAATGATCAGTGCCGGGTACAGGGTGGCGAGCTGGCCCACCAGCGGAATTTTAAACCAGAAAATGGTCACCAGGATGATCAGGGAGGCTTCGCCCACTCCGACGATCAGGCCGGGTATGGCCTTGCCGATAAGGATTTCCCATGGACGAAACGGTGTTACCAGCAACTGATCAAAGGTGCCGGCCTCCCGTTCCCGCGCTACCGACAAGGCGGTTACCACCAGGGTGACGATCATGGCCAGCAGGGCGATGATGCCCGGGACAATGAACCAGCGGCTTTCCAGGTTGGGGTTGAACCAGGCCCGGATGTTGAGCCGAGCCGGCAATGTGGTACCGAACGATTGTTCAGCCAGTTCCTGGTTGAAATCCGAAACAATGCTTCTCACGTAATTGAGTGCCAGCATGGCCGTATTGGAATTTCGGCCATCGATGATGACCTGCACGGGACAGCTCTCGCCCTGTGACAGATTGGCGGAACACCGTTTGTCGATATGAAGGACGAGCAGTGTTTTGGTGCTGTCGATCAGGGGCTTGATCTCCGCATCGGAACGGATAAAACCAATCATGTTGAAGCCGACCGATCCCTGAAACCGGCCGATCAATTCACGGGAAACTGCACCCTGGTCCTCGTTAAATATCGCCAGACTGGCATGTTCCAAATCAAAAGTTGCAGCATAGCCGAAAATAAGGAGCTGGAGGATTGGCGGTACAATAACCGCCATACGGCTCTTTTTATCCCGAAACAGGGCCAGGAATTCTTTGAAGATCAGGGCGATGATACGAGGGCCCACGGTGCGCGCTCCTATTCGAGATTTTTTCTGGTTTTTTTGTAGACCAGGCCGAGGAAAAATACGGCCATGATCAACAGAGCTGCCGAGTTGGGCAGTACCACACTCCAGACATCGCCCACCAAAAACAGGGTTTGAAGAATGTACACGTAATACCGGGCAGCGATCAAGTGGGTGATGCCCTGAATGACGGGCGGCATGCTGTGGATGTCAAAAATAAAACCCGAGAGGATGAAGGCCGGGAGAAAAGTGCTGACCAGGGCCACCAGGGCGGCGACGAACTGTGAGCGGACAAGGGTGGAGATGAACAGCCCCATGCCCAGTGATACTATCAGGAACAGCGCCGAAGTGGTGATCAGCAGCCAGAGGGAGCCGCGCAGGGGCACATCAAAAAGGAAATAGGCCATGAACAGAGAGAGGATCAGTCCGCCCATGCCGAGGATAAAGTAGGGGATGAGTTTACCCAGCAGAAGTTCAGTCACGGAAATGCGGGTGACCAGCAGGGCCTCCATGGTCCCTCGTTCCCATTCTCTGGCAATAACCAAGGCGGTGAGCAGAGCACCAATCAGGGTCATAATAACCGCCAGAACCCCAGGAACCAGGAATTCAGTCGAACGCACCTGGGGATTGAACCAGATCCGCTGTTCCAGCTGGAGCGGCGATCGCAACTTTTTGCCCGCCCGTTCCGCCTCCTGTTCCAGCCAGCCAAACCAGATGCCCTGGACATACCCTTCCACCAGCCGGGCGGTGTTGGCATCGACACCATTGACCACAACGCTGATCGGCGGGGAATTTTTTTGCAGGTAGTCGCGGCCGAAATTTTGCCGCAACCAGACAATGCCATCCACCTTTGACTCCTTGAGTGCGATCTCTGCTTCCTGGATGGAAGACAAGGCTATGGGGGCAAAATAGGGTGACTGATAAAAACCGCCGGTGAAACTCGAGGTCTGCGGGTCGGGATGCTCGACCACCATGGCAATAGGGATATTTTTCGCGTCCAGGGAAACGCCGTAGCCGAAGATCAGGAGCAGGAGCAGCGGCAGAAAAAAAGCAATGGCAATGCTCGAGGGGTCACGGATGACCTGTAACCATTCTTTACGCATCATCCCTTTGATGCGCATCGGGCTTCCTGGTTTCATGCCGTGGCCTTGTGGTTGGGATTGCTTTCCAACAGGCTGATAAAGGCCTCTTCCATGGTCGCTTCCCGGCCTTCGATGCCGCCATAGCGGTTTTTCATGTCTTCCGGTGTTCCTTCCGCCAGTACCCGTCCTTCGGCCATAATCACCAATCGGTCGCAGTATTCCGCCTCCTCCATGAAGTGGGTAGTGACCAGTACGGTTACCCCCTGATCAGCCAGACTGTTGATCTGTGTCCAGAATTCACGGCGGGCCAGCGGATCAACGCCTGAGGTAGGTTCATCGAGAAAGAGGACCTCGGGTTCATGCATCAGCGCAACGGCCAGAGCCAGCCGCTGCTTGAAGCCAAGCGGCAGAGATTGGCTCTCGGTGGCGATGAACTGCTCAAGGTCAAAGGTGTGCATCGCCCACTCGATCTGCTTGTTGCGTCGCGCGCCGCGCAACCCATAGGCACTGGAGAAAAATTTGAGATTCTGCAGGACGGTCAGGTTGCCGTACAGGGAAAATTTTTGGGCCATGTAGCCGATCCGCCCCCGGGCGGCTGCCGCTGCGGTTCTCAAATTCATCCCTGCCACGGTGCAGTGTCCGCTGGAAATGGGCAACAGGCCGCACAGCATTCGAAAGGTCGTGGTTTTACCGGCCCCGTTGGCGCCGAGCAAACCGAAAATTTCGCCGCCTTGTACCTGGAAACTGACATGGTCAACCGCGAAAAAATCGCCGAAACGACGCACCAAATCATCGACTGCAATCACATTCTGGTCGGTAAAGCGGCCGTTTGTTTTCTGCAGAGTGATGGCGTTGCTTGCCACCGCGTTCCCGCTGTCCTCTTTGAGGGTGGCCACGAAATAATCCTCGAAACGAGGTTCAGCTGCTTCGATAGAAACGGCAGTATTCTGCGGCAGCATATCTCGTTTCAGAGCACCCTCGTCGCGGGTGACCACCCGGACCGCCGTACCCAGGATCAGGGCGTCAATCACTGCGGGATTCTGGCTCAAAGTGCGTTGCAGGGCGCGTTTAGGCAGGTCGGGGGCTCGAACAAGCCAGGTGCGGCCGGTAACCTGGCGGCTGAAGGCCTCGGGATGGTCGTGCCCCAGGATGGTACCGCGGTGGATCAGGACGACCTCGGCGCATCGCTCGGCCTCATCGAGATACGCAGTGCTGAGCAGTACGCTCATTCCCTCGGCTTCTACCAGATGATAGACAATATTCCACAACTCCCGTCGGGAGACAGGATCAACGCCCACCGTGGGTTCATCCAGTAACAGTAATCGCGGCGGTCGAACCAGGGTACAAACCAGGCCCAATTTTTGTTTCATGCCGCCGGACAGACGGCCGGCAAGCCGGCTGCTGAATCCTTCAAGTCCCGACATGGCCAACAACTGGGCGTAGCGCTCCCCACGCTGTGCTTCCGGCACCCCTTGAAGATCCGCATACAGGTCCATGTTTTCCTGGACGGTGAGATCCTCATACAAACCGAAGCGTTGCGGCATGTAGCCGATGCTGGCCTGGACTTTGAGCGGGTCGCGGATCACATTGATATCAAGGGCGCTCAGATTGCCCTGGTCCGGCGTTATCAGGCCGGCACAAAGGCGCATCAAGGTGGTTTTTCCTGCTCCGTCCGGACCAATCAGGCCGGTAACCCGTTGCGGGCGGATGGTGCAACTGACCTTGTCCAGGGCAATGATCCGTTTTTTATCGACAGAAAAACTTTTGGAAACCTGATCGATGACAAGAGCCGCAGGTTGCGATGCTGGCTTGGCAGACGGAAATGCACCGGTATTGGGGACAAGAGCAGTCATACAATAAGTTATAGATGCGCTTCCATACAGGCGAGAGGGAAAAGAAAACCCAACCGGTCATCAGAAAACGGGTGCATTGCAGAGCAGGGGAATACAGTCAGAATCATGTTGTTTTCTCGCGGAAAGGTTCTTGTAATTTTTCCGACATCATAACACAGGTCCTTGATTTTTCTAGGCACCTCTTTGAAAAATATTTGTGTATCGGTCCCGCCGCCGAGCTGCAAGGGGAATTTGTATGTTCATAAGGGTCTGCATCATGCACGCTACCTGGGTCACTATGCAAAACCCATCCGCTTGCGCTTGTTGGTATATTCTCTCTATGACTGCGGTGTCGTTGGGATTACTATAGGTAGAAAACCCTGAGATCCATGCGATTGCCGGTGAGCAATGGCTATGGCTGCATTGCAGCACTTACTGTTGCACTGTCTTGACACCTTAAACGCTATCCAGAGTAATATACCGAAAATCAGTACGGAGGAGATCCCATGCGTATACGTTCGATTGTAAAACTGGCTGCCCTGTTGCTGGTGATACTGGTTGTGGTGGTTGTCGGCCTGTTGGCTGCGGTCAAATCGTTGAACCTGGAGCGCGTAAAGGATGTATTGACCGCGCAGGTGCAGAGCGCCACCGGTCGCACCCTGACCATTACCGGCCCGCTGAAGATACGCCCGGGACTGATCCCGCGGGTGGTCGCCAATGGGGTGACCCTGTCTAATCGAGCCGGTTCCGCACAGCCGGATATGGCAACCATCAAACGTTTTGAAATGGAGATTGCGCTCCTCCCGTTGCTTAAACACGAAATTCTCATTAACCGTCTCATTCTTTTGTCTCCTGACATCGTGATCGAAACTGATGCCAATGGACCGGGTAATCTGGATTTCAGTCATCTCGGCCGAAAAAACGAGCCACCGACTTCCGAAGCTGTTGCTGATACCGCGTACAGATTTTCCCTGCGCGAGGTGCAGATTGAAAAAGGTGTGGTAACCTGGCTGGATCGCAGCAGCGGCAGGCGGGAAACCGTGGCCATCGACAAATTGTCGGTGGAACCCGATGGTGATACCCGCAGCTTGTTGGCTGTGCAGCTGGTGGCTACGATCCGCGGGCATGTGATTCAGCTTGACGGCACCGTGGGCGGACCCGGGGGCGTGGCGGCTGCTACACCGTTGCCGGTGAAGGTACAGGTGCATACCGGAGGGCTGGCGTTAACCATCGACGGAACATTTGCGCACCCTGTTTCCTTTAGCGGTTTGGATTTTCGTGTGACGGCCCAAGGAAGAGAAATCGGCGAGGTAGTCCGCCTTGCCGGTATGTCGAACACCGATGCGCCGCTCGCTCTGGGGCCGTTCAAGCTGTCGGCGCGTTTGAGCGATGCCGGTGATGTTCTCAACCTGACCGAAGTGAATGTGGAAGCCGGCAAACGTCAGGTTGTCCAGCTCCAAGCCAAAGGGGGCGTGGGAGATGTGTCGGGTGCCAGAGGAGTAGACCTGGCACTCCTTATGGAAAGCGATAATCTGGCGGCTTTGTCGCCAATGATCGGCACCGAGATTCCAGCCATGGGCCCGATGCACCTTTCGGGTCAGTTGCGCGGTGGCGGTACAAGCTGGACGCTGTCCAGCATCAAGGCAACTTTGGCGGGCAGTGATATGAACGGGGATCTGGCCGTGGATATGCAGCAGCAACCGCGGATTTCGGGTCAGTTGTCGGCCAATACCTTGATTGTTGATGATTTCACTGCTGTACCGGCAAATGCGAGCGGTCCGCCCGCTTCCAAACCGGTTGCGTCCAGGAAGGGCGACGGGCGTATTTTCTCGGATCATCCTTTACCTGTCCAATCGTTGCGGACGTTCGATGTGAATCTGGCGCTGCAGATAGGGAAACTGAAAGCAGATGATCTGCAGTTGGCTGACATTACAGCAGACATGCGCCTGGAAAAAGGGGTGTTATCGGTTAAACCTTTCCGCACCACTCTGGCCGGCGGCAGGGTGGAGGGCGATGTGGTCCTGGATGCAACCGGAACGATTCCAACTGTTGCCTTGCGGGTAGACGCCACCCAGGTGGAACTGGGCAAACTCACGCCTGGAGGCCAGTTCAGCGGCGGAAAGAGCGATGTGCAGGTCGACCTGAAGGGCCAGGGGGCTTCTGTACGCGCCTTGATGGCCTCGTCAAACGGTGCAACAAAAGTGCGCGTGGGTGCGGGAAGAATTCAAAATACCGCAGTGAATTGGGCTGGGGGTGATCTCCTCTTCCAGCTGCTGGGCGCCCTGAATCCGTTGGCAGAAAGTGAATCCAGTACCATTCTGACTTGCGCCGCGGCGCGTTTTCTTGTCCGCGACGGTATAGCTACTGCAAACGATGGTATCGGTGTGCGCACTGCCAAGGTAGATGTGATGGGGTCCGGCACCGTGGATCTGCGTTCGGAACGACTGGATCTCGGCATCCGCCCTCGTGCCCGCAGTGGTGTGGGGCTGTCGCTGTCGACCCCTTTGACCGGCTTGACCCGGATACAGGGTACTCTTACCAAACCTACTGTTGGCATTGATCCGGAAGGTTCCCTGCGCACCGCAGCAACGGTGGGGGCAGTACTGGCGACCGGAGGTTTGTCGGTTCTTGGCGAGCTGCTGGTTGACAAGGTTGCTGCCGATATCGATCCCTGCGCAACCGCGCTGGGTGAACGTTCAGGCAAGCAGGCGCCACGGACACCAAAGCAAAGTGCTGACAGTCTGCTCAAAGGACTCTTTGGACGCTGAAGTTAACGACAATTATTTGTTGCTGAAAAAGGCCGTAACCCTTGCCCAAGGTTACGGCCTTTTTGTTTCCCTGCGGTGGTCGAATGAATCGGAAAATCAACCAATGCCACACTGTCGTATTTCGCATTGTGTTGGGCATGGTGATTTTTTCGTTAATCGTTGCTGCGGATAAGAAAATGAAAAAAACATTCTATTGATTTGAATTTTGTTATTGGCCCTGCCTATAATCACCAAAGGTACGCTGTGGTTCTCACCATAGAGCTGTTGTCCGGTATCATCAGTTGCAACAAGAGCCGCGGAGCGGGCAGTGCCGCAGAGAAACAGGGCAATTGACCAGATTTCGCTGAAAAGACGATTGGAACAAAGGAGAGTTGTATTCGTATGGTCATCAAGCGCATCCCTATGGACCCGGGAAAACGAAAAATTTTGATAACTGCCGCTATTCAGGTATTATTTCTGATGCAGGCAGCCATCCCTGTCCTGGCGATTTCCGAGGAAGACAACAAATACATCGACATGAATCTTGAGCAGTTGATGCAGATGACCATCACCTCGGTATCGAAAAAACCCCAGACCATAGCCGATACGGCGGCAGCCGTTTTTGTGATCACTCAAGAAGATATCCGCCGTTCCGGGGTCACCACCATTCCCGAAGCCCTGGCCATGGCTCCGGGGCTGCAGGTCTCGCGAATCAGCTCCAGCAAATGGTCGGTCGCCTCACGCGGTTTTGGCGGTTATACCTCCAATAAATTGCTGGTGATGATCGATGGCCGATCGGTGTACACCCCGGCCTACAGCGGCACCTTCTGGGATATGCAGAATACGCTGATCGAGGATATCGACCGGATAGAAGTGATCCGCGGGCCTGGTGGAACGGTCTGGGGTGCCAACGCAGTGAACGGGGTGGTCAATATCATCACCAAGAAAACCCAGGATACCCTGGGGAGTATGGTCCGGGCTGGTGTCGGCGATCAGGAAAAGGTATCAGCCGCAGCTCGCCATGGCAGCACGATCGGCACTTCAGCCTTTGGCCGCCTCTATGTTACCACCAATGATCGCGGCAGCAATATGCTTGCCGACAGTGGCCAGGACGCTCAGGACGGGTGGCAAAATATCCAGAGCGGGTTCCGCATGGACGGTATGGTCGGTGCCAAAAATGAGTGGACTCTGCAGGGTGATCTGTACAAAAATAAAGGCGATCAGATTGTTTACCCGTACTGGAGTGACAGCTTTCCCCATCTAAAAACAGACTACAGCGACTTCACAGCCAGTGGCGGCAACCTTACCGGCAGTTGGCAACGCAAGCTTACCGGTGGTGACCTGCTGACCTTGAAAGCCTATTATGACGGTAACAACCGGGAAGAATCCTATTACGAACAGACCTTTGCCACTGTCGATCTCGATCTGCAATATGAGACGGCGCTTGGCGAGCGGAACAGTCTGACCATGGGAACCGGGTTCCGTCATATTGACAGCGATTTTGAAGATTCGTTTCAGGTATATATTCCAGATCAAAACAAAGACCTGTACAGTGCTTTTCTTCAGGACGAAATTAAGCTGATTGCCGACACCCTGTGGCTGACGGTGGGAACCAAGTACGAACACAACGATTTTACTGGCAGTGAATGGCAGCCCAGCGCCCGTTTGTTGTGGAAACCCGCTGCCAATCATTCGATTTGGACTGCTGTTGCCCGTGCCGTTCGCACCCCTTCCATGTTAGAGGACAGTGGTGCCATCACTATGGCCTCTTTCCCTGTCCCGCCATTGTATACTACTACACAAACCATCAAACTGTGGGGCAACAGTGAGTACAACTCCGAAACCCTTATAGCCTATGAAGCGGGGTATCGCTGGCAGGCGAAACGAAATCTTTCCCTGGATGTGGCTGTCTACTACAACGACTATGACGATATCTACACCACCCTGTCCAGTACAGACCCGACCAGCTTTGATCTGTTGTTCGCAAACGCCAAGGAGGCTGAAGGGCATGGTGTGGAGATCTCAGTCAACTGGCAGGCCCGGCCCTGGTGGTCGTTAATGTTTGCTTATACCTGGCAGGAACTGTCGGTGAACTGGCAGGATCCTTCATTGGTAGCCACTCTCGACGATCAATTTTATACAAAAAACAACCCCAAACATCAGGCTTCGGTCCGTTCAGCCATCGATTTTGCGGAAAACTGGCAATTCAACTGCTGGTTGCGCTATGTGGATGAAATACAGGGGCGAGATAATGTAAATATGACTGAAGTGATTTCGGTGCCTTCCTATTTTCTTTTCGATGCCAACCTGATATGGAAACCCTGGAACGATCTGGAAATCATGCTGGCCGGACAGAACCTGTTGAACAGCAGTCAACTCCAGTATGCCGCTGAACTCATCACCCCGCCCACGGAAATAGAGCGCAGTATCTACGGAAAAGTCACCTGGCATTTTTAAGCGGTCGTGATCTGAATGCGAGGTACCCATAACAAACTAGCATGGTTGCTCATGCTTTCCCTGTTCGCTGTTTTCTTTAATTTAGGGATGGTGCGGGCTGAGACTACCATGCAGGAATATCAGCTCAAGGCTGCCTTCCTGGTGAATTTCGCCCGGTTCATTACCTGGCCGGAACAGGTCTTCCCTCCGGATCGGCAGGATTTCCAGCTTTGCGTGGTCGGAGCCGACCCTTTCGGTACCGCATTGCGTGGTCTTGAAACGAAAAAGATCAATGGTCGTGCTATCAGGATCACCCGTGTGGATTCACTGAAGCATATACCGCAATGCCATCTGCTTTTTGTCAGCAAATCTGAAAAAGACAGGCTCGGCCAACTGTCCGCCAATATGGAGAAACGGGCGGTGGTGACGGTCAGTGATATTACCGGATTCGTCAATGCCGGCGGCTCCATCGAGTTCGTCACAGAAAAAGACCGGCTTTCCTTTATCATCAACTATTCCGCATTAAAGCAGCAGGGCATACGGGCCAACGCCTCGATGCTCGATCTGGCTGCATCGGTACGATAAAAGTGCACTCTATGAAGCAATGGTTCGCCAAACTTCCTCTTCGTTTCAAGCTCTACAGCATCGTGCTTCTTGCCAGCACCGTAGCCCTGCTGCTAGCCACGATTGCCTCCTTTTTCATTCAGCAGCAGCTCATCCGCAAACAGTTGCGCGATGAAATTCGGACCCTGGCCGATATCATCACCGAAAACAGCAGGGCCGGTCTGGTCTTTCAGGACAAGACAGCCTTGCAGACCATACTCCATTCACTGGTCGCCAAGAAAGCCATCATCTCCGGGCGAATCTACGGGAAGAGTGGTGAACTCTATGCTGAATATCGGCGGGATCGTGCGGAAGAAAACCATCTGCCGGACGAGCAGAAAGCGGTTGACCTCAGCTTCGAGGGACTTCGTTTTCAGGATAACCATGCCGAAATAGGGCAACAGATCAGAGTGGACGGCGAACGGATCGGTCAATTGTTCATTACCGTGGATCTGCAGGAATCACGGGACAATATTCTCATCATTGCACTCCTGATGAGCGGCGTGCTGCTGTTCGGCCTGACCTTGGCCATGCTGTTGTCTTCGCGATTGCTGAAGCGTATCATCGACCCGATCAGCAGTCTGTCAAAGATGACCAGAAAGATATCACAAGAGCAAAAATACAACATTCGTGTCGATGTGAGCGGAGAAGACGAGCTGGGGTTGCTCGCCACCGGATTCAACGACATGATCGAACAGATCGAAAAACGTGATGCGAACCTGGAAGAGCAGGTGGCTAACCGTACCAGAGATTTAGAGGAACGAACATTTGACCTGCAGCAGGCCAAGGAAAAGGCTGAAGCGGCCAGTCGAGCCAAAAGCCAGTTTCTTGCCAATATGAGTCATGAAATCCGTACCCCGATGAACGCGATCATCGGTATGAACCATTTGGCCATGGAGTCGCAGGACGAGAAACAACGGTACCGTTTTCTGCGCACAGTGAAACTGTCGGCGGAAAGCCTGCTGGGCATACTCAACGATATCCTCGATTTCTCAAAAATCGAAGCGGGCCAGCTGCAACTCGATTACCGTCCCTTCAAACTCTGTCATCTCCTGGAAACCATTACCTCCACCATGAACGTGCAGGCCATTGAAAAAGGACTCAGGCTTCGGGTCGTTAAAGCTCCAGGGCTCCCGGAATCGTTCATCGGAGACGACCTCCGCATTCATCAGATCCTTCTCAATCTGGTAGGCAATGCAATTAAGTTCACCGCTCACGGCACCGTAACCATCACCATCGAATCAGCACAGGGAAACGGAGGCGATGATACCGTTTCCCTGCATTTCAGTGTCGCCGACACCGGTATAGGCATCGCACCAGAAAAGCTTTCCCAGATCTTCAATAGTTTCGAACAGGCGGATAGTTCGTATACTCGACAGTATGGCGGGACCGGATTGGGGTTGTCCATCAGCAGGCAACTGACAGCCCTGATGGGCGGGACCATGTGGGTCGAAAGTGTTCTCAACGTTGGCAGCATGTTTCACTTTGTCCTGCCGCTGCAACCCTGGGTCGAGGACCTACCCGATCCTTTGACCGCTGCAGAGAGTCAGTCCGCAAAAGTGATACACAATCTACGCATTCTCGTGGTGGACGATAACGAGGTGAATCGCGATTTGGCAATGATGCTGCTTGAGAAAGAGCACACCGTCACCACCGCCGGCAACGGATTGGAGGCGCTTCGAGCGTTGTGCGCTGAGCCGTTTGATGTCGTGCTCATGGATGTGCAGATGCCGCAGATGGACGGACTGGCGACCACTACAATTATCCGGACCCTGGAGCAGGGAGGACAGGTGGTGCACGATTTACCGGAGGACATTCTCCACGATCTCCCTGGCAGACTCGTGTCCCGTCATATCCCGATCGTTGCCATGACCGCGCATGCCATGGGCGGCGACAAAGAGATGTGTCTGGAAGCCGGTATGGATGGGTATCTCACCAAACCGTTCCAGCCGGTTCAACTGGCTGAAGTATTTCAAGATCTGGCAATAAGGGATCCTTTGTTTGGCAACAGGGCAGGCAATGAAGATGCGGAGGCAACCCTTCCTTCTCCGGCTGACCTCTCCTCCACGTCGATAACGTCGGCAACGGTGGTGGCCTATCTGCAAACCACCACCAATCTGACAGCCGAACAGATCGATCGGGTACTTGTCACTGTACGAACAAGCATTACTGAAAATTTCGAAAAAGCGGCTGCTGCCTTAGAACAGGAAGATTACCCGGAATTGGGCCGAACCGCCCATACGCTCAAAGGTGTTCTGCTGCAGTGCGGCTTAACGGATCTGGCTGGAAAAGCCGAGGCTATCCATCGCGGGGTGCGAAGCGGCAACAACGTAGACTACAGAAACCTCGTTGAAACCTTGAAAAATGAGTCCATCGGATTGTTCGACAGCAAGGAAAAGAATACAACGACATCACACGTTTGAGTAAAGGCCTGCCCGTTGCCTGCGATATAGGAAACCCGTTGCCCGTACATTTCCGAAGAAATGTTGTTCCATAAAAATCTCGGGTGCACCAATCAACCCAACATGTGCAAGGAGAAGCGCTTACGGCAAAATGAATACATTGAGCAATCAAAATATTCTTTTGACGAGATCGAGCAAAAGTAACCTGCAGGAGCCAGTGCCCACGGTTTCTGTCGCTGATGCACCCCTACGCGCACATGTGAACTTTCGCTTACAGCCATGACTGTTGACGCCTCAGATATCCGCTCCACCATTCTTTCTTCGTCAGATCTTCCCACCTTACCGGAGGTGGCGACCAAGTTGCTGACCCTCATGTCTGAAGAAGAGACATCGCTTGGAGAAATAGCGGATATGGTCGCTCAAGATCTGTCGCTGGCCGCTAAAATTCTTCGCGTCGCCAATTCTTCCTATTACAGTTTTCCGGGCCAGATTAAATCGATGCATCGGGCAGTGTCGATTCTCGGCATTAATCCCATCCGCAATCTGCTGCTATCTTTCTCTTTTCTATCTTTGCGGGAGAAAAAAAAACTGCAGTTCGATTTTTCCCATTTTTGGGAATGCTCACTGGCTCGAGCGGCGGCGGCAAAGGTGATCGCCGGTCAATTACCCGATACCGACAAGGAAGAACATTTTATTGCCGGGCTTCTTCAGAATATCGGTCAGTTGATTTTTGCCTGCACGATTCCAGGAAAATACGAAAAAATTCTCCAAGAAACCGCGGGCAGCCAAAACGCAATCAATCAGGAACACGTTGAACAGCGACAGTTAGGGATCACCCACAGCGAGGCAGGGTATGAAGTCGCGAAGAAATGGGGACTCCCGGAAATGCTGCTGCATGCTATTCGCTTCCATCACGCCCCGATGGCCTATGAGGGCAAGGATGCGCAGTTGGCTCGGACCATCAACATAGTATTTCTCGCTGATTTGGCTGCCGACATTTTTCACTCTGAAACCCCGGAGCGTGCTCATTCGCGGTTTCGTGAAAAGGCGATGGAATTGCTCGGTCTTGAGATGTTGGCGATCAATGATGTTCTCGAACAGGTAACAAGCGAAATAGATACGTCGGCGCAATATTTCGGTTTGACGATTCCACCGACGAAATCGGTGATGGAGATTCTTCAGGAGGCCAATGCCAGGCTCAACCTACTCAGTCTTTCTTACGAAGAGATGAACCGTGAACTCCTGAAGTCGAAAATGCAGCTTGAGAAATTGACGGCGGAGCTCAAAGAAAAAAACAGCATGCTGCAGAATCTGACCAATATCGATCAACTGACCGGCATTGCCAATCACCGGTCTTTCCAAGATGTGCTTGATCATGAGTTGAACCGTGCCGTTGGCAATAAAGGTCATCTCTCGCTGTTGTTGCTTGATATCGACCTGTTTAAGCAGGTGAATGACATCTATGGACATTTGGCAGGCGACTTCATTTTACGTGCGTTCTGTCGCAGCACCAGTACAATTATCCGAAATTATGATTTTTTTGCCCGCTATGGAGGTGAAGAATTCGTTATTGTTCTCCCTGATACCGATATTGATAACGCAGCTACCGTTGCTGAAAAAATACGGAGTCACATAGAACAACAGGTGTTCACCTATTCCGGGATCGATATTCGTATCACGGTGAGTATCGGTGTTGCCAGCGCTTGTTTACTCGACCGGAACGTCGAGAAGAATACGTTGATCGGTTGGGCCGATAACGCCCTTTACCAAGCAAAACGAAGCGGTCGCAACAGGGTGTCCCGCTTTTTTCCGGAAGAGATAACCCGTTGATTACAACTCATGGTTTTGAATGGTTCTCTGGAACACAGTATGGATGATTGCACAAAGAAAAGGCGTCCGGGGCACTACGCACGTCAAGCTGAAAATGCACCGTATAACCGTTATTATTGCTATTGATGCACAAGGACATAAGCATGCCTGAAATGAATACGACCGACACTGTATCGCATCCTGATAAATCCGTGGTGATGGTCGTCGACGACGATGCTTCAACCCGGCTGCAGGTACGATTTACCTTGGAAAATTCGGGTTTTGAGGTTGTCGAGGCAGCCAGCGGTCAGGAAGCGCTCGAACGATTTGCAACGATCCGACCCCACCTTGTCCTGCTCGATGTCCTGATGCCCGGGATGGACGGTTTTACCACCTGTCGATTACTGCGAGCGTTGCCAGGCGGTGCACACACACCGGTGGTCATGGTTACCGGACTGGAAGATGCGGAGTCCATCGTCCAGGCATTTGATGCCGGTGCCACAGATTTTATCACCAAGCCGTTCAAAATGTTGATTCTCAGCTACCGGACCCGTTATTGGCTCCGTTCGGGTTCGATAGTCAGCGAATTGCATATCAGCCAGGAGCGGCTTTTCAAGGCACAGGAAATAGCCCGGCTCGGTCATTGGGAAAAGGATCTGGAATCCGGTGCATTTACCATTACCTGTCACTCTCCCGCGATGATAGGTCTCTCTCAGCCCTACAGCTATGATGGGCTCTTTGCCAATATTGTCAGCGAAGAAAAAGAACGGGCAAGACAAGTAATCGACGAAGCCTGCCGAGCGGAACGCGATTTCAGCGTCCATTATCGTGTGACCATGGAAGACGGCAGTGAGCGGATCATTCTTAACCAGGGGGAGGTGGTCCGAGGCCGGAACCATCATCGTCAGCTGGCTATCGGCATCATCCAGGATATCACTGAATTAAAGCAGGCCGAAGATCAAATCCGTTATCTCGCCTTTTATGACAATCTCACCGGCTTGGCCAATCGTTCGCTGTTTCGGGAACACTGGTCGAAAATTCAGCCACATGCCGAGCGAAATCAAACCAGGGTGGCGGTTTTGTTTATAGATCTCGATCATTTCAAGCGAATCAACGATACATTGGGGCACCCTAGTGGTGATAAAGCACTGATATCGATCGCCAATCGGTTGAAAAAGATTTTTCGTTATTCCGATACGATTTCCCGTTCAGGAGTAGAATCGCCAACGTCTCTCATCTCCCGTGTTGGTGGAGACGAATTCACCATTCTCGCCTCGGATATCGCTTCTCCGGACCATATCGCCAATCTTGCCGAACGTGTTATCGAGTGCCTTGGTCATCCCATTCAACTGGACGATCAGTTGATTACGATGACGGCCAGTATTGGGATCAGTGTCTACCCGGAGGACGGCGATGACATTGACACGCTTCTGAAAAATGCCGACACGGCCATGTACGAGGCTAAAGAGCGGGGACGCAACAATTATCAGTTTTTTCAAAGTGCGATGAACGATGCCGCCCAGGCACGATTTCATCTGAGCAACCGACTCCGCCACGCTCTGGATAACAACGAATTTGTCCTCTACTATCAACCACAGTATGCCAATACCACCGGAAAACTCACCGGGGTGGAAGCCTTGATTCGTTGGAAAGATCCGGAAAAAGGATTGATTCCCCCCAACGATTTCTTGCCGTTTGCCGAGGAAAACGGGTTTATCCATACTATTAACGACTGGGTTATCAACGAGGCCTGTGTGCAAACCCAAAAGTGGGTCACGGCTGGTCTGTTTAACGGCTGCCGCATGGGGATCAACATATCCGGCAATAGAATCAACTTTAAACGACTGGGAGAAACCATCCTGGCCAAGTTGGCGGAAACGGGTCTGGACCCCCGGTATCTTGAAATTGAATTGACCGAACGCGTCATGATGGAAAACACGGATGATGCAAGGGACATGCTGCTGCAGCTCAAAGCCATAGGCATCTCCATCGCCATTGATGATTTCGGCACTGGCTATTCGGCTTTGAGCCACTTGCAGCTCTTCCCTCTGACCACGCTGAAAATTGATAAATCATTTGTGCAGAATATCAATTCGGCGAAAAACGGCCTTTCCCTGCTGCATTCTATCATTGGTATCGCTAAAAGTTTCGACCTGAAGGTGGTTGCCGAGGGGGTAGAGACCGCGGATCAGTTGTCGGCGCTTGGCGCCATGGACTGTGACGAACTGCAGGGCTTCTTGCTCAGCAAGCCCATCACTATGGAGAAATTCGAAGAGAAACTGCGATTATCCCTGCATCCCTGATCAGAAGATCGGTCCCGGTCTGCCCCAAAAAGCGTGATGTGCGAACAATAGGTGGTCGTGCATCGAAAAGATGCAGTAAGGACGCTGCATTGGTTGCTGTTTTTTCTTCCCTTTTGATTCGTTAGCACGCAACAAGAACGCGATTCAGACGGTCTTCAGCCAACGGCAGACCCTGCGTTCAATACGGTCAAGTACCATGTAGAGCCCAAAACCAAGGGCCGCCATCGCCACAATCCCCACGTACAACCGCTCGTAGTCCGCCTGTCCCCAGGAATCCATAATGATGTACCCCAAACCTTTGGTGGTGGCGAAACTCTCCACAAAAAAAAGAATGGCCACCGCCGTGCCGATGGAAATGCGCATGGCTGTCAGAATTTTGGGAAGGGCTGCCGGCAGGACTACATGGCGGTACATCTGTGCCTTACTGGCTCCCAGAGTCTGCATGGAGAGAAAATAGTTTCGGTGGATGGATTTTGCCGCATCTCTGGTGGTCACCAGAACCTGAAAGAAGACGATAAGGGCGATAAGGACGATTTTGGACAGTTCACCGATCCCGAACAGGATTATGATCAGTGGGAGGAGCACCACATGGGGAATGGGATAGAGCAGGTATATATACGGCGAAAGGCGCCTGTCCAGCATGGCTTCGGTGCCGATGGCCAGCCCGAGGGGCACCGCCGCAATAAGCGCCAGAGAAATACCGAGCAGGGCACGGATGAAACTCATACCCATGTCGTTGAGCAGGCTGCCATCACGCAGATAGGTCCACAGCTGTATCAAAACCCGCCAGGGTTCGGGCAGGGCCATGGAATGAAGGGCCAGGGCGCAGGCCTCCCAACAGCCGAAGAGCACGAGGGCGGCAATGACGATATCCCGCTTTTTAATAGCCATGACATTCCTCCCGAAGGATGGCCCGGAGTTGGCTGCATCGTTGAAAAAACTGGGTGCTTTGTCGATAGTCGGGCCGGCCGGCGCCCGGATTTTCAGCGATGGTAACGATGCGACCGGGACGGTTGGAGAGGACGATGATGGTGCGGCCAAGAAAAACCGCCTCCTCTATGGAATGGGTGACCAGCACCGTGGTGAGGTGTTTACTGCTCCAGATTTCCAGGATCAGGTTCTGTAACCGCTCACGGGTCAGCGCATCCAGGGCGGAAAGCGGTTCATCCATGAGCAATATCTTGGGATTCACGGCCAGGACTCTGGCCATGGCCACCCGTTGCTGCATGCCGCCGGACAATTGTCCGGGAAAATAGTTTTCAAAACCATTCAGTCCCATTTCATCCATCAGCTCAACTACCCGTGTTCCAATCTGCAAACGGGAGACCCCTTTGAGCTGGAGGCCGAGACCGATATTGGCCGCCACTGTTTTCCAGGGGAAAAGGCCAAAATGCTGCAGCATGGTGCCGCAATGTTGACGATCGGACACCTGTACCGCGCCCCGGGTAGGTTTGAGGATACCGGCTAGCAGAAAGAGCAGCGAGGTTTTGCCGCAGCCGGAAGGGCCGATAATCGCGCAACTTTCCCCGTCGGCAATGGAAAAACTGATATCCGACAGCACCGCATTGGTTCGGCCGTCATGGGAAAAAGTGAGGTCGACCCTCTCCAGTGCAATCATCGGTCAATGAGCGGCTGTCATGAAATCGGTTGCGACCATCTGTTCGTAGTCCAGGTCCGCTGCCAGTAAATGTTTGGAAACCAGCCAATCCTTCACCGGTGCATAGAGTGTTCTGCTGAAAGGCGCGGGCGCGGGATAGCGCGGAATAGGGTAGGTCGGAGCCAGGTCGGGCGGGATGCGTCCTTTGTCGACAAACAGGGATCGATACTGTTCCGGCCGGGCATTGATAGCGGACACGGCCTGATCGTAGGCCTGGAAAAAGGCCGCTACAGCCGCTTTTTTCTCGGCAAGGACCTGCTGTCGAAAAACGATCACGGTCTGCGATAGACTCGTTGTACTGTTGGCATCGGAAACCAGGAGACGCGCCCCCTTGCCAAGAGCTATCGATGCCAGCGGTTCAGGCAACGTAGCGGCCTGGACATTGCCGGCCAGGAGCATCTGCATGCGGATCGGCATTTTTTTGACATCAATGGTGCGGATCTCCGTGCCGCTGAAACCCTGCTCTGCCAATAACCGTTCGGTTACGTATTCGATGATGGTGGCACTGGAAACCGCAATCTCCACTCCTTTCAAATCTTCGACCGACTGCAATTGTGAACGGGGGGAGGCCAGAATGGCAAAGACCCCTTCGTTTGGTTTTGCCCCCAGGCAGAGCGCTGTAATTTTGAGCAGTCCCCGGCCGCGATCCAGCAGAAGCGCGCCGATCGGATCGTCGATGGCGCCATCAATGGCCCCGGCAGTCAGGGCGCTGTCCCGTTCCAGGGCGCTGAGGAAGGGGATCAGTTCTACCTCCACACCGGCAGCGTGGTACATGTTCTCCTGTTGGGCCACGTAAAAAGGCACCACATCTTCGATGAGCAGCGTGCCGATTTTCAGGGGTTGGGCGGCAAAAGCCGGAATCGTACACAGCAGCAGGAACAGGCAGAGCAGGTGTTTCATTGGATCCCCTCGGTTTTTTTTATCTGCAGTGGGCAAATATACCGGCGGGGTGCTGTGCGGTCAATCGAAGAACCGGCCGCATGTGCCATGCGAAGCCGGGCAAGGCGTTCTCTGCGCCTCCGCTAGCTGAACGGAGACGCAGAGAAGAGGGAGAAGGGCGGTCAGAAAGTAATCACTTCAACAGTGCCGAACAGTTGGTTCAGTTCTTTTTGCCAGTCCGTGCCACCTAACGATTCGGCGAGCAGTACGGCCAAGTGCTGCGGGGTGATGCCGAGATCCCGGTTACGCCCCAGTCCGGAGATGCAGGACGGGCAGTTGGTGACGATGGTCTGTCCGTGCAAGTCGCCCTCGGTTTGCGCCTGGAGCATATCTCGTTTGCGTTGCAGCATGGCGCCGGCAATGTCAGGCCGTGAGAGAGCCAGGGTGCCCGCTTCGGAGCAGCAGCTGGCGATCGAGGTTACCTGGCCGCCGATCTGCCGAACCATGAGATTGCCCTCGCCCTGCAGCGAATCGTGACAGGGCGTGTGGTAGAGAAAGTGTCGATTCTTATCCTGGGTAAACTGCTTCGGTGCATGTTCCAGGACAAAAGAGGAAATATCGGCCAAGCCGCAGGAGAAAATCTCTTCGGCACCCAGCACATGCAGGGATTCGCGGCAGGTGCCGCAACTGACGAGCAGGCCTTCGAATTCGATATACCCAAGCATCTCGCGGATCTGACTGAGAATGATGGTATCCCGCAGGGTGACGTCGCTGTGCATCTTTTTCTTGGCGTTGGCCCGGGCAGGAAAACCGCAGCAGAGATGAGGCGGCGGCAGTACCACCCGTATCCCGGTTTTGAGCAGGATATAAATAGATGCCATGGAGATGTCGGCGTAGAGGCGCTCCGAGCCGCAGCCGGGAAAATAGAAGACGGTTTTTCGGGCGGCTTCCTTGGGATGGAGCAGCAGGGCCTCGTTCAGCGAACATTTGGGCAGTGCAGCCCGTAACGTGTGCTTGGAAGGCAGCATCATCGGTGATTTGAGCATGCTCACCAACCGCCATTTTTTATTGGTCAGGGCCTTCGGAGCCTGGCGCATCATCTCTGCGGCAAAGCGCTGGCAGTTGGCACCCCACTCGACCACGGTTTTGCGGAATACACCGTTAAAAGCGCGGTTGCGCGTCTTCAGATAGTGCAGGGACAAGCGAGTGGGCAGGGGCGAATGCTTGTAGCCGCGGTCGCTGAGGATTTCACGTTCCAGAACGGAAACCTGGGCGGTGTCGATGTCCACCGGGCAGGGCTTGAGGCATTTGCCGCACAAGGTGCAGTGATCGGCGATCTCTTCCAGGTTCTTCAACTGGTTGAAGCGCGGGAAGTGGGAGCGCTGCATGTCGTAGAGCAGGGCTTCGATCAGGGAACCGATGGCCAGGTTCTTGTTGCGTGGATGAAAAAAGATATTGCTGCCGGGGTAGAACACGCAGCAGTCGGCCTTGCATTTGCCGCAGCGGATGCACTTGGATATCTTGGATGCCAGCGTTTCCAGGGAACCGTGCTGGAGAATCCGCGCCTCCAGTTCCAGGAGATTGAACGAGGGGGTGAAAACCTTTTCGATAATATTGGGGTCGTCAAGCTTGCCGGGGTTCATTACCCCCTTGGGGTCAACATCCTTGCGGTACGCCGAGAGTTCCTCGATCAGCTGATGATCGAGGAATTTCATTTTGGTGATGCCGATGCCATGCTCGCCGCTGACCACACCGCCCAGAGCCACGGCCTTGGCCATGATATCGTCAGCGGTTTTGGCGGCCCGCTCCATCATGGCCCGGTCGTTGGAAAAGACAGGAATGTTGACATGGACGTTGCCGTCGCCGGCATGCATATGGGTGGCAATGATGATCCGCCGTTTGCGCACTTCCTCGAAAATAGAGATCAGGGTAGCGTTGATGCGCTTGTAGCCGCGGAACAGCTCCAGCAGATCGTCCTTGAGCTGTCGCAGGTACACCTCATGACGGATAGCTTCCTTGGTGCGCAGGGCCAATTTTGCCAGGGTATTGCTGCACAACTCCTCGGCCTTCGGGATCTTGGCCTCAAGCCAGTCCGGATCCTCGATGGGTTCGGCGGTCTGCAGGTACGCCATTATCTCATGGATTACACTCTGCTTGTTGTAGAGATCCTCCTCGATATTGGTGCTGTCGACGAAACGGGCGAATTCCGCCAGGGCGGGCAGCGGCAGGACGATATCTTCATTGAGCTTAAAGGCGTTGGTGCGGGCGGCAATGGCCCCGAGCCGTTTGCGGTCGCGCCAGAAACGGCTGGCTTCGTCGGCGTCGCTGGCCACAAAGATTTCGGTATTGCTGTAGCGATCGAGCAGGCGCTGCAGTTTTTCCTTTCCCCGGAGGATCTGTTCGGTGGTGTGGCCCACCATGTCGATCAACAGCACCGCTTTGGGAGGTTCGCTGCGTGCGGCCTTGAATTTGTAGTTGATTGCCCGGATGTATTCTTCGTCAAAGTGCTCCAGGGCCATCAGGGCCTCTTCACCCTGGTTGACGAACTGTTCCGAGATTTCGACGATCACCCGGCTGGCCTCGTCCATATCTTCACCGAAGAATTCGAGACAGAAGGTCAGCTTCTTTTCGTAGGCGTGATAGAGGATGAATTCGGCCGAGGTGATCACACCGTCGGTGCCTTCTTTTTGTACGCCGGGCAGGCCGCCCAGGGCCTTGTTGGTGATATCCTTCCACAACCCCTTTTTGCGGATCTCGTCGCCGCGCAGTGTCACCTGACGCAGCACGGCGCCTTGCGCGTCCCGAACGTCAAAAACGACCTGGTCAGACGGCATGATTTTGCGCATCGGGTGGCCAACCCGCCGTACGGTCAGGTTGCCCGCCCCGGGCATGGCAATGGTGTACGCGAGGAGATTGTCGATGGCCGTGCCCCAGAGCACGGCGGTCTTGCCGCCGGCGTTTTCCGAGATATTCCCACCGATGGTGGAAGCCCAGGCGCTGGTCGGGTCTGTGGCAAACACCAAGCCCCGCTCATCCGCATAGGCCATGGCATCCTGGGTGATGACGCCGGCTTCGAGCTTGAGTACCGGCATCTGCCGGGCAATGCCGTCGTCTCCGGTAAATTCCTTGTGTTCGATCCCATGGATGCGATTGAGCTTTTCCGTGTTGATCATCACGCAGCCGCTGTGTACCGGAACGGCACCGCCGGTCAGGCCGGTGCCACCGCCGCGCGGAATCACATGCAGACCCAATGCTTCGATGGCCGCCAGGAGCGGGGGCATTTGTTCTTCCGTCGCCGGCCGGACCACGGCAACGGGCAGAAACAGCCGCCAGTCCGTGGCGTCGGTGGCATGGCTGATCAGGGCAAAGGGATCGAAACAGACATTGTCAGCACCGATAACAGCGCCGAGCCGTTTGCGAATCATGGTTCGCTTGGCCACGG
>JBFJXW010000021.1:0-30198 GCA_041622895.1 Desulfobulbus sp. | reverse complement strand
TATCGTTGACCAGATACCACCCGAGGAGCTGCAGGTCGGCCTTTCGAGTCTCGATGATCGCGTTCAGCAGGGGCTGAAAAGCTGTGTGCAGGAAACGCGGGGATATGTCGCGACTGGCAACAGGGTCCAGCCGACAACTCTGCCGCCGGAGTCGGAACGATGAAGGTGCTCCTGCTCTCCATGCCGGACGTGGTGCCGATCATTATCCACGAGATGGCGGTCCATATGCCCAACCACGGCATTGCCACCGTGGGCGGCAATATTGATGCCGATCATGAGGTTTTTTTGGTTGACCTGATTCGTAAACGCCGCTCCATCAAAAAATACCTGACCAGAATCGTGAAGAATATCCAGCCGGATCTGGTTGGGCTCTCGGCGATGGCCTGGCAGTATGACACCTGCGTCAAGATAGCGCATTTGCTCAAGGAACTTCGCCCCGAGGTCAAAATCGTCATCGGCGGCTATCACGCCACCCTGATGCATGAAGAGATTGCCGCCGCCTCAGAGTCGCGGTGGATCGACTTTATCATCCGGGGAGAAGGAGAGGAGGTCTGCAGGCGGCTGGTCAATGCCCTGGACGGACGCGACCAGGTTGCTGCCATCCCTTCGCTCTCCTACCGGCGGGACGGCCAATGGGTCCATAATCCACGGGGGGAAAATCTCGATCTGCGTACCTTGAAGCTTCCTATCCGGGACAAGCGGCGTCTGACCTGGGGGTATCACATGATCTATTCCAAGATCGAGTTGGTTGAAACCTCTCGGGGCTGCACCCGTTCCTGCAATTTCTGCAGCATGAAGCACATGTACGGGCGAACGTTCCGCACCTATCCCATCAGCAGGGTGCTGGAGGATCTGGATGACATCTACTACCAGCGCAAGACGCGCTGGGTGTTCATCACCGATGACAACATGGTGCTCAACCCAGCGCGGGTGATGGAGCTTTGTGATGCCATCATTGCCCGAAAGTACAAGCAGTTGAATCTGATCGTCCAGGCGGACTGCGTCTCCATGGCCAGCAACGAACCCATGGTGGCCAGGATGGCCCAGGCCGGATTCCGCTCCGTGTTTCTCGGTATTGAAAACGGCTCGAAAAAGAACCTGAGCGCCGCCGGCAAGGGCGATATTGTGACCGCCTCGAAAAAGGCCGTCGAGAACTGTCACAAATACGGAATGATGGTCATCGGCGGGCTTATTTTCGGTTTTCCCGAGGATGACGAGGCGGCGGTCCGGGAAAACTATGAATTCTTTGTAGATATCGGCGCCGATGCCTCCTATTGCCAGATCCTCACCCCCTATCCCAAGACGGGGATGCGGACGCAGCTCCTTGAAGAGGGGCTGATCGTCAACCAGGAAGATTACAAGAAATACAGCGGGTTGTGGGCTAACGTGCGGACCCGGTATCTCTCTGCGCCGCAGCTGCAGTATCAGTTCTGGTATCAGCGTCAGGTCGTGCTCGGCTGGTGGAATCCGCCGGAACCGGCAAGAAAGCAGGGACGGATCTGGACCTCAATCTGGCGGTTTATGTTCAAACCGTTTCTGAAGCTGCATTACTGGAGGATCATGCGCAAAGGCGGATGGGAGGGGCGGTATCGCCGAGAGGTACAGCGGTGGGAAAACATAAACAGTTTTAAAGATATTGAAGGATACTGAACCGATGCAGCTCTACAATCTTGCGTTCACCGAAGAGGAGATCCAGGCGGCCGCAACGGCCGATCGACTGCTTTCCATGGAGATAGAGTTCAGTCGGGCATGTAATTTTCGCTGTGCCTACTGTTATCTGCAAGAGCGGACCGCCCGTAGCGACGAACTCACCAGAGAAGAAATCAAGGAGGTCATCTTCCAGGGCAAAGAACTCGGTGCGCGGAAGATTATCATTCTCGGTGGTGAGCCCAGTGTTTATCCGCATTTGATCGAGATGCTCCGTTTTATCGGCAGTCTCGGGCTCGAGATCGAGATTTTCACCAACGGGACCGGCGTCGATGGCCTTCTGGCTGCAGTACTGGCCGAGGAAAAGGCGCGGGTCGTGATCAAGATGAACTCTCGCGATGCCAGGGTGCAAGATCGGCTGGCCGGAAAAAAAGGCGCCTTCGGAATCATCAACCAGGCTCTGGAGCAGCTGTACCGGGCGGGCTACCCCTCGGAACATCTCTTCCTTGCCGCCAGCACGGTAATCTGCCGCCAGAACCTGGAAGAGCTGCCGGCGCTGTGGCAATGGCTGCGATCGCAACATATCGAACCCTACTTTGAGATTCTTACTCCTCAGGCCAACGCCCTGGAAAACTCTTGGCTCAATGTCGAGCCCGCAGAACTCCGGGCCTTGTTTACTCAACTCGCTGCCATGGACCAGGACTGCCATGGACGGATCTGGGATCCGCAACCTCCGTTGATGGGAAACAAATGCATGCGTCATCAGGTGTCCTGTGTGGTCACCGCCAACGGTACGGTCATGCCCTGTGTGGGGGTTACTATCGCCCTGGGCAATATTCGTACCCACCGGTTGGCTGATATCCTGCGCAGCAGTGAGGTGGTCCGGAATCTGAAAAATTACCGGCAGATGATCAAGGGGCCGTGCGGCAGTTGCGAAAAGAGCAGTGAGTGTTACGGCTGCAGAGGCGCGGCCTACCAGTTGACCGGCGATTATCTGGCCTCCGATCCGACCTGCTGGCGGAACAACCCAACGCAAGGAGCGTGGAGTAAGCAGTCGCGGTGACTGGCAGCACGCCACCGCTTCGGCTTTTCGGCTCACCGCAACGGGATGCGCTGGAATGTCCTAAAAAGTGACGCCAATGAGCAGTTTGATGGAATTAAGCGGATCGTTGGGATCCTCGGTCCCGGCGTTGGAAATATGGTGGTAGCGAACTTCGATCAGCAGGGACTGTGTTGGCGTGTACAGGTGCTCCAGGCCGAGGGCAAACTGATAGTTGCCATTCCAGCTGGCCCCCATGCCGGGGATATCCGCGAAACTATAGACAGGTCCGCCGCCGCCAAAAATGTAAGGATGCCAGTGTTCGTTGGCGGTGAAGGTGTAGCAGGCGAGGAAATTGACCCCGACCATGGCGGAAACATCCGGGCTGGTAACGAAGTGCACCGGCAGTTCGATGAGGGTTGAGTGAAATCCTTTGAACCAACCAGAACCCATCGCATCGATGGTCATATGGTTGTATCGAGGAATGAGATCGATGGTTTGCACCCGTTCAGTTGTCCTGCCCCAGCCTGGGAAACTTTGACCGTATCCGCCAATCAAGGCCCATGTATCCTGTGAGGTGTCCAGTCCGTGCGCCACCGAGGCAGGAGCGATCTGCAGCATACACAGCAACAGCAGGGCCGCCACCCCCCCTCTCAGGGAGCATGGGACCGGGAGAATGGCTGCTACATTGAACCGTTGACATAACCTGTTCATACCGCCTCCTGAGCGAGGAATTGTTGTATTGTGAAACGGGGCCAACTCTTCGGGAACGCTACTGTCCTGTACTTTGTACCGTGATGAGACCGGCGAGGGCAATACAATTTGCAGGGGAAGTTGAAAGCCTTGCCGCATGCGTCTGGCCGCGGGGTCTGTGGCTTTTGCCGGTGGCCCTTCCCGGAATCCATCATAGGTGCCCGTTTCTGCTGAGAATTTCGTTCCGAGGAAGTGTGGCCGGCAGGAGTGTCCGTAACTGTGCCTTGGTGCAACAGCTATCCTGGCAGATCCGTTACGCAGGCAGCGCCCTGCACAGCATCTTTCCCGGTCGGGGAGCAACTCCTTTTGCTGGCACCAGCAACTGCAACCCGGTACAGTAAGAGCAGAGCCTGTCGGCATGTTGCGGGGGGCGTGCAGAAACCGAAGGGACATGGAGCAAACAAACATGGAAGAAGCATTTGAGAAGCCTCTACGGCCACGGGCTATCACTGTTATTTGCGTGATTGGTTTTATTGGCGTGGCCTTCAGCGTGTTGCAATTTTTTGTGCCGAAGGTGCAACAGCTAGGGGCGTGGTATCTCCCCTATTTAGGTGGGTCCCTGGTCGTGCAGCTGCTGTGTCTGGTGGGGCTGTGGCATATGAAAAGGTGGGCGGTATTTGCCTATGCAGGTTTTGTGCTGCTCAATCAGCTGGTGCTTTATACGAATAACCTCTGGGAGGTTAAGGCCCTGATTCTTCCGGCTGTTGTTGTCTTGTTGCTGCTGAAGTATCTGCCGAAAATGTCATGATCGTGTACGCGACGGTCGTGGTGTGCAGCTAAGGCAGAAAAAACCCCGCAAACGGCAGCACCAGGTTGCGCCTGCGGGAGTGTTGGTGCGGGAAGTGACCATGCTGGTCAGGCCAGAGCGATCAAATGCGATGGGTCAAAGCGATTATGCGGGAGGCTCGATTTCCTGTTCGTCCACCCGCCGCATCCCTTCCATGATCAACCCCATAAAGCCACCGAGAGCCGGCTGTTCTTTTTCTTCGGGAGAGAGTCCTGAGGTGTAGGTGAAATTGCCATCGCCTTTGGCCAGCAAGGCAAAGAACGCCTCCTTGCCGCTGAGCCCCTTGTATTCGGCTTTGATCAGTTCGCCTTCGTTGAAAAAGACCAGGGCGTTCCCTTCGTCGAGAATCAGTTGTACTTTGCCGGTTTTTTGGCTGGAGTTGATCAGCTGAAACAGTTCGACGGCATTGATATCCGAGAGCCTTCCGGTCATGCCTGAACTGATGGTGCCGGCCCGCATGGTATTGGCCTGCGCGCGCTCTACCAGTGTCCGGTAGAAAAATACCTGCAGAAGCGGATATTTATTAAGAATGTGTTTGAAATCCTTACTGGACAGGGAGGCGAGACGGGTTTTCTCCCGAGAATAAATGGATGTGGTGACCGGCTCGCCGGACAGCAGGCTCATTTCGCCGAAGATGTTGCCCACGGTCATCTCGGAGAGGGGTTGCCCGTCGTCGCCGATAACCGCGACCCGGCCTTCAAGAATGATATACAGACTGGTTCCGGGGTCGCCCTTTTTTAATATAACTTTGTTCTCGCCAAATTCTTTCAACTGCAGCTGAGCGGAAAGATCGCGCAGGCTGTCTTCATTCAGCGGTTCAAAGATGTCCTGTTCGCGCAGGATATCGAAAAAACGGTCCATGTGGCGCATCCGCGCCCGTTGCTCGGCTGCCGCCAGCAGTTTCATCTGTAACGTTGCGAATCCTTTTTCTTTTTTGAATTCAAAACGGATCAAGCCGTCGCAGCCGCCGCATTCAAACTTGACTTTTTTGACACCATAGGGCGAAAAACGTTCCAGACTTTGCTTTTCAGCAACGATCGCCATCAACTCGCGCACCATCAGCAGGCACGCCGGCTTAGCTTCGGGTACGGTGAGTGCCGTGTTTTCGACCTTGAACTCCTCGCCCACATTGTAAATCGGGCAGGAACGTTCTTCGACGACGACAAAAATTGCATCGCGGTATTTTGTGGAATTCCGCTTGGGATCGTTACTCTTCATGATGATATAAGCTGTGGCTTTTCGTCAGTGTCCGTTCCTTTTGGGTTCAGTCGGAACGACCAAACAACAGGTAAATGATAAACCCGAGGAGCGCCGCACCTCCGAAAAGAACCGGTAATACTTTATTAACCTGCAATTCGTCGCCGACGACCAAAGTCTGCATGTATGGCGTCCCCGAAACATACCAGACGCCCATAATAGAACCGAGGATGATCATGTCGCGAAACGCCTTTTTATACACCAGGTATCCGGCGAGGGCAATAAATGGTACCAGAAACCATGGGTTGCTGAACAAGCCGGCGATATCGACATCCTTGATCTGTTGATGAAGGTGTGTTTTCTCGATTAAACGCCCCAGGGGCTCAATGATTGATCCGGCCTTTTGCAGGACCGAATCGATAATAGATCCGAAATCCACTGTTGTTCTCCTTAAATGAATGAAGGGTGCGGGTTGTATTCAGTAGGGGCAGTGAGGTGCCGCCGGTGACACTGGCTGGAATAGGGGGCCTTCTGCGGCTGCCGGTTCTTTACAATCCATCGTTGATTCATCGTATCAATGCACAACCGGTTCTGTCAAAATGAAAACGTCTTTCATTGTTGGTGGCGCCAGCGGTAGCTGGGGATGTTTTTAACAATATTGTTCTGGGTCGCTGGTATCGATAACAATTTTGGCAAAAATAAAACTGCATCGTGCACTCCTGTTCTGTTCGGAAAACAAATAAATTGCGATTTTTCAGTTGGATGTAATGTTTTTTCGACTGCAGTAGCAAAATGGCATGTTTGTTGATTTATCTACAGCAAGATACACGTACTTTGTAATGGTGAAGAATAGGTAAGAGCATAAAATCGGGCTGCTGCAACTTTCCACCAGCTGGAGATTGAAGGCGCCCACGCAGTAAGACAACGATTGTCCTTGTTTTTGCAGTACAGGAATCCGTTCCACCCCCGCCTCCAACCGGCTGCCCCGTCCTCCTCTCTGCGGGGCAGCTCCCTCCTCTTTTAGGTCGTGAACTATGGGTTACAGATTTCTTATATTACAACACTCCGATTGGCTTCGTCCTGGAAAACTGTTGCGGCAGGCAGCCGCAGCGAACCATGTCGAACTGCACATCACCAAGGTTTGGAAAGAAAGTGCCGCCGATTTCGCCGAATTCGATGCACTCATTATCCTTGGCGGGCCATATTGTATTGATCAGGACAGGCAACATCCTTTTCTTGGCGAAGAAAAGCGTTTAATTCGGGCGTGGATGAACCTCAACAAGCCCTGTCTTGGTTTTAATTTCGGCCAGCATCTGCTCGCCGAAGCCGCCGGTGCCGTGATCGGCCCCGGCTATGGCCGAAACATCGGATTTATTGAAGGGCACTTGACGCATGAAGGTAAAAAACATCCTCTTTTTCAGCGTATGCATTCTCCTTTCTCCTTGTTCAAATGGAGCGCTGAGGCTATCCAGTCGCCGCTACCGAGGAATATGGTTTTACTTGCGACCTCAAAGGATTGCATGGTAGAAGCATGTTGTCTCGAAGGGCGTCCCCATATCATTGGTCTGCAGTGCGACAATTACGCAGCAGATCCCGATGATGTGGCGTTCCGGCTCAAGCATGCCCGGAAAATTGGCGCTGCCGCTCTGGGGCAGCAGATACCCGCCAGCGAACTTCTTGAGACTGCCAATACATTAGCTACGGAGATAGCGGCGAACTTCGACCTTTTGATGCGGAACTTTGTCGCTCTGCTCAAATGAACGGCTGAAGCAGCCAAAGAGCAGTGATGTTCGATATGGACGTGTGCGTACTCTGTATCGCCCCGCTGGTGCAGCATATGCGAGCACCGGCAAGCCGAGTAAGGTCGGTGCTGTTCTCCCGTGTTGCCGATAACAGAGAGACCAAGATGACCCTGCCATGTGTATCCTGAGCGAAAAATCCGTTTTTGCCACCATGCTGCAAGAAGGCCCCTTTGCAGTCACCAGTTCGCCTCCGTTGGCGCATCCCTTTTCGAAAGAATCGAAAAACTGGGTGCGTAAAATACACAACAACCAGTTGTTGAAAACCAAGTACCGCTCGGTCCGCAACCAGATCTTTGATTTGCTGGGCGTCAACACCTTTGATGAGATTTTGGTGCTGATGCATGACCGAAAGCTGCGGGATGTAGCAGCACGGCGGAGCCACCAGCTGCTCGGGAATATGTTCGGCATCGAGGGGTCCAGTCGTGAGGTCGAGCGCTATCTCGGTGAATACGCCCGGATCGCCGACGACGTCATCAGTTCGTTGGGCACCAAGGTCCTCGCCCCCTACAATGCCCATATAGAGACCACCAACGAAATTGTTACCGCCTGGGATCCCGTGGACCTGCTCATGGCGCTTTTTGATGATCGCTACCACAAAAAAGCGCGATTCGAGGCGAAAAGAAAACTTGCGCTCATGGGCTTGGCCGGCTCGATTGATCAGCGGGAACGGGAAACGAAAATAGCGGAAAAATTTTCCGAATTTCTCAATTTCCTCAATGCGTATGTGTGGAGCCCGGATTACAAGATCGGCGACCTGGACATCCGCTATCTCCACAGTATCCATAACAAGGATGATTTCAGCTGTGCCTCGGTGCGGGTGCTCTCCGAGCAGGAGGCGTCAACTATCACACCTGCCACCGGTGAAAAACTGACACTGGTCAAGCGGCGGCGTTTCCGTGATAATGGCGATGATATCCCGGTGTATGTAACAATCCGTAAAAAGCCACAGGCTGCCAAAGTGCTCAAACTTCTGCGTAAGAATGAAAAAAATCCGGCAACCGCGGTGGACGATGAACTGGGGCTGATGGCAGTGCTCAACTCGGTCAATGATGTCAAGCGGTTTGTCCGCCATCTGACCCGCAGCGCGGCCAAGGCAGAATCGTTTATGACCCTGGAGGATATCTCCGATACCCTTACCGGCGGTGAGTACAGCAGCACGGCCACTGGCAGCTCAGGCAAAACCGCCATGCTTAAATTTTTTGCCAAGACCGGCGGCATGCGGATTGAGTTCATCATCCATACCAACCGTTCCTATCTTAATTACATCTATCAGCGTGACGTGGCTCACGACGAATACGAGGTGAAACGGATTTTTGATACCGGTGTGGTCGAATTCCTCTTTCCGCCGGATATCTACCGTCTCGATCTGAAAAAAATTCGTGATCAGCAATTGGTCCGCTTCAGGAAACAGATCGAAGAGAACTGACCGATATAACGGCCGGTTTTTCCTGATTGTCCCCGGTGGGAAAGGTGCCCACCCGGTATCATGATACCACCGCACATCGGTTGGATATCTTCGGCACAGCAGGTGCCATTGAACCGATACCAGAATATATTCTCCATCAATATCCCGCAGGTCCTGCTCTCCACGTCCCTCCTCTTTGTCCTTTAGCGCACAGCGCATCGCCTGCTCGTTGTTTAGCAGTGTGTTGCCCGCGGCTATTTTGTTGTGTCCCTCCATTATTGCTGGTTCTCCGGCGGATCCTCATCTCATCGAACCGTTGGCAGCGGGCATGGCCCTTCTGGCGAAGTCCGGTGGGCCATGTATGCAGGAGAGGCAGCAGCGTTGCCGGATACAGGCTTCTCCGCGGGCCCAGGAGTGTAACTTCGTCTTCGCAAGCGAGCGGTTGTTCCCGGTAGGCATCGTTTGTGTCTACAATTTTGTCTATCATCTACCCTATTGTAGAAGTCGTGACAATCGTGAGCGATTCCATTTCGGTGGCAATCGCCGCGTTTTTCAGTGAAACTTGATCATAAATATTTGATATTATATGTATTATTTTTCTATTTCCATGTTGGCACACCCCTTGCTCTATAGTTGGCAACACGGTGGAACACAGTTCTCCATTGTAACACAACGCTGACAACGGGCTGGCACGGTCCAGTAACAATCCCCGAAATGCAAGGAGCTAAGAACATGAGAAAGGTAGCTATCTACGGTAAAGGCGGTATCGGTAAATCCACAACGACGCAGAACACTGTGGCAGGACTGGTAGAGATGGGCAAAAAGGTCATGGTGGTCGGTTGCGATCCCAAAGCGGATTCAACCCGCCTGCTGCTGGGCGGACTGGCACAGAAATCGGTCCTCGATACCCTGCGTGAAGAAGGTGAAGATGTGGAGCTCGATGATCTCCGCAAACCTGGCTACGGCGGAACCTGGTGCGTTGAATCTGGTGGACCGGAACCGGGCGTCGGTTGTGCGGGCCGCGGAATCATTACCTCCATCAACATGCTGGAGCAGTTGGGCGCCTATGACCCGAGCGAAGGCTTAGACTATGCTTTTTATGACGTACTCGGCGACGTTGTTTGCGGCGGGTTCGCCATGCCGATTCGTGATGGCAAGGCCGAAGAAATTTACATTGTCTGCTCCGGTGAGATGATGGCCATGTATGCTGCCAACAACATCTGCAAGGGTATCATGAAATTTGCCCAGTCCGGCAATGTGCGCTTGGGCGGCTTGATATGCAACTCCCGTGCTGTTGACAATGAGAAAGAGATGATCGAGGAGCTGGCTAAAAAGATCGGGACCCAGATGATCTATTTTGTCCCTCGTGACAATGATGTACAGCGGGCGGAAATTAATCGTAAGACCGTTATCGAGTGGAACCCGGAAGTAAAACAGGCAGAAGCCTACCGAGGATTGGCCAAAGCGATTGACGAAAACCAGATGTTCGTTATCCCCAAACCCCTCGCCATCGAAGAACTGGAACAGCTGCTTTCGGACTACGGTCTGATGGAAGCATAATCGAATATCAAGAAAGAAAGGAGATACGACCATGTTGATTATGATCAGAGCTATCATCAGACCGGAAAAAGCAGATGCCGTCCTTGCAGCCCTTATGGATGCAGGCTTTCCCGCAGTAACCAAATATTCAGTGGCCGGTCGCGGCAAGCAGCGCGGTATCAAGATCGGCGAAGTGACCTATGACGAAATCCCCAAAACCATGCTGATGAGCGTCATTAAGGCGGAAGATAAGGATTTCGTTATCAATACCATCATGAATACGGCGCGATCCGGTGCCAAGGGTGCTTTTGGTGACGGCAAGATTTTTATCAGCGATGTGGAATGCGCCTATACCATCAGCTCCGGAGTAGTAGAAGGAGTCGAGCCTGCGGAGGTTGCCGCATGAAAGAGATCAACGCCATTGTGCGTATGAATATGATGAATCAAACCAAAAAGGCATTGACTGATGCCGGAGTGGACGCCTTTTTTGTCCACGAGGCAAACGGAAGAGGAAAGGGGTTTGTCAATCCCCAGGTCCTTGCCGGTGCTGAAAATGGCTACGAAGAGGCCGCTTCCCTACTCGGGGAGAAAGGAAAGCTCTATCCGAAACGATTGGTCACGATCGTCGTCGAAGACGATTTTGTAGACACCGTTGTAGAGTCGATCATCAGTGTCAATAAGACGGGAAAACCAGGGGATGGTAAAATATTCGTCCTGCCGCTTGGTGACGCTGTCCGCGTTCGAACGGGCGAATCCGGTACGAAATCTATATCCTGAGCCCAAGGAGACAACGAAAATGGCAACAGCGAAAAAAAAGCTCGTCAAGTGGGAACCCACGGACATCAAGAAAGAGCTTCTGAAAAAATATCCACCGAAAGTGGCCCGTAAAAGGGCAAAGCAGATTCTCATCAACGAGGCGCAGGAAAACACCACGCCGGAAATCGTCGCCAACGTGCGGACCATCCCCGGCATCATCACCATGCGCGGTTGCACCTACGCCGGCTGTAAGGGCGTTATCATGGGACCGACCCGGGATATCGTTAACCTGGTACACGGCCCCATCGGCTGCGGCTTTTACGCCTGGCTGACTCGGCGTAACCAGACCGATGCCGGAGAAACCGGTGAAAATTATATAACCTACTGCTTCTCCACCGATATGCAGGATTCCGATATTATCTTCGGCGGGGAAAAGAAACTGGCCCAGGCAATCCAGGAAGTCTACGACATCTTCCACCCCAAGGCGATTACCGTTTTTGCAACCTGCCCGGTGGGTTTGATCGGTGACGATATCCATACCGTCTCCCGTAACATGAAAGAAAAACTGGGCGACTGTAACGTGTTTGCCTTCAGCTGTGAGGGGTACAAAGGTGTTTCCCAGTCGGCTGGCCATCATATTGCCAACAATCAGGTTTTTACCCACATGGTTGGTGAAAACAATGAAGAAAAACCGGGTGAGTATAAAATCAACCTCCTGGGCGAGTACAATATCGGCGGCGACGGCTTCGAGATTGACCGCGTATTGAAAAAGTGTGGCATTGACACGATATCAACCTTTTCCGGCAACTCGACCTACGATCAGTTTGCATCGGCCCATGTCGCGGACCTCAGTTGCGTCATGTGTCACCGTTCCATCAACTATGTCGCCGATATGTTGGAAACCAAGTTCGGTATTCCATGGATCAAGGTCAACTTCATCGGCGCCAAATCAACGGCCAAGTCGTTGCGCAAAATCGCTGCCTATTTCGGCGACCAGGCATTGATTGACCGGGTGGAAGCGGTTATTGCCGAGGAAATGCTGGCTGTGGAAGCGGTTTGTGACGAGGTGCTGCCGCGGACCAAAGGAAAGACCGCCATGATCTTTGTCGGTGGTTCTCGGGCCCATCATTACCAGGATCTGTTTACCGAAATGGGCATGAAGACGGTGGGTGCCGGCTATGAGTTTGCCCATCGCGATGACTACGAGGGGCGAGATGTCATACCGTTCCTCAAGGTGGATGCCGATAGCCGCAATATTGAGGAAATTGAAGTTGAGAAAGACGAGGCCCGCTATCGAGCACGCAAGACGCCGGAAGAAATGAAGGCGTTGGAAGATGCCGGCTACAAGTTCAAAGAATACGACGGACTCGTACCGGATATGGAGAAGGACTCGATTATTGTCGACGATCTCAACCAGTACGAAGCGGAAAAACTGGTCGAATTGATGAAGCCGGATATCTTCTGCGCCGGTATCAAGGAGAAGTTTTCCGTCCAGAAGCTGGGCATCCCCATGAAACAGCTGCACAGCTACGATTCCGGCGGCCCCTATGCGGGATTCCAGGGTGCGATTAACTTCTACAAGGAAATCGACCGGCTGGTTAACAGCAAGGTCTGGCGCTTCATGAAGGCGCCCTGGCAGGAAAGCCCGGAACTCTCAGCCACCTACGTGTGGGAATAAAGCTTTAATCAAGAGGGCAGAACAATGCTACTTCGACATACACCCAAAGAAATCAGCGAGCGCAGTGCCGTAACCATTAATCCGGCCAAGACCTGCCAGCCCATCGGCGCCATGTACGCGGCACTGGGAATCCATGGCTGTCTCCCCCACAGCCATGGATCTCAGGGCTGCTGCGCCTACCACAGAAGTGCCCTGACCCGGCACTATAAAGAACCCGTATCCGCCGCCACCAGCTCGTTCACCGAAGGTTCGTCGGTGTTCGGTGGTCAGGCTAACTTACTGCAGGCGATTAACAACATTTTTACAGTCTACAATCCGGAAGTCATTGCCGTCCATACGACCTGTCTGTCGGAAACCATCGGTGACGACCTCCCCCAGATCTTTAAGAAAGCCAGTGTTGATGGGCTCGTACCTGAAGGCAAGACCGTGCTCGGCGCCAATACCCCGAGTTATGTCGGCTCCCATGTCACCGGGTTTTCCAACATGGTGAAAGCGATGGCCGACCTGGCCGAGCCCACCGGTAAGAAAAACGGCAAGGTAAATGTTATCCCCGGATGGGTTGAACCCAGCGACATGGAAGAGATCAAACGGCTTTCCGCTTTGGTCGGTGCCGAGATCACCATGTTTCCCGACACCTCAGGCGTACTCAACGGACCGCTGACCGGTGAATATCATATGTTTCCTCAGGGAGGTGTCACCGTTAAGGAGCTGAAAGGCTGCGGCGATGCCATCGGCACCCTGGCCATGGGCGAGTGGTGCTCGGCTGATGCGGCCCGCCTGCTGGATACCAAGTACAAGGTACCCTGTAAGGTGCTGGATATGCCCTTCGGCCTGAAAGCCACCGACCGGTTCATCGATGCTCTGCGGACCGTTGCCGGCACCGTGGTTCCGGATGAGGTTGCCTACGAACGCGGCCAGCTGGTGGATCTGATCTCCGATATGCATCAGTATTTCTACCACAAAAAGGTAGCGATCTACGGCGACCCGGATCAGCTGATTGCCATGACCGAGTTCCTGGTCTCCATCGATATGTGTCCGGTGCACGTGATTACCGGTACACCGGGAAAGGCCTTTGAGAAACGGATCAAAGAGATCACCAAGGACATGCCCTTTGAGGTCAATGTCCGGGCGAAAGGCGATATGTTCCTGCTCCATCAGTGGATCAAGAACGAGCCGGTGGATCTGCTTATCGGCAACACCTACGGCAAGTACATTGCCCGTGATGAGGATATCCCCTTTATCCGCTGGGGCTTTCCTATCCTCGATCGGCAGGGACATCAGTATTTCCCGACCGTCGGCTACAAAGGCGGGCTGCGATTCCTGGAGAAAGTCCTCAACGCCCTGCTTGACCGCAAGGACCGGGACGATCCGGAAGAGAAGTTTGAACTGGTTCTCTAACACCAACCGCCCGGGGAAGGGGACTCCTTGCCTCTTCTCCGGGTACTCCCTATTCTGAGTCCACCGGACGGATTGCTATGAATGTTATACCCATTACCAGTGCGAGCCGTTTTGCTGCCGCAGCAACCGATGCTGCCGTCAGTACCCTGCGGCTGCCGGTTGCACCGCAAGCAGTGTGCCGGATACGGTTCTCTCCGGATGCCAAGATGGGGCAGGCCCTGTCTCCTGCTGAGGCGCTCCTGGAAGCGGAGCGGTATCCAGGACTGCACAGCGTTGCCCTGGATGGTCCCGGAGACCCTCTGGCTTCGATAGCCGCCACTGTGGAGACTATCGCTCAGCTTAAAAAGCGGTATCCGGAACTGCGTATTACCCTGACATCGTTGGGGTTCGACGGTGCTCGTTACGCCTCCGATCTGGCCACGGCCGGACTCGACCATCTCAATCTGCTGGTCGATACCCTTGACCCGGCAACGGCCCAGCAACTGTACGCATGGATTCGTCCGGGTAAGAAAACGGTGCCCTTGAAGACCGTGGTTCCTCTGCTGCTTGAAGAGCAGGCGAAAACGGTTGAGGGCATGGTTCAGGCGGGTGTTACGGTGAGTATTCGCACTACGGTGTATCCGGACGTTAATGCCGATCAGGTGGGAGCGATTGCTGAAACCATGGCTGCGCAAGGGGCAACGGAAATAGCATTGCTTCCTTTTTCTCCTGATCCGCAGCAGACGGATGTACCAGCAGCGCCAACCCGCATGCAGATGGAACAGATTTGTAAACTTGCGGGTCAACACATGAATGCAGCCATCCTGGAACAACCCGTAGATAGCGGGTGTTCCTCAGCAGCTTCCTGCTGCGGCTCAGGTGGGACCGTGCAGGCCGGATTGCCCCAACCGACTAAAGCACGCCCTCGGGTGGCGGCAGTGAGTGCGACCGGCATGGATGTCGATCTCCACCTCGGTCAGGCAAAAACGATACTGATTTACGGCCCCAGAGCTGACGGCCTCACCTGTCTGCTGGAGACCCGCCAGGCCCCGGCTTCGGGCAGCGGAGAAAACAGATGGGAGCAGCTGGCGGAAATCCTTCATGACTGTTTTGCCCTGCTGGTTGCCAGTGCGGGTCAGCGACCACGGGAAGTGCTGAGCAGCCGGGGAATCCGGGTGATTGTTACTGAGGAAAATATCGAGGGAACCGTTGATGTTCTCTACGGCGGCGGCAAAAAACCTAAATGCGGCAACTAACTACAACGTGAAACAATTTTAAGAAAGGACGAGCATCATGGCTATCCCCGAAAAACAAATATTGGTTTGTCAGAGTTTTCGTGTCAAAGGCGACCCTAAAGGAATCTGTCACAAGCAGACCGACGGATTTCTCCAATATATCGAAGAGGAAATCCTCGATCGCGGTCTTGATATGCAGGTTGTCGCAACCGGCTGCCTCAAGCAGTGCGAATCCGGTCCGATCATGGTGGTTCAGCCTGAAAATTGGTGGTTCAAAGGCGTGACCAGTACGGATATCATTGATGCTATTCTCGACGGCGTCGAAGACGGTGAGCCGGCAGCGGATTACCTTATCGACTAGGAAAGGGTTCCATGGCAATGCTGCGTAAAGCCCGGCAACAGGACCTGGGCGAGCTGACTGCTCTGCTCAGGCTTCTCTTTTCTATTGAAGAGGATTTCAGCTTCAATGCCGCCACCCAGCGGCGGGGGCTGGCAATGATGCTGGAAAATGATCGGGGGTGTGTGCTGGTGGCCGAAGAGGCTGGTCGGGTAGTGGGCATGTGCACCGGTCAGGTGGTGGTTTCAACGGCTGAAGGCGGCCCCGCCCTGCTTGTTGAAGATATGGTGGTTGATCCTGCCCATCGAGGACAAGGGATAGGGCGTGCATTGATGAACGCCATGGCCGGTTGGGCTGTAGAGCAGGGTGCCACCCGTCTGCAACTCCTGGCCGATAGCAATAATCAGCCGGGACTTGCGTTTTACCAGCGGCTCGGTTGGCAAAAGACCGCGCTTATCTGCCTGAGGCGCCATGTATGATTGTAGTGGCCGTTGCGTAGGCCAAGGAGCAAAACGATCGATAGCTATGGAGACACCCGTGACTAATCCCCTGCATCCCGCACTGGTAGAATTTACCGACATCCGGCCCCAGGCCATTGAAGACTGGGGACAATATAGGCTGGAAGGTGAACAGTTTCTTAATCTTGCCGAAAGCGCCTTTGTCAAGAGGAAGGCAACCTTCACTACCGAAATTTTGTACAATCTTGTTGCCATGGGTATTGAAAAGCTGGTGATGAGCGCTCTGATGAAAATCGGTCGTCTGCCATACAACCACACCATGCACGATCTGGTGCATGCACTGGAGACATGGATGCCCGAGGCAATCCAGGGCATGGCCGATCCTATCCGAAACCTTGATAAATATCAGGAGATCTGCGATCCGTACAGTTGCACCATTAGAACACCGACCATGGAGGATATCGAAACCATGCTGGGTCTGGCGCGTCAACTGCAGGAGCGTCTATTGATTTCTACATCGCACACCTGAGTATTGATGACAACACGAGGGGACGACCCATGTCGCTCCCTCGTGTTCGTTCTATTGCGGGCTTGGTGGTTATTTCTCCAGAGCCCAAAGAACGGTGTGCACTGCCGTTACTTTTTTGGGGGACACAGCTCCCTGACTTTCGCATCCGGATCGGCAAGGCAATCCACCAGCCGCTCCTGCTCTTGATCGGTGGCGACCATGCCTTCCTTGATCATGTCCTTGACAATGCCTTTCCAGGCAAAGCGTCCCTTCCCTTTTTCTATTCGTGGACAGATATAGGTGACAAAGTGGCAAGTAGTGCACTTGTTGCGGACCAGGCTTTGGCATTCCTCTGTGGCCACCGCATCGGTGCAATGCAACAGCAGCACTCCTGTCAGGAGTATGCCGCAGCAACGTAGAGCCTGCCGTGCTGTTTTTATACCATTTTTTTCAGTCATGGGCGTTGGGGGCAAGGGTTTGCCGGGGCAAATCCGGCTGTTTGTGCATCTTTTCTTGGGTGAAGCTCCACGCAGGGAGTGAGGAGGAGGCCTCCCCGCATGGGCTTCGTCTGGCAAACAATGGGGGCATTGATCCTGACCGTGTCGACAACGACCGGTGGAATCAGTGCGAGAACAGCGGCAGATGCTTTGCCGACATTTTGTAGAGAAAGACGCCCAGTGAAATAATACCGAGCGACACCGCGAATTCCTTCCATGAAGGGGTATACGCGGCTCCATGCCAGGTGTTGTACCGCTCCATGCTGAACAGGCAGACATTCATCCGATTCAACAAGACCCCGACGATAACCAATATATTGACGGAAAAGAGGATGTTGACATTGGTGCGCATCTTTTTGATGCTGAGAATGGCGATGGGCAGGATCACCCCGATCAGCATTTCCAGCAGGTACATATTGCCTTCCACCGAGCCGTCAAAGGCCATCTTCGGGCTGGCAACAGTAACCAACTGATACAGCTTGAGCAGCAGGTAGAAGCTCAGGACAATGAGCGTGCCCCGGGCCAGTCCGTAGAAGATCTCTTTATCGACTTTGTGTTGGAGAAACCTGCCGCTGAGCATGGTCTCAAAGCTGACCATGGCCAGGCCCATGGCCACGGCGGAAACAAGGAAATGGAAGGGCAGTTTGGTATCCCACCACAGGGGTGACATTTTATAGGGGGCAATGAGAAAGACCGCGCCCAGGGAAGATTGGTGCAGCGTGGAAAGCATGACACCGAAGATAACCGCTCCCACCATGACCTTGCCCACCGCCCGGCGCGCTTTTTCCCAACCCAGGCGCTCAAAGAGCATGGGGCTGAACTCAAGGGCCAGGGTTGTCGTGTAGAAAATAACATGCATGGCCACAACCCACATGACCGAATGGTACTGCCACATGACCATAGGGTGGGGCAGGCGGAAGGGGTGGCCGATATCAAAAAAGATGGCGATAACCGCCATCAGGTAGCCGAGAAAGGCGGTGAGAATGGCGGGCCGGACAATCGGCCGATATTTTTTCCAGTTGAACAGGTAGACCGCGCAGGCGATGATGAAGCCACCCGCTGCCATGGCCACGCCGCCAAGAACATCCAGGCCCAGCCAGAACCCCCAGGGATAGCCATCGTTCATGTTGGTGGCCGCGCCGAGGCCAAAGAACATTCGATAGGCGGCCACCAGGGCTCCGATGGTAATCAGGACGACCAGGACAATGGTCGTCGGCGTCCACGTTTTAATGCTCGGATTTGATTCCATTGTGTTTCACCTCATAGCCAAAGTGACGAAGTTGATCGACCACTGCACTGATGATTTTTTCCATGCCGGCCTCCACTTGCGGAGAAAGGCCGATGCCGACATCCATCTGCTTGGGTTCTACTCCAAAAAGAGTCAACCGTTTGGGCATGGTGTCGCAGAGCTGGGCCGCGGCAAGCACATCGCAGATACCCAATTGGTGGGGGGTGGTGCGAGCCAGGAAAGCCTTGGGCACATGTTCGCCTTCGACCATGACCACGGTCCCTGGTTCCATATCGTTGCGCAGGGCATCGATCAGGATAACATGCTCCTTGTTGTCGATCATCGATAACAGCTCGAATCCTGCTGTGCCGCCATCCACACACGCCACTCCAGGCGGCATGATGTAGCGGCGGGACAGTTCCTCGACCGTTTTGCAGCCCACACCTTCATCGCCGATCAGCAAATTGCCGATTCCCAGCACCAGGGTCCGTGCCCCGTTTTCCCGGTTCATAACACCTTGACCTTGCTGAGCGGGGTCTTTTTGCCGTCGACCAGGTGGATGGCGCAGGCCAGACAGGGATCAAAGGAATGGACCGTGCGCAACACTTCCAGCGGCAACTCGGCATCGGCGATCGGGTTGCCCACCAGGGAGGCCTCGTAGGGACCAAGGGCATCCTCCCCGTTGCGTGGCCCGGCATTCCAGGTGGAGGGAACCACTGCCTGGTAATTTTTGATCTTGCCGTTCTCGATGACAATCCAATGAGAGAGCGTACCGCGCGGGGCTTCGTGGAAGCCGGTGCCGCGCTGTTCGCCCCGAGGAAAGACCGGGGTGTTGAACGTGTCGAAATCGCCCTTGCCGATATTGTCGACCAGGGCCTGCCACTGCACGTTCATGGTATCGTAGAGGACGGCGCAGCGTATGACCCGGGCGGCAATGCGGCCGATGGTCGAATGGAGCGCTTCAATGCCCACCGTGGTACCGGCCAGGGTCGAGACGTTCTGCAGGGTGGCGTCGACATAGGTTTTGGTTGCGGCATGACCCGAGAGGTACATAGCCACCACATGGGGTAGGGGGCCGACCTGGGCGGGCTTGCCCATGAAGGTCGGCGCCTTGACCCAGGAATACTTACTGTCGTAATCGTAGCCGGTATAATTGGGGACGGTGTCCTCCTCGTAAGGCGATCGGTCCCAGTTGCCGTTGTACCAGGAGTGTTTGATCGACTCCTTGATATTGTTATACAGCATGGCTTCTTTCTGATTGGCGATCGGCGTGAATTTGCTGAGATCGCCTCCGGGGATATAGCCGCCGCTCAGGGCAAAGGTCGTGCACTTGCTGTCCATCGGCATATCCGGTACGGACAGGTAATTGAGCACACCGGCACCATAGCCGGTCCAGTCGGCGTAATAGGCGCCGATGGCAGCGACATCGCTGAGCATGGCCTGCTTGATAAAGTCGCCCACCTCATCGATCAGCGTCTTGATATGGAACAGTTTTTCGATGGTCAGATTGGATGGGCTGTCCGGGTTGATCGGATTGGTGACGCCGCCGACCGCCAGGTTCTGGATATGCGGTGTTTTGCTGCCGAGGATGGCTACGACCTGATTGATTTTTCGCTGGTACTCTAAGGCTTGCAGGTAATGGGTGGCGGCAAGCAGGTTCACCTCCGGGGTAAGCCTCATTGCCGGGTGGCCCCAATAGCCGCTGGCAAAAATGCCCAGCTGGCCGCTGCCGATAAATTTTTTCAGCCGGTCCTGGACCGCCTTGATTTCCTGGTAGCTGTTGCCCTTCCAGTTGGACAGCTTTTGCCCCAGAGCAGCGGTGGTTCGGGCATCGGCGGTGGTGGCGGAAACGATATCCACCCAGTCCAGGGCACAGAGTTGATAGAAATGAACCATATGGTCATGGATGCCATGGGCGCCGACGATCATGTTGCGGATAAACTGTGCATTCAGAGGGATTTCCAGTTGCAGGGCATCTTCCACCGCCCGCACCGAAGCAATGGCATGGACCGTGGTGCACACGCCGCAGATCCGCTGGGTATAGGCCCAGGCATCCCTGGGGTCTCGCCCTTTGAGGATGATCTCGATGCCCCGCCACATCTGTCCGGATGACCAGGCATTGGTGACCAGGCCGTTTTCCACTTCACAGTCTATGCGCAGATGACCCTCGATTCGGGTTACGGGATCAATGGTAATTTTTCTGGCCATGGTTGTTCTCCTTTACGCTCTCTTTGCAAGGGGGGGAATGTCACGCTGTGTCGTTTTTCGTGAGGACGGGTCGTTTGGTACGATCAGGACGCATCCCCTTTGCCGGTATCCTCTTTTTTCTTCTCCATCTTCTGGGTTACCACCCGCAGTGCGGTACCGGCGACCAGAAGGGTGCCGATCAGGGCGGGCACATGGGAGACATAGCTCCAGGTATATTCAGGGTAGACCTGGTTGGTGATGCGGGGATTGAAGCCCAGTTTGTCGAAGTCCACCCCGGCCAGGAAGAGATATTGCGTGCCGCCAGCTTCATCGAGGCCGTAGATATGATCGACATATTCGGCCACCACCTGTTCGGTGCGCTCGGTGCCATCGACCCGTTTTACCGGGTAGGCATAGGTATCGCCCGGCTTGAGGACTAAGCGGCGTTTTGCCTCTTCCCGCAGGTCTTCCACCCGGCCGAAGATTGAAGCACCCGTGGGGCAGAATTCGCAGCAGGCCGAATATTTGCCCTGAGCGTAGCGGTGGTTGCAGAGTTGACATTTGACCACCGAGGGCGATGCCTTTTCCCACTCATACATGGGAATGCCGAAAGGGCAGGCGATCTGGCAGTACCGGCAGCCGAAACATTTGTTTTTGTTGTAGGTGACGATACCGGTGTCCGGTTGTTTTTGCAGGGCCGCTACCGGACAGACCGATACACAGGCCGGGTTGATGCAGTGCAGGCAGTGCTGTTTGATAAAGGAGAAGGCCGGAGAGTTTTTATCGCCGACCTGCGCCTTGTCACCGTCCTGATATGCCTTGATGACGCACAGGGTCTTGTCGGACAAGCCATCCGGGGCATCGTAAATTTTATCGCCCTCAGGGTATTCATAGGGTATCTGCCCCGCGGTTTCTTTATGGTAGAGGGCGCCCCCTGGTTCTGCATTGGCCTTTTTGCAGTGGACCATGCAGGACATGCAGCCAATGCAGAGGGTGGCGTCATAGAGAATGCCGACCGCATCGGGCGGTAATTCGGATTTTGGCGCGGCCGAGGCAGGCGTTGCTCCCGCCGTCAGCATCAGGCTGGCTCCTGCTGAAAATTTGAGAAAATTCCGTCTGTTTAGTGCCATGATATGTGCGCTCCCGAGCTCGTTATCAGTCTTCCTTGCCGCCTCGCTGTGACAGGGCTACTGCCGCGGCACCAATGGCCGCCCCGGCGACTCCGTAGGCAAACCCCTTGGCGCCACCGCCTTTGGGCGGAACGGCTTCGGGATGCTGCGCCGGTGGCGTGGGGAAAATTACCTTGGCCTTGGAGAAGAGAGGGCTGGAAAAGCCAACATGCTCTTCCGAGCAGCCAAAACAGGGAGCCCCTGTAGCTACCGGCCAGCAGCCGGGAGTGTCGTTGTAGGGAAGCGATGGACAGTTGTTGTAGGTTTCCGGTCCCTTGCAGCCCAGCTTGTACAGGCAATATCCTTGGCGATGGCCTTCATCGCCGAACTCCTCGGCAAAGCGGCCGGCATCAAAATGAGGACGGCGTTCGCAGTTTTCGTGGATGAGCCGGCTGTAGGCGAATTTGGGCCGCCCTTTGTCGTCGAGGGCCGGCAGTTTGTTGAAGGTCAGGAAGTGGATAACGGTGGAAAGGAAATTGTAGGGGTTGGGGGGGCAGCCGGGAATATTGACCACCGGGATGCCTTTGGCTTTGAGAATTTCGTGGACTGGTTTGGCTCCCGTGGGATTGGGGGCGGCCGCCGCAACACCACCCCAGGCGGCGCAGGAGCCGATGGCAACGACGGCAGCGGCGAGGGGTGCGGTTTCGTTCAGGATATCCAGCACCGGCTTGCCGGCTATCTGGCAATAGATGCCGCCATCCTTTACGGGAATAGCGCCATCCACCACCAGGATGAACTTACCGGTATTTTCTTCAATGGACTTGGCGCGGGCCGCTTCCGCCTGATGACCGGATCCGGCGTTCAGGGTCTCGGAATATTCGAGGGAAATGAGGTCAAAGATCAGACTGTCGATGGAGGGGTGGTTGGTGCGTAAGAGTGATTCCACGCACCCGGTGCATTCCTGGCCGGACAGCCAGATCACGGGAGGTCGTTTCGGCGAGGTGACTGCCTCGGCTATTTGAGGAACCGCGGTGAGCGGCAGGCCCATTGTCGCGGCCACCGCTGTACAGAATTTCATGAAATCCCTGCGAGTCACGCCACTCAACAGATTATTGTTGCTGCCAACAAGCTTCGACTCCATCTGTCACCTCCTTGATGTACAGTTATGCTGCTTACCTACGCATATCGATCAAACGCACCTCTATCTGGAAAAATGGTCAAAATTGTCTGCTGTTTGCTGTATAAAGGCAAAAAAGCGGCTGTGCAATATTTTTTTACTTTGCACAATTTGCACATATTTTCGTTGGGTTGAGGGGCGAAGTGTCAGCTGAACCTGCCCATCTGGAGAGATTATTCGAAAGCGTTGCAAAGGAGAGGAAACGGTTGTTTCGGCCGCTCTTTAGAGGAAACAGGACGATATTGCATCAGCTGATCGTGTCATGCCGAGCCGATTGCTGGTGTCATGGCAGGGAGGCGCTCGCCAGTCGTCCTCCCTGGGGTGAAATAGCAGGTGCTTCGAGATGCAGCATGGAGGGAGCGGGGGCTGTTGCTGCAAAGCGTTGCTGTGTCGTAACGAGCTGTTTTCCCGATATCACATGTGCGATGCAACCAAGGCGTCCGCTGGACCTTTCCAGGAGCAGGCGCCGCAGTAGATCGTCTTCGGATTGGGCGAGAGCGTGTCGTCAGGTTGTTTTTCACGAAGCACCGCCACAGGCTGAGCAGCGGCGTTCATCTGGAAAACGGTTCGTTCTCCGGACCGGGTGGAGACAAAAAATTCCGAGCCGCACTGCGGACAGGCGAGCATGTGCAGGGATGGATCCGTCACTGTTTATTGGTACTGTTCAGGGATGGTATCGTCGAGAAATTCGAGAGACAGGTTTTCGTCCTCCCCTGCTGACAACCGGTAACGCCCCCGGTGGATCAGGGTGATCCCCTGAGCGGATGCCGCGTTCTGAGCGGCAGTAAAAAGCTGTTGTGCATCCGTCTCGCTCGCCTCGACATTGGCGTGGAAAAACACGATTTCTCCTGTTTGGCCAAACTGGAGGAGGAAATGGTTATGCTTGATAAAGACCAGGTCCTCATAGGCATAGGTCACCTCGATGCCGATCTGCTCCAGCATTTCCTTTACGATACCTAGCGGTCTGTATTGTATGTTCATTCCATGACTCCGCGACGTAGTGCTTCCCGGTCCAGGTGCAACGAGCGGAGAGGTAAGGGAACCGCAGAAGCCCATTGCCAGTGAACGCACCCTTGCCTTTTCCAGGTGACACGTCTTGATAAAGTTACTTTGTAGGCTCTTCTTTGGGGCTATAGGTTCTGATCGACTGGATGCTTTTCCAGTCGTAATAACTGTTGATCATCTTTCCGTCCTCATCCTCGGTGATTCTGATAAATTTTTCTCCCAGAAAAAGCACCGCATTTTCAAATTGCTTGCCCTCATTGACCTGCAGGGTCACCCCTTTGCGCAATTTCCGCGACAAGGTGCCGTGCACCGGCATGGAGGCATATTCACAAATTTTTTCCCATGTATCTTTCATAAGTGTGGTCTCCTGCTGTGCCGCCTGGAAAGGCAGGGTGCAGTCAGTTCCCTTACGCATCTAGAAGCAATCTCTGCGCCATTCTGAATGTTTTGCTAAAAAAATGTTTTATATCGGTACGATGCCAGAACCATGCATTAATGGAAGGGGGACCGATGCGGTACCGAAAACAGGCCTGCCCGGCAAAAAAATGAACAGTAATAGACGAAAAGGTAGAAAGAGCTACAGTAATGTAGGGTTGGTGTGCGGCACACTTGCGCAGGCCGTATCGGCCCGTTTTTCGAGCCAGCATGATTGTGGCAGGGTATGCTTGTTCTTGCGCAAAGTCGCATGGAAATGCTACCATTCGCAGTGTTTGGGCACATCTATGGATGCTGCGGAAATTCGCGAGTCAGCGGATGGAACCCGCGTGATAACGCTCAGCTTGTCTCTCTGAGAGAGCCAGACAAACTCTTCTCTTCTTTACTTCAACAGGAGGTGCTGATGAGTGCATATTATAACGATCCTGATCCGGCGGAAACCAACGACTGGCTGCAGTCCCTTGAGGCCGTTATTCAGCGGGAAGGGGAGGAAAAAGCAGATTATCTGCTCCGCACTCTGACGGATCGGGCCAGAAGCAAAGGGGTCAGCACCTCGCCCGGCATCCTCACCCCGTACGGCAATACCATTCTGCCGGGTCACGGCGAGGTGATGCCGCCCGAGGAATCGTTTATCGCCCGTAATGTGGCGGCCTATGTCCGCTGGAATGCCATGGCTATGGTTGCCCGGGCAAATAAAGACGGCAAGGGGTTGGGGGGCCATATCGCCACCTACACCTCGATTTCCGCCCTCTACGAGGTCGGCTTCAATTGGTTTTTCCGTGGTCCGCAGGCCCCGGATGGTGCCGATCTGATATATTTTCAAGGGCATAGCTCGCCCGGTATCTATGCCCGCGCCTTTGTTGAGGGACGTCTCAGTGAAGAACAGGTGGACCATTTTCGCCGGGAGGTGGAAGGGCGTGGACTTTCGTCCTATCCGCATCCTTGGCTGATGCCTGAATTCTGGCAATTCCCCACGGTTTCCATGGGGTTGGGGCCGATGGCGGCCATCTATCAGGCCCGGTTCATGCGCTACATGGACAGCAGGGGGCTGAAGGAAGCCGGAAGTCGCAAGGTCTGGGTTTTTATGGGCGACGGTGAATCCGACGAGCCTGAGGCACTGGGGGCGCTGTCCCTGGCCGCCCGCGAAGGGCTTGATAATCTCATTTTTGTGGTCAACTGCAATCTGCAGCGTCTTGACGGGCCGGTGCGGGGCAACGGCAAGATCATTCAAGAGCTGGAGGGCAAGTTTCGCGGTGCAGGGTGGCACGTGATCAAGGTGCTCTGGGGCACGGAATGGGACAAGATTCTCCAGCGCGATACCGAGGGACTGCTGCTGCGGAAATTCGCCGCCATGGTCGACGGCGATTTTCAGACCATCCATGCTCGAGGCCCGGCGTACCTGCGTGAGAAAATATTTGGCGATGATCCGGCTCTGGCGCAACTGGTCGACGGTATCAGCGATACGGAGCTGTGGCAGATGAGCCGGGGCGGGCACGATCCGCGCAAAGTGTATGCCGCCTTTGCCGCTGCGTTGCGACACACGGCCACGCCGACCGTCATCCTCGTGCAGACCGTCAAGGGGTTCGGTATGGGCCAGGCCGGTGAATCGGTGATGGTGGCCCATAATGTGAAAAAAATGGATGTGGAATCGCTCAAGGTCTTCAGGGATCGATTTCATGTGCCGCTCAAGGATGAAGAATTGGAGGCGCTGCCCTTTATCAGTCCGCCGAAGGACAGTCCGGAGGCCAAATTCCTTGCGGCGCGGCGGCTGGCCATGGGGGGGCCGGTACCCTACCGTGATAGTCGGCACATTCCCCTGCAAACGCCGTCGCTTGACCTTTTCGCCGGTCTGCTGGAATCATCCAAAGAGCGTGAATTGTCCACCACCATGGCCTTTGTCCGCCTGCTCACCACCCTGGTCAAGGATAAGCATATCGGCGAGCGCGTCGTGCCGATTATTCCCGATGAGGCCCGCACTTTCGGCATGGAGGGTTTGTTTCGCCAGCTGGGTATCTATGCCCCCACCGGGCAGCTCTATGAACCGCAGGATTCGGAAGCCATGGCCTGGTACCGTGAGGATCCCAAGGGGCAGATCCTGGAAGAGGGCATCACCGAGGCCGGGTCCATCTCTTCCTGGCTGGCTGCCGGCACTGCCCAAGTCAACTATGGGGTGCCGATGATTCCGTTCTATACCTTCTATTCCATGTTCGGGTTCCAGCGTATCGGCGATCAGCTGTGGGCAGCAGCCGACAGCCGGGCCAGAGGGTTCCTCATGGGCGCCACTTCCGGACGGACCACCCTGAATGGCGAGGGGCTGCAGCACCAAGATGGCCAGGGATTGCTTCTTGCATCGCCCATTGCCAACTGTGTGGCCTACGATCCCACGTTTGCCTATGAGGTTGCGGTGTTGATTCAGCAGGGACTGCAACGGATGTACGGTCAAGGTGAGGACTGCTTTTATTACATCACGCTGCTGAATGAAAATTATCAGCAGCCCGAAATGCCGGCTGGCGTCGAAGAGGGCATCGGCAGAGGCATGTATCTGTTCCGCAAGGGCGGGGAAGGCAGACTCAGGGTGCAATTGATGGGCAGCGGCGCTATCCTGCGCGAAGTGATCGCTGCCGCCGACATCCTGGCTGCGGAGTATGAGGTCCAGGCCGATGTCTGGTCGATCCTTGGCATCAACCAGTTGCACCGCGAGGCCATGGAGATTGAAGACTGGAATCGGTTCCATCCTGATCAGCCCGCCCGGCATTCCTATGTGGAAGAGCTCTTGGCTGGGCACGAGGGCCCGGCGGTGATCAGCACCGATTACGTCCGTGGCTATGCCGAACAGATCAGGCGGTTGATCCCCAACCCGCTGACCATTCTTGGTACCGATGGTTTCGGGCGCAGCGATTCCCGTGCCGCTCTGCGCGATTTTTTCCGGGTGGATCGCTATCACGTGGTCATTGCCGCGCTCAAAGGGCTTGCTGATCAGGGCGACCTGGACAGGGCAACGGTCAGCGAGGCGATCAGCCGTTACGCTATTCAGACCGATGCACCACATCCCGTCAGCCGATAGGAGGAGAGAACCATGGCCTTGGAAAAAATAACGGTCCCGGACTTCGGTGGCGTGCAGAAAATTACGGTCATCGAGGTGTTTGTCAAAGCGGGCGACAGTGTGCAGCAAGAAGATTCCCTGATCGCTCTGGAAAGTGAAAAAGCGGTGATGGATATCCCTTCCCCCTTTTCAGGAGTGATTGAGGCGGTGCATCTCAAGGAAGGGGACGCGGTTGCCAGCGGCGACGTGATCGCCGAAATACAAGTGGGCGATGCGGTTGCGCCGGTCGAGGAAGCAGAGAAGCCAGAGGGGGAAGAGCCGGAAGGAAAAGAACCGGAAGAAAAAGAGCCGGACGTGTCATCGCCATCCCCAGAGCAGCAAACAGCGGAGCCTCCCGCCATAACGGAGCCCCAGGAATCGCCATCGGACAGCGAGCCGTCAGACATGCTTCCGCATGCAACCCCATCGGTTCGGGCTTATGCCCGCGAACTGGGGGTTGATCTGGCCAAAGTGGAGGCAACCGGCCCCAACGGGCGTATCTTGAAAGAGGATGTCCAGGTTCTGGTCAAGCGAACCATGGAACAAGGCATGGCTCCCGATGTCGGCGGTTTGGGCCTGATGGCTCCAGCGGTACCGCTGGAGGATTTCAGTCAGCATGGTCCTGTCGAGGATCTCCCCCTGACCCGCATCCAGAAAATATCCGGGCCGCATCTCCATAAAAGCTGGGTCAGTATTCCCCTGGTCACCCATTTCGACGAGGCTGACATCACCGAGCTCGATCATTTTCGCAATGAGGTGCAGGCAGAGGGCGGAGGCAAGTTCAGCCCCTTGGTTTTTGCGGTTATGGCGGTTGTCGCGGCGCTGAAAGCTCACCCTCTGTTGAACAGCTCGCTGGTTCCGGGTGAAAAAATCATCCTCAAGCAATACTACCACATCGGTATCGCCGTTGACACGCCCCAGGGGTTGACCGTGCCGGTGTTGAAACATGCCGATCGGATGAACCTGGGCGAAATAGCAGCGGAATTGGCCCGGTTGAGTGCAGCGGCGCGTGAGGGCAAGCTGACCATCAGTGAATTGCAGGGCGCCTCCTTCACCATTTCCAGTCTTGGCGGTATCGGCGGTACCGGTTTTACTCCTCTCGTCAGTGCGCCACAGGCCGCCATCCTTGGCCTGTGCAGAAGCGTGATGAAACCGGTGTGGGACGGGCAGACCTTTACGCCTCGGCTGGTCCTGCCTTTTGCTGTCTCCTATGACCATCGGATCGTTGACGGTGCCGAAGCCGCACGATTTTGCAGGACCCTGCGACTGAATCTTGAGGATCTGAAACGAACCCTGTTATAATGTCTTGTTATTTTTTCTGCAAAGGAGGCTCTGTATGGTGCAACAACTGACAACCGGCGTCGCGATTCTTGGTGGCGGTCCGGGGGGATATACCGCGGCCTTTCGCGCAGCCGACCTCGGCCTGGACGTCTGTCTGATCGAACAAGGACAGCGGCTTGGCGGCGTTTGCCTCAATGTCGGCTGCATTCCCTCAAAGACGCTGCTGCATGCCGCAGCAGTGATTGAGCAGGCGCAGGCGGCGGCTGAGTCCGGGATCGTTTTTGGACCGCCGCAAATCGATATCGAAATCCTGCGCAAGCACAAGGCCAAGATCATCACCCAACTGACGAACGGTCTGGACAGCCTGTGCAAGGCCCGCAAGATCACCCGGCTCAGCGGCCACGGCACCTTCCTTGATTCGACAACCCTGCAGGTCAGCGGTACGGATGAAGAAACCAGGGTCACCTTTACCGATGCCATTATTGCCACCGGGTCCCATCCTTTTGTGCTGCCGGGCAGCCCGGATGATCCGCGCATCTGGGATTCCACTGACGCTCTGGCGCTGACCACAGTGCCCAAGCGGCTTCTGATTATCGGTGGCGGCATCATTGGGCTGGAAATGGCGCAGGTGTACCATGCGCTGGGCTCGGAAATCACCATCGTGGAAATGGAGAGCCAGATTATTCCGCCCGCGGATCGCGATCTGGTGCAACCGCTCTTTTTAAAGCTGAAGAAAAAGTACCGGATCTTTACGCAAACCAAAGTGGCCGCAATGGTCGCCGGTACCAGCGGCATCGAGGTTGCGCTGGAAGGGGAAAAGGCCCCGGCAACCGATGTTTTTGACGCCGTTCTCGTGGCTGTGGGACGTCGTCCCAACACGGAAGGATTCGGCCTGGAAGCAATCGGCCTGTCCTTGGACCCGCATGGCTTCGTGTCGGTCAATGAACGCCAGGAAACGGCACTTGCCCATGTGTACGCCATCGGCGATGTGGTCGGGGAACCCATGCTGGCCCATAAAGCCAGCCATCAGGGCAAGGTGGCAGCGGAGGTGATCGCAGGGCGCAAGTCGGCTTTTACGCCCATGGCCATCCCCTCGGTAGCCTACACCGAACCTGAGATCGCCTGGATGGGGCTGACTGAAAAAGAGGCCGAACAGCAGGGGCTTGCCTACCGGAAAGGGAAGTTTCCCTGGGGTGCCAGTGGTCGCGCCCTCAGTGCCGGGGTCGCCAACGGGGTCAGCAAGGTATTGTTCGATGAGGCCACAGGTCGCCTCATCGGGGCCGGCATCTGCGGGCACAACGCCGGCGAACTGATTCACGAGGCGATACTGGGCCTGGAGATGGGGGCTAACGCTGAAGACATCAGTAAAACCATTCACGCCCATCCGACCCTGGCGGAAACCTTTGCCTTTGCCGCCGAGATGGTTGATGGCTCGATCACCGATGTGCTGCCGCCCAAAAAATAACGGCGGCCTGGAGATCGAAATCTGGACCGCCCAGTTTTTTTAAACATGTACCCCTTATACCTGCACTGATGAACCTCGTCCTTGATACCCCCCTTGATATGCACCTGCACCTGCGCGAGCAGGAAATGCTGCATCTGGTTACACCGTTCTCCGCCGCCCAGTTTGCCGGCGGGGTCGTCATGCCCAATCTGATCCAGCCGGTGGATTCTCTGGC